>DATNKB010000028.1:0-14258 GCA_035603595.1 Candidatus Dormiibacterota bacterium
GGCAGCCGATCCCATGCCTGCGACGAGCACGGTAAAGGTACTCGACTTGAGTGATCCGTCAAATCCTCGGGTCGTTCTAAGTTTCTCCGGGGTTACAAGCACTCTCAACGACGAAGCCCACAACTTGGTCTACATCACCAACGGCGAAGGGCTATGGATCGTGCGGAATAACCAGGCGCTCGGGGCGTTTGCGAAGCCCCATGCATGCACTTCAGACGACGCGTACAACGACGTTGCGAGTTGTCAGTAATCCATCAACCAGAGTTTCGGGCGGCTCGCGATGAGCGAGCCGCTCAAGAATCGCAAGTGCAATTCGAATCTCTAAGGAGGAAACACCATGAACGCAAATACGAGCAACAAGCTGTCGAAAGGATTTTACCGGGTTGCCTTTGCGGTAGCTGCAATCGGAATCGCCGCTGCAGGGCCAGCCATTCAAGCCAAACCAAACCCCAACAAAGGCGAAGACAAGCCAGCCAACGTCATTGCCCACGTTCAGCTTTCCGGCGGTCCTGTCACTCGCATGCTGCTGGTGAAGAAAGAAGGGAAAGAGTATCTGCTGATCGGGCTCGACTCCACCGCAGGCGTAGCGGTCTTCGATGTCAGCAACCCAGACCGGCCGCGTACCATCGATACGAGTTCCTCGGCCGCTGGCGCGCCGTCCGCCGAAGTGAAGGTCGTTGCCGACACCCTCACTCTCTTTGGATCCTCGGACGCAGGGACCTCTTCTGCGGCCAACTCAAAAGACATGCGCAGCTTCTCCGGCGTAACGGCCTCCCTGAAAGACAAGGGCCGCGGCCTCATCTACGTCACCAATGGCGATGGCCTGTGGATCGTCAAGTCAAAGCAAAGAGTCGAGGAAGAAGCGATCGTCGATAACTATGGCGGCTAGACATCGCCTCTCACCTTGTAAAACAACTACAGGGTCTCGGCCTCAACGAACGAAGCCGGGGCCCTTTGTATTTTCGCTCTTGAAATATTCGGCGAACGAGCGCGCCAATGGGACAGAGCTTCATGAATGGATTCCTCGGGACTTGGGCCAGCTTCAGCGCCGACCTTAATCTTTTAGTTCAAATCGCGATGGGACTCGCACTGCTCGGTGGCGCCTTTTTGGCTCGAGCGAAACGTTACACCGCTCATGGCATTTGCCAGGCCGCGGTACTGATCCTCAATCTGCCTATGATTGCCCTGGTGATGTGGCCGTCGCTGCATACGCGAGTGCTGCCCAGAGTTGCCAGTCGTTTTTGGAAGCGAACATATTTGGTTGCCACGGTCCACGGCGTCCTGGGTGCAGCAGCCGAGATCCTCGGGCTTTACATTCTGCTGGTCGCCGGGACGGATTTCCTTCCCCGTTCCTGGCGCTTTCAGCGCTGGAAACTCTGGATGCGGATTGAACTGATCCTGTGGTGGATTGTTCTGCTTTCAGGGTTCGGAACCTACTACGTTTGGTACGCGGCGCCCCGGCCGCACTGAAATACCAGTCGTTAAGAATACTCTGCAGCTTTATGATGGTCCGCTAACGAATTGCCCGATCCGTTGTCGAAAGGAAGGTATGCCCACAACACTGCGCATCCTCGTAGTTCTAGCGACCGTTATTGGTTCTCTCGTGTCGGGTGTTGCGGTGGGGCGTGCGGATGCGACGGCTCGCTGGAACATCCTCGTCGATGATTACCTCGACCAGATTTTGTTTCGGTTCAATCCAAGCTACGGCACCAGCGCCGGCCTTCATCAGTATGACTCACAGCTCGATGACTATTCCCGTGCCAACATCGACAAAGAGATCGCAGCGCTGCAACAGTTCGAGCAGCGGGTCGTTTCGTTTGACGCGTCCGCTCTCTCGTCCACCGATGCCGCCGATCATGAGATGCTCCTCGGCGCCATTCGCAGCAGTCTCTTGACCCTCCAGACCATTCGTCCCTGGGAAAAGGATCCCGACGATTACTCCAGCACGGCCAGTAATGGCGTATACGTCATTATGATTCGCCGCTTTGCTCCCACGAATGACCGGCTCCGCTCGGCAGTCGCGCGTGAACGCCAGATTCCCGCGCTTCTCGCCGCCGCTCGCCAGAATCTGAAGAATCCTCCGCACATCAGCACGGAAATTGCGCTCGAGCAGCTGCCAGGCATCATCAGTTTCTTCGAAAAGGATGTTCCCGCCGCCTTCGCCGATGCAACGGATCCCTCAGTGAAATCAGACTTCGCGAGTTCTAATCCGGTTGTGATTGCAGCACTGCGCGATTACCAGTCATGGCTCAAATCCGATGTTCTGCCGCGATCGAATGGTGACTTTCGCATTGGCGCCGAGACGTTCGCCAAGAAACTTCGCTACGAAGAGATGGTCGATATGCCTCTCGATCGTCTCTTGGAAATCGGCATTGCCGATCTCCACAAGAATCAAGCCGAATTCGAGCGCGTCGCCAAGCAGGTCAACCCGAACAAAACCGCGACGGAAGTTCTGCAGGACCTTGTCGCAATTCATCCCGCACCGGACAAATTGCTGCAAGCCTTCCGAGAAACATTTGACGGGCTGATCGCCTTCATCCACACCAGGCATATCGTCACAATCCCGGGTGATTCGCGTCCAACCCTGCAGGAGACACCGCCGTTCCAGCGCGCCACCACGCTCGCTTCCATGGATACACCGGGACCGTTTGAAAAGGTTGCCAAAGAAGCGTATTTCAACGTGACGCTACCGGGCCCAAGCGACACTCCGGAAGAGATCAGCGAACTCATGAAATCATTTAACGTGGGCACACTCGTCAGCATCGCCGATCACGAAGCGTTTCCCGGCCACTTCGTCCAATTTCTTTACGAGCCGTATGTGCCCACGAAACTTCGCAAAGTGATCGGAGCCGCTAGCAACGCTGAAGGCTGGGCACACTATTGCGAGCAGATGATGCTCGACGAAGGCTATGGGCAGCCCGGCGTGGGTGCAAAGGATCTGCGCGAGTCCCTCCTGATCCGCCTCGGCCAGCTTCAGGAAGCTCTTCTTCGCGATGCGCGTTTCGTCGCCGGCATCCGCATGCACCGGGGCGACATGACCTTTGAGCAGGCTGTCGATTTTTTCGTCAAGGAAGGGTACCAGTCGAAGAAATCGGCAGACGTGGAAGCGAAGCGGGGAACCTCGAATCCGACGTATCTCTACTACACGCTTGGAAAACTACAAATTCTCAAGCTCAGGGAAGATGTCCGCCGTAAGCAGGGAAGCGATTTCTCCCTGGAAAAATTCCACGACGAATTCTTGAAGCAGGGCTTTCCGCCGATTGTGATTGTTCGCCGCACGATGCTCGGAGATTCCTCTCCTGTGCTTTAGTTGCACTCACCGGCGTGCTTGCGTTCGATTACCCGATATAAACCCGGGAAGTTCTATTTGTGACGATTCTCGAGAGTCTTTTCCAGGAGAGATTTCGTCAGTGGATTCGCGCTGACCTTTGCGCTGGCGTTAGACCGGCCGACCACGGCCGGTACCACCTGCGAAAGCGTACCGCTCCCGTTGTCCGCGAGACCGCAGCTTGTGCCAGCGATTTGGTAACTAGTGGCAAGACTCGCATACGTTGGGTCGGACGCCTGTGAAACGAAACCGATCGTTTGATCCGCACTCTCCAGATCAAGAACGCTGCCGATTGCCGTGCCCGTGAGGTTCAGCATCGAGCAGCCGCCGTTGGTGAGTGAAATATCTGCCTGGAGGTTGTTGGTGGCGTCTTCCTGGAGCGCTTCAAGTACGGTAATCACTCGGCTGTTCACCGCCGACGTCAGTTGTCCCGAGTACGAACCGGACGAATCGCCGAAATTCGTTGCCTGCCACGTGCCCGAATCTGCCGACGTGCAATCTCCGGAGGGAATTTTGTAGTTGCCGGACATGCTCAGCCCATTGTTGCTTACGGAGCCTGAGAATGAGGCCGTCGGATGTCCGGTGCCGAAGGCTAGCGTGAAACTGATATTGCTTCCACTGACGGTTCCCTGGATGAAATTCGTCCCGAAGTCGCAAGGTGAACTCGAGAGAATCACTGATTGCGCCGCCGAGATCGCCTTCGCGGATTGCGAGAAGTTTGCTTCGAGATCCACGTCGTTGCTCGATCCGTGGTTCGACGAAAGCATGATCGACCATTTGCCCGACACACTAGCGGGCGAGCCGTTACCACCGCCTCCAAAGATGTCGCCAGGACTCGGAAAACATGCCGAGAGAGAAGCAATCGCTGCAATCGCCGCGACGGCCAGAACTACACGAAAATTTCGCATGAGACTCATTTCTTTGAACTCAGCGTGATTTTTCTGGCACGCGACCAGCATTCTGGAACGGGATTGATGGGAGGAGCTTAATCCAATTGAAGTTGCTGGAGGATTTTATCTTCGGATTTTATCGATGATGTTGCTATACGACACATGTAATAGCTATGAAGCTTTCTCCTGGGCGTACACGAGGTATTCGGAGTAGGGGCCTTTGAAGTCTTCGACGCGGCCGGCTTCGAAGTGCCAGATGCGAGTGGCGACTTCGTCGATCACGTCGTGGTCGTGCGTGACGAAGAGGACAGTGCCCAAATATTTTTGCAGCGAGATATTGAGAGCGTTGATGGATTCGAGGTCGAGGTGGTTGGTGGGCTCGTCGAGGACGAGCACGTTGGGTTTTTGCAGCATTAATTTGCAGAAGATCAGGCGCGCGGCTTCGCCTCCGGAAAGAGCTGCCGTGGGCTTGAGAGCTTCCTCGCCGCTGAAAAGCATTTGACCAAGGACGCCACGAAGTTGTTCTTGCGTGGCCATGGGATCGAATTCGTGCAGCCACTCGATCGCGGTGGTGCCTTTTCGAATGGTTTCGCTGTGGTCTTGCGCGAAGTAGCCGACGGCAACGTTGTGGCCCCAGCCAACCGTCCCGCCATTAATCGGGAACTGCTTTTCTTCATCGCTGATGAAACCTGGCGCACTCCGAACCAGCGATTTCAGAAGTGTGGTTTTTCCCGTACCGTTGCGGCCCATCAGCGCGATTTTTTCGCCGCGGTCGACGCTGGCGCTGAATGGCTTGAAGACTTTCACGCCGTCGTATTCCTTCACCACGCTTTTGATTTCGAGCGGATGCTTGCCGGAGTGCTGGTCCATCTGGAAGCGGATAAACGGGCGCGCGATGTTGGATCTTGCGAGCTCGGTGGTTTGCAGCCGCTCGACTTCCTTCTTGCGCGATGTGGCTTGGGCGGAACGCGTGCCGGCCGAGAAACGCGCGATGAATTCATTGAGCTGCGCGATCTTTTTCTCGCGCT
The DNA here is from genome assembly GCA_035603595.1 of Candidatus Dormiibacterota bacterium. Classification (GTDB taxonomy): domain Bacteria; phylum Acidobacteriota; class Terriglobia; order Acidiferrales; family UBA7541; genus Palsa-295. The sequence goes on from DATNKB010000028.1 coordinate 5,247, forward strand.
GGGCATTTTCCGATTCGATGCGCGAGCGGATCGAAGTCTTGGCGATGACCATGTCGTCGTAGCCGCCGTTGTACATGATGATGGTTTGATAGTCGATATCGGCAATGTGGGTGCAGACGCTGTTGAGAAAGTGGCGGTCGTGAGAGATGACGATGAGCACGCCTTCGTACTCGCACAAGTAATCCTGGAGCCAGTGAACGGAATCGAGGTCGAGGTGGTTGGTGGGCTCGTCGAGCAGCAGCACTTGCGGGTGACCAAAGAGCGCCTGGGCGAGCAGGACTCGGACTTTTTGTCCGCCTTGTAGTTCGCGCATCTTGCGTTCGTGCAGCGGTTCTTCGAGACCTAAGCCGTCGAGCAAGATTGCCGCGTCGGCCTCGGCAGTGTAGCCGTCCTCATCGCCGACGATTCCTTCGAGCTCGCCCATGCGCATGCCGTCTTTGTCGGTGAGCTGGTCGTGCGGTTTCGCGTGCAGGGCTTCGCGTTCCTGCAGGGCCTTCCACAGGCGGCTGTTGCCCATGATGACGGTATCGATCACGCGATGTTCGTCGAAGGCGAATTGGTCCTGGCGCAGGATGCCGAGTTTTTTCGGCCGCGTTACGTCGCCTTTGGACGGTTCGAGTTCGCCGGTGAGGATCTTCATGAACGTGGATTTACCGGCGCCGTTGGGGCCAGTGATGGCGTAGCGGCGGCCAGTGAAAAAGGTGGTGGTGACGTCCTCGAACAGTATTCGGGCGCCGAACCGCATCGTGATGTTGTTTACTGTGAGCAAAGGAATTCAATTATACCGTGAAATGAAAAGTGTTGCAGGGTGGTGGAGAGCATAGCTTGTGCGGACGCGAGACCCCTCGAAAACCGCCGATTAGAAATTTGCAAGTAGCTGATTCGTTGTGGCTTATGCGAAGTTTTAATCGCGGAACCGTAGATTAAAACCTTGTAGCGAACGTCGGAACAGAAGCGACGTATGGTCCAGCCCGAAATCTCGGCTCGTTGCGCGTGGGCCCGATTGGCAGCCGGCACATAGAAAGCGCCGTCAATAAGCCGGGCCCGAATTCTCTTCCGTATCATCATGCAGCTTCCTTACTCATCTCAAAAACGTTCCCGATTCATGATAACACTTTCGCTTAATCTTCGATATCGGTAAAAGCACCCAAAATACGGTTTCGGGATCAAACGCGGGGGCGAGAAATTGCTAGACTAGCAGTGAGGGGCAAGAAGAGACTGGCGCATGCGGACATCAGTGGTCATCCAGCGGGTGATTTTGAGTCTGATTGCGGCAGTGGCGTTGGTGTATTCGGGCGATTATTTTTGGGCTAAGCATTTGATGGCTGGTGGCGGCTCTACTGCGTTGGGGACTGTCATGGTGCATCACGAGTGGGACATTCCGAGGAAGGATGGGCGGGTGGAGTTTGATATGGATCCGGCTGAGGCGGAGAGTTGTATTCATTCGATGTTTCCGCATTTTGGGTATACGCCTTGTTGGTATGCGGTGAGGCATACGACGGTGCAGAATTAGTGGTGGGTGGTCGTGGTCTCGGGCGGGAAGTCAAAGCAAAAGTCAAAAGAGCCGGCGGGACGCCCTTCGCAGCTCAGGGCAAGCCGGCGTTACGGAAGTGCGGCTTCGGTGCGAGATTGGATGCGGAGCCTGGGCCGGTTTGAAGAACGATTTCGCGTTGGGCGCATGGCTATGGCGATTTGTGCCGTGGGTTATTTGGGGCACAGGCAGGAATGCCTGTGCTACTTAAGGGCAACACCGTCGGAGTGCGATGCGTGGGTGCATTGACCTGGAGAGAAGCGCGGACGGGTTCCTGGAAGGCGGGCTCGCTTGAGCGGAGGAACCAATTTTCCAGGACGATGTGGCGGGAGAACCATTTGGTGGCTAGTAGGGCGCGGCCCAGGGAATTCATGATGGATGGGGGGAGGCGGCGGCCGATTTGGACTGACCAGTCGTCGTGGAGTGCGCCGAAGCGATTGGTGAGTAACGCGCGGTAGCGGTCGAGATTTTCGCTGCTGTATGCGCCATGTGCTTCTGTGATTGCTTTGGCGGCTAGGAGGCCGGATTCGATGGCGGGGCGGATTCCTTCGCCGCTTTGGGAGTAGGCCATACCGGCGGCGTCGCCGATCAGGAGGATTCCGTCGTCGAGGATTTTGCGATTGCTTCTGCCGTATAGCAGGTAGGCGTGGCCGAAGAGTTTTGAGTGCAAATCGAAGGTGATTTTTTTTGTGCGGCGCAGGAATTCAATGAATGCGGTGATATGCGCGCCGAGCGAATGCTTGTCCAACCTTCCCAAGCCGATGTTGATGAAGTTTCCTTTTCGGAAGCACCAACCGTAGCCGCGCATGTCCGCACAGAAATAGAGTTCGGGAATTTCCGGGCGAATCGAGCATTTGTTTTGCTGCTCAGGGTTCATTTCGAATTCGGTTTCCTGGGCGGCGACTGCGTTTTCGGTCGTGGATTTTGAACCCATGTAACGAGCGATCGGACAAAAGTGTCCTCCGGCGCCGACGATCAATTGGGTTTTGATCTGACCGTTGACGAGCCACTCATTTCCTGCTCGTGCGATGCTCGATAAGCCTGTGCCTTCAATCAGGCGCGCGTTGGAACGCTTCAGCAAATAGTCGTCGAATTCGCTGCGGCGGATTCCGTAGCTGATCGGCTTGCGGTAGTCGGTTTCCGTTTCACGGTCGCCCATCATGCTTGTGCGAAATCCAGTGATGGCCTGAAGAACATTGGTGCGGGCGTAGTCGGCGGCGTTGATTTCGAGTTCGTCGAAAACCGGAAGGGTGATCCAGCCGCCGCAGACTTTGTTACGAGGGAAGGTGGCTTTGTCGAGGATGGCGACGTCAATTCCGGCGCGTCGCAATTGCCAGGCGCAGGAAGAACCTGCCGGGCCGCCGCCCACGATCAAGACGCTGCATGCATCCATTTCGCTTCCTGCTTGGCGTTTTGCTGGATTTTTTCGTAGAGGTGCGCGCGGGTCCAGGGGATCTGGCGGCATTCTGATCCGGCAAAGAGGAGCTGGAACAGTTGCAGCGAGCCTGCGACAAAACCTGCCTCCGAGCCGGCGAGGTACAGCCTCCACAAGCGGACGAACTGTTCGCCGAACATTTGTGCGACGCGATCAGCGGAGCGATCGAAGCGATTGCGCCAGTGGCGCAGGGTCTGCGCGTAGTGAAGGCGCAGGTTCTCGACGTCAAGCACCGCGTAATTCCACGGCTCGAAGAGCGGCGGCATCATCTGGCTCAGTGTGGGGGGATTTGCGCCCGGGAAGACTCGTTTTCTGATCCAGGCGCTCAAGGGACGCGGGCGATTCATGCCGATGAAATGCAAAAGGCCGCGGCCGGAATTGCCGATGGTGCCGTGGATCACTTCACCGAGCGCGCGATAATTGTCCGTGCCGACGTGCTCGAGCATTCCGACGGACACGAACACGTCGGACTTGCCGCGAATATTTCTGTAATCGTCTTCAATGAATTCCACGCGATCGGCAAGGCCGCGACGCTTTGCAGCGGCTCGCGCGTAGGCCAGCTGCTCTTGAGAAATATTGAAGGCTTTCACGCGGACGCCATATTGTTCGGCCATGTAAAGTGCGAATGAGCCCCAGCCGCAGCCCGCTTCGATAACGCGCTCTCCGGGCTGGAGCTGGAGCTTGCGGCAGACGAGCTCCATTTTGTCGAGTTGGGCGGCTTCGAGGCCGACGGACGGCGATTCGAAATAAGCGCAGGTGTAGAGCATTTCGGAATCGAGCCAGAGCTTGTAGAAGTCGGTGCTTAAGTCGTAGTGACGGTGAATGTGTTCGCGCGAGCCGTGCAAGGTGTTGGCCTGGGTCCACTCGAGCAATTTCGAGCGCAGGCGCGCGAACCACGAACCGGGATTTCGGCCGGAGAGAGCGCGGAAAACTGCCGCGAGTACTTCGACCAGGTCGCCGTCGATTTCTACGCGGCCTTCGGTGTAGGCGTCGCCGAATTCGATTTCGGGGCTGAGGATGATTCGCAGGAGCGTTTGGCGATCGTGAATGACCAACGTGCCTGCGGGTGCGGCGTGGCGTGGCGAGATTTCGCTGCCGCTGGGAAGGACAATTCGAATCGGGGCTTGTCCGATAACGCGGCTAAGTTTCTGGAGCAGGAAATTCTCAAGGGATGATGAGTTGAGAGAGAGGAGCGTCATGGAGCCTGCCTCGAAGTTGAGATGGGCCCAGAGTGCCGAAACGGGAATACGGGTTAGGTCGCCACCGGATGCCCTAGGATGATCGTATCCCCCTTCCAATCAATAGTATATCAACTATTTCCTGCATGCGGTGGTTCAACGCGTCCGAGAAGGCGGGTACGGCATATCGCAGCATGTCGTCATAAATTCGTGGCGCTAAGACTAAACAAAAGTAGTGCGAGCACAATCAAGGTGACGACGACATACATCCAGTCGCGTTCCTCGGCAAAGGCGAACACTGAGAATGCGACGCGGGCTACGGGTGTAGCGATGAGAATCAGAATTCCAAGTTGAATGATGGCTGCCGGATCGAGAGCAATGCTTGATTTCACGATTCCGGAAATGTGGCGGAGGTGGTTGGGCTCGCTCTGAAAGATGTGATAGTCGGGCTTCGCGGAGCCGTGCTGGATGAGGTAGGGAATTCCGGCGGCGAAGACGACGATAGCAGCAATCGTGACGCCCGTGCGCAGGAGGATGCCGATGATTTCTTCGGCGCGCTTGTCTGACATTGCTGGCGCAGGCGCTTTCATTGGACGAACTTCCCGACGAAGCCGTTGTACATCATCTCGAGTCCTAACAGCGCGACGACGATGCTGAAGACGATTCTAAGGACTTTTACTTTGGCGCCAGCCAAGAAGCGCGCGCCTGTTAGTGATCCGCCCAGAACGCCGAGCATCACGGGCATCGCGAGCCCGGGGTCGATATAGCCGCGATTCAGATAGACGCCCGCGCTGGCGGCGGCGGTGACGCCGATCATGAAGTTGCTGGTGGTGGTGGAAACTTTGAAGGGCAGTTTCATGGCGCGGTCCATAGCGAGAACTTTCACAGCGCCTGAGCCGATGCCCAAGACGCCGGATAGGACTCCGGCTGTGAACATCAGGCTGAAGCCAGCGGGAACATTTGTGACGCGATAGGGTTGCATGCCTTGCGATGTGGGGAAGGAGCCGTCGAGGCGGAGCAGGGAAGCGATTCGATCGGGCTGGGTGGGGCCAAGCAAATCGGTGCGCGAGCGGACTGACTCGTAAGCCGAATAGAGCAGCACGAGACCGAAGACGATCGCAATCCACGATAGCTTCAAGTACGCGGCGACGACGGCGCCTGCGATAGCGCCGATTGTAGTGGCAATCTCGAGAAACATTCCGACGCGGATATTGGAGAAGCCTTCGCGCACGTAGGCAGCTGCGGCACCGGAAGAAGTTGCGATGACGGAGATGAGGGAAGCGCCGATGGCGTAGCGAATGTCTACGCCGAATCCGAGGGTGAGGAGAGGGACGATAACTACGCCGCCTCCCAGGCCCGTGAGGGAACCGAGGAATCCGGCGATCAGCGAGCCGATGAAGAGCAGACCTGACAGTTCAAAGATGTTCAACGGGATTTCTGCTCCGCTCTCGCAATGCGAGGCGAAAGACGGACGGCGTCAACTGGGGCATTCTACATTGGCGTGGTTATTGGCGCATGGCGATTGTCTAGTTGGAGGCTGCTGGCTTGCGGTGTCGCGGCCTTGTCGGAATGAGGCAAAGGATTCATCATAGAGGCTCGGCTTGGCGGGTTTTATTGATGCTGTGGCGCGATTATCGGAGATGCTTGTGAGCGAAGTTTTTATTTGCGATGCGGTGCGGACGCCATTTGGGCGATTTGGCGGGGCGCTCTCAACGGTGCGGGCGGATGATCTGGCGGCGATTCCGATTCGCGCGTTGATGGAGCGCAATCCTGCGGTGGATTGGTCGGCTGTCGATGACGTCATTTACGGATGCGCGAATCAGGCCGGGGAAGATAATCGCAATGTGGCGCGCATGGCATTGCTGCTTGCGGGAATGCCGAAGGAAGTTCCAGGGGCGACGGTGAACCGGTTGTGCGGATCGAGCATGGAAGCGGTGTCGATTGCGGCGCGGGCGATCAAGAGCGGCGAGGCGGAGATGATGATTGCGGGCGGCGTGGAGAGCATGACGCGAGCGCCGTTTGTGATGGGGAAGTCGGACAAGGCTTTCAGCCGCGACGCGCAGATTTACGACACGACGATCGGGTGGAGATTTGTGAATCCGCTGATGAAGAGCAAGTACGGCGTGGACTCGATGCCGGAGACGGCGGAGAACGTGGCAGAGGAATATCACGTTGGGCGGCAGGAGCAGGATGCGTTTGCGATGCGGACGCAGCAGCGGTGGGCGCGGGCGCATGCGGCTGGATTTTTCAAGTGTGAGATTGTGGCTGTGCCGGTGACGCAAGCCAAGGGCGACCCGAAGGTTTTTGACACGGATGAGCAGCCGCGGCCGGATACGACGATGGAGGGTTTGCAGAAGCTGAAGCCGATTGTGAAGCCGGGAGGGACGGTTACTGCGGGGAACTCTTCGGGGATCAATGATGGGGCGTGCGCGTCGCTGCTGGCGTCGAAAGTGGCGGCTGAAAAATACCGGCTTACGCCGCGGGCGCGGGTGCTTGCGACGGCAACGGCGGGAGTGGCGCCGAGGGTGATGGGTTTTGCGCCATCGCCGGCTTCGCGCAAAGTGTTGGCGAAGACGGGATTGCAAATTTCGCAAATGGATGTGATTGAGTTGAACGAGGCATTTGCCGCGCAAGCGCTCGCGGTGACGCGCGATTTGGGACTGCCTGACGATGCGGCGCATGTGAATCCGAATGGCGGGGCGATTGCGATTGGTCATCCCCTGGGAGCTAGCGGCGCAAGGCTTGTGACTACAGCGATGTATCAGCTGCAAAGCACCGGCGGGCGGTATGCGCTTTGTACCATGTGCATTGGAGTTGGGCAGGGAATAGCCATGATCATCGAACGCTGCTGAAGTTCGTCATTTTGCGGTTTCTTCCTCTTTATTTCAGCTAGGAATGCAATTTAGAACACCACGCCGCGGTGGTGTCTAAACTTGTCGCCCTTTCGACCGATAACTTCTAACGAAGCTATATGGTATCGGAACTCGACAAGCCGGAAATCTATCGAAGGATACTGGAGAGTCTTCAGACCGGAATTTATCTGGTTGATACCGACCAGAAAATTCTGTTCTGGAACGAAGGGGCTGAGCGCATCACAGGGCATCTTCGTCAGGATGTGCTCGGGCGATTCTGCGTGGACGATTTATTGGGAAATCGCGACGGGCACGACAGTTTTGCGGCGGATGCGGCGGATGCGATTGCGGCAGTCCTGCGCGACGGTAAGCCTGTTGCTATCAACGTGTCGCTCTGTCACAAGGAAGGGCATCGTGTCTTGGTGCGACTTCGCGCGGTGGCGATTCGAGACAGTCATGGAAAGGTGATCGGAGCGGCGGAGAGTTTCGAGGAAAGCCTTTCCGTTTCAAGTTGGGATCGCAGGCAAGGAAAACTAGCCGTTTTCGGTTGCATTGACGAGGAGTCCGGGGTATTCAACCGAGAATATCTTCTGTTTCAGCTGCGCGAGAACCTCAGCACCTTCAATCGATACCGAATTCCTTTCAGCGTGCTGTGCATACAGGTGGATCAGATCGATCACTTTCAGGCGGCTCACGGCATTCGTGCGGTCGATGCGATTCAGCGCGCAGTGGCACAAACGCTAGGAAACAGCCTACGGCCCACCGATCTGCTGGGCCGACTCTCCGAGCGCACATTCATGGCTCTGCTTAGCGAGTGCAAGGGTGATGAAATCGAGAGTGTGGCGAAACGCCTGACGAAGATGGTGAGCTATACGGAAATTAAGTGGTGGGGAGACAAGGTTTCGGTGACAGCTTCGTTTGGGGGAACTGCTTCGGTAGCGGGTGATACGGCTGACTCGATGGTTAGCCGGGCCGAGAGAGCGCTTCGAGCCGGGACTTCGGCGAGCGGAAAAGGCATTAAGGTCCTTATCTGACAGCAGTGACCTCTAGGAGGAATGGATCGCGATGTTCACGATTATTGGGATCGTCGTGGTCTTTGGGGCGGTGCTTGCCGGGTACTTGATGGAGCACGGCAACCTGAAAGTGCTTATCCAGCCGGCGGAACTGGTAATCATCGGAGGCGCGGCGATCGGAACTGTTCTGATCGCGAATCCGCTCCATATTTTGAAGAAAATCGCGGGGGGACTCGGCGCGGCGTTCGGAGGTACAAAGTTCAATAAGCAACGCTACCTGGAAACCCTGAAAATGATGTACGAGCTTTTCAGTCGTGCGAGGAAAGATGGATTGATGGCGCTAGAAACGGACAGCGATGCGCCGGATCAGAGTCCGATTTTGTCGAAGTACCCATCTTTTTTGAAAGACCACCATGCGCTGCCGTTTGTGTGCGATTCGATTCGCCTGGCATCGAGCGGCGGCGTGGATCCGTTTGATGCCGACCAGATGATCGAGCGCGATATGGACGTTCATCATCACGGCGCGACGCAGCCGATCGCGGCGCTCGCTACAATGGCCGATTCGCTTCCGGGCCTGGGAATTGTGGCCGCGGTCTTAGGGGTGGTGATAACTATGGGCGCGCTCGGTGGTCCGCCCGAAGAGATTGGACATAAAGTCGCTGCCGCCCTGGTTGGGACATTTCTCGGGATTTTGTTGTGCTACGGATTGGTTGGGCCGGTGGCGTCCAATATGGGCAAGGCAGCCGAAGATGAGCACGCCTATTACAACGTGTTGCGCGTCCTGATTATTTCGTTCATGAAGGGAAACGCGCCGAGCACTGCCGTCGAGATTGGCCGGCGCGCGATCCCGGGCCACGTGCGTCCTGATTTTCAGGAGACCGAGAAATTCATCAAAGATAAAGGCGACGCACCCGCCGTCGCTGCGGCTGCATAAGAGCGCTCTCGCACAATGACCGCGAAACCTCCCATCATCATTATCAAGAAAGGCGGCGGCCACGGCGGC
>DATNKB010000029.1:0-2799 GCA_035603595.1 Candidatus Dormiibacterota bacterium
ATCAGCGTCACCGGCGGCGTGACATTCTCGCAGCTCCACAAAAATTATCTCGAGCAAGCCCGCGGCCTCATCGAAGGCGGCGTAGATGTACTTCTCCTCGAAACCTGCCAGGACACGCGCAACATCAAAGCCGGCATCCTCGCGATTCAAGACCTCAGCCGCGAAATCGGGGCGCCGATTCCGCTGATGATTTCCGCAACCATCGAAGCGATGGGCACGATGCTCGCCGGTCAGGGGATCGAAGCGCTGTGGGCATCGCTCGATCATGTCGAATTACTCTCGCTCGGCCTGAACTGCGCCACCGGCCCTGAATTCATGACCGATCACATTCGCACCTTGCAGTCGCTCACCAGCCGATCCGTCTCGTGCTACCCGAACGCGGGTTTACCCAACGAGGAAGGCCGGTATGGCGAAACTCCGACTTCGCTGACGGAGCAGCTCGAGCGCTTCGTGGATCGCGGCTGGCTCAATATTGTGGGCGGCTGCTGCGGAACAACTGAGCAACATATTCGCGCAATCGCACAAATGGCCGAAGGAAAAGCGCCGCGCCGCCCAGCCGAACAAAAACATCGCGCCGTCTACTCCGGCATCGAAGTGATCGAAGCTGAGGAAAGCACTCGGCCACTCGTTGTTGGCGAGCGCACCAACGTGATCGGTTCGCGCGCTTTCAAGAATCTCGTCGCCGCCGAACAATGGGAAGAAGCCACTGAAATCGCCCGTCGCCAGGTAAAAAGCGGCGCCCATATCGTCGATGTCTGCCTGCAAAGCACCGACCGCGACGAGATGAAGGACATCCCCCCTTTCTACGATCAACTCATTCGCAAAATCAAAGCCCCGCTAATGATCGACACCACGGACGCGGCCGCAATCGAACTCGCGCTCACATATTGCCAGGGAAAAAGCATCATCAATTCCATCAATCTCGAAGACGGCGAGGAAAAGCTCGAGCGTGTCTGCCCGCTCGCGCGCTCCTATGGCGCAGCGATCATCGTCGGGTGCATCGACGAGGATCCCAATCAAGCCCAGGCGTTCACTCGCCAGCGAAAACTTGAAATCGCCGAGCGCTCCTATCAGCTGCTCACCGGGAAATATGGTATTCGCCCAGAAAATATACTTTTCGATCCGCTCGTTTTCCCATGCGCCACGGGCGATGAAAATTATATTGGTGGCGCCGTTGAAACTATTGAAGGAATTCGCCTAATCAAAAAAAGCATTCCCCATGTCCGCACGGTCCTCGGAATTTCCAATGTTTCCTTCGGCCTCCCACCAGGCGCTCGTGAAGTCGTCAACTCCGTTTTTCTCTATTACTGCACGAAGGCTGGCCTCGATCTCGCCATCGTCAACGCCGAACGCATCGAGCGCTTCCCCTCGATCCCCGAGCACGAGCGCACATTAACCGAAAATCTGCTCTTCAATCGCGTCCCGACTGAAATCCCGGACGCGCATCCGCAAGCCGAATCAATTCGCGGCGCCCCGGCCGACTGGCGCGAGCAATCGCGTGAGCAGAAAGCCGCCATCAATCAGTTTCACATCGCTGCGATCACCGAACATTTCCGCGCCGCCGGCTCGCGCAAAAAAGCGCGTCCCGAAGACCTGCCGCTTGATCAGCGCCTGGCGAACTACATTCTCGAGGGCTCGAAAGACGGCCTCATCGCCGACCTCAATAAAAAGCTAGCAGAAGGCGTTGCTCCACTCGACGTCGTCAACGGCCCGCTGATGGCGGGCATGGCCGAGGTCGGCCGCCTGTTCAATAACAACGAGCTCATCGTCGCCGAAGTTCTGCAATCTGCCGAGGCGATGAAAACCGCCGTGAATCACCTCGAGCAATTCATGGAGAAATCCGCCACCGAACGCCGTGCCAAAGTAATGCTCGCCACCGTCAAGGGCGACGTCCACGACATCGGAAAAAATCTCGTCGAGATCATCCTAAAGAACAATGGCTATGACGTAGTGAATCTCGGCATCAAAGTTCCGCCCGAAGATCTAATCCGCGCGCACAAAGAACATCAGCCCGACGCAATCGGCCTTTCCGGCCTGCTGGTGAAGAGCGCGCAGCAAATGGTCACCACCGCCGCGGATCTTCGCGAAGCCGGAATCTGCGTCCCGCTTCTGGTCGGCGGCGCCGCGCTCTCCGAAAAATTCACCAAACTGAAGATCGCCCCTCAGTACAGCACCGCCGTCTGTTACGCGAAAGACGCCATGACCGGCCTGCGCCTGATGAATCAGCTCAGCGATCCGTTACAGCGCGATGCCGCGATTCAAGCGCACACGCACGTCGAAACGCTCGTGCTTGACGAGCCCGCTCCAGAACCTGCCGCCGCGCCGATCACCGATACGCGCTCGCCGCGAATTCGCACCGACATCCCGATTCCGCCAGTCGCGTATCTCGACCGCAAAATCCGCGCCGTCCCGAATCTCAGCGAAATCTGGAGTTACATAAATCCGTTCATGATCTACGGACGGCATCTCGGCTTCCGCGGAAATTTCGAAAAAGCTCTCGTTGAACGAGACCCGCGCGCGCTCGAGCTATTCAACAACATGGAAGAAGTCCGGCGCGAAGCTGCCACGTTCATGAAAATTTCCGCCGTGTGGCAATTCTTCGAAGCCGAGCGCAACGGAAATTCGATTGCGCTCTACGCACCGGATGCAGGCTCGCCGATTCACACTTTTCATTTCCAACGTCAGAATCCACCCGGCGATCTCTGCCTGAGCGACTACATCCTCCCCGCAACGAATGGCTCGCGCGATCACGTCGCGCTTTTTGTAGTCAGTGCAGGCGCTGGCATCCGCGAGCGTGCT
>DATNKB010000030.1:0-16829 GCA_035603595.1 Candidatus Dormiibacterota bacterium
GCTGCATCGATAATTCGCGCGCGCTTGGCTTCGAGTCGCGGACCGGGCTCGGGGCGAAAGCGCACGGGCGGCTCAAGTAGTGCGCGGCGCGACCTTACGCGCTGATGTGACCCAAGGTCATTGCTGGAAGCTGTCATTGGATTTCTTCCCCGCTTATGTTATCTACAGTCAGCGATACAATTGCCTGACTAGCGGTCATGCTAGTCGAAAACACCTGCTGTGCGCAAGTCCCGAAACGAGAAAAGAGCGTGCCGAGGAAAAGATATGATGCGATCGTCGTCGGCGCTGGCCACAACGGCCTGACGGCTGCGGCTTATCTCGCGCGCGCCGGACTTTCGACCCTGGTGCTCGAACGACGCGCGATTGTCGGGGGCTCTTGTGTGACGGAGGAAATCGCCCCCGGGTGCCGCGCGTCCACTACCTCCTACATCGCGAGCATGCTGCGGCCGACGGTGATTCGCGATCTCGATCTTGCCTCGCACGGATTACGGATGGTTCCGTGCGACCCGAGCCTCGTTGTTCCGTTTTCCGATGGTCGTGTGGTGCCCTGGTGGGCGGACCGCGAACGCGCTGTGGGGGAATTTCACAAGATTTCGCCGCGCGATGCGAAGACGTTTGTCCGTGTGGACGATCAATTGAAAAAACTTGCTCGTTATCTGCAACCGTTTTTTCTGGAGCCGCCGCCTGATCCAGCGTTTCGCGGAGCTGAAGGTTGGTGGGAACTTCTGCGCTTTGGGAATCGGTTTCGCGGAATGACGACGGAGGAGGTCGGTCACCTTGTTTCTTTCCTTACTGGCAGCCTTGGCGATTTTCTCGATCGGCACTACGAATCCGAGAAAATCAAGACAATGTTCCTCGCGAATAATGTGTACGGCAAGCACGGCGGACCTTACGATGCCGGGTCCGCGCTCGGTCTGCTCTTTCATTTACTGAGTGGCGGCGATGGCGAGACCCAGGGTTTCTACGGTCACGTGATGGGAGGCATGGGCGCGATCACGCAGGCGCTTGCATCTGCTGGGCGAAAGTTGGGGGTCGAAATTCTCACATCGAGTCCCGTAGCAAATATTGACGCGAATGGCGGCCGCGCTCGCGGTGTGTTCCTCGATGATGGGACGGAGTTCAAAAGCCGCATCGTTCTCTCAAATGCCGATCCGAAGCAGACGTTTCTCGGGCTCGTTGAAGCGAGTGAGCTGCCGGATGATTTTCGCGAAGCTGTTTCTGCGATTAAGATGAATGGTCCCTGCGCGAAAGTGAATTTTGTATTAAGCGAAGAGCCGCGCGTCACTGGGATGCCTTCGGGTTGGACTTCGCCGCAGCGCTCGCTTTTCACGCTGGTGCCTTCGCTTGAATTCGCGCAGCGCTGCTACGACATAGCTAAGCTCGGCGAAATCCCGGAAGAGCTGTGGGTGGACTGCGTAGTAGCGTCGAATGTGGACTCCTCGCTCGCGCCTGCGGGCAAACACATCATGACCACGTTCGTGCAATATGTGCCTTATAAGTTGAAGCGCGGAACGTGGGATGAGAATCGCGAACTGCTCGGCGATCGCGTCGTGAGAAAAATTGGGGAGTATGCGCCGAATTTCACGAAGTCAATCCTTGCCCGACAGATTCTGACGCCGCTCGATCTCGAACGTACCTACGGCCTGACCGAGGGAAATATTTTCCATGGGGACTTGTCACTCGATCAGCTTTTCTTCATGCGCCCTGTTCCAGGCTGGTCGCAATACCGCACGCCTGTGAACGGCCTCTACCTATGCGGTGCTGGAGCACATCCAGGAGGCGGTGTCACGGGCGCTCCGGGCTACAATGCGGCGCATCAGGCGCTGCGCGATTTGAAACGCGGCCGCGTGAAAAAAGCTGTCGCATGAAATCGGGAGTGCCTAGAGACAGTCCCGATCAAAAGGCACGCGAATGGCAGACACAACAAAAAAGGGGATCCTCGAAAAGCTCGCACAAGGTCCGGTTCTGGGTGATGGCGGCTACCTGCTCGAGCTTGAAAAACGCGGCCGCGTTCGAGCCGGCCCGTTTACGCCGGAAGTGGCGCTCGAAAACCCCGAAGCTTTGCTCGAGCTGCACCGCGAATTTCGCGACGCGGGCTCCGAAGTTCTCCAGTCCCTCACCTTTTACGCGAGCCGCGACAAACTCGCCACAGTCGGCATGGGCGATCGCGTCGAAGAACTGAATCGAGCGGCTGTACGCATAGCAAGACAGGCGGCAGGCAATCGCTGCCTGGTCGCCGGAAATATCAGCCTCACCTGGATGTACGAAGCGAACGACAAAGCCGCGGCCGATCGCGTCCGCAAGACTTTCGACGAACAGCTCGACGTACAAATCTCTGAGGGCGTCGATTTCATCATCGGCGAAACTTTTTCGTGGCTTGGCGAAGCGCTGCTAGCCGTTGAACGCGCGAAGCGGACGAATCTGCCGGTAATGGTCACGATGTCATTTGAAAATGAAGACGTGACGCCCGACGGCAAGTCGGCGGCCGATTGCGCGCGATCGCTTGTCGATGCAGGCGCGGATATCGTCGGACTGAATTGCCTTCGCAGTCCCGAATACACGTTGCCTCTCGCCGCAGAAATGCGCCGCGCCGTGAAGGCGTACATCGCATGCCAGCCCGTCGCATATCGCACCACCCACGATCATCGCGATTTCACCAGCCTGCCTGCGTTTCCCGACCAACTCGATCCATATCAGCTGAGCCGCCGCGAAATGGCTGACTACGCGACGAAAGCGCGCGACCTCGGCGTCAACTACATAGGCGCATGTTGCGGCGCGGTCGCATCACACATCCGCGAAATGGCTCGCGCTCTCGGGAAAATCCCTGCCGATGATCGCATCTGGAAAAAAGGCGGCGAGAAACCAATGTCCGCCTACGAATATTACGAGCACGACAAAAAAGCCAAGGTGTAGCCGGCTTCAGTTTTGGCAGCGGCGCTGGACGGTGTTCCGTCACAATAGCCGCCGCTTCAAACTCGCTCGCTTTCAGATTCCGCCCGATGCATCATGTGCCAAGCGCATGAATCCGACCCCGCTTGCCGCCGATGCCTGAACCCGCCGCTACCAATCATCCCCGCCGCGCGCTTGGCTTCCGCGACCTGGTCCTCTTCTACATCGTCACCGGCATCAGCCTGCGCTGGATCGCCACCGCTGCCACGGTCGGCGCAAGCGCCGTCATAATCTGGTTGATCGCGTGGTGCACGTTCTATCTTCCCCTAGCACTTTCCGTGATGGAGCTTTCCTCGCGCTACCCGCAGGAAGGCGGCCTCTACATCTGGAGCAAACGCGCGTTCGGCGAATTTCCGGGATTCATCACCGGCTGGACCTACTGGGCGAGCAATCTTCCTTACTACCCTGCCGTTCTCTATTTCGCGGCGAGCAACGCGCTCTTTATCGGTCCGGCCCGCTGGCAATCGCTCTCCGAAAACAAAACCTATTTCCTCGTCTTCGCCCTGCTCGGACTCGCGCTCGGCACGTTTCTGAACCTCATCGGGCTCTCCGTCGGTAAATGGCTGCACAATCTCGGAGCGATCGCCACATGGCTGCCGATCGCGATTCTCATCGGGATTGCCGCCATCGCCTTCCACCGGTTCGGCTCGGCCACGAGCTTCACAGCAGCAAGCATCGTCCCGCACATGCATTTTCGCGACGTTCTTTTCGTCGCCACAATCATTTTCGCCCTCGGCGGCTCGGAGTCGGCCTCATTTCTCGGCGACGAAGTTTACGACGCGCGAAAAAATCTCCCCCGCGCCCTTCTCGCCGGAGGGGCGTTTGTCACGATCGGTTACATTGTCGGCACCATTGCCGTCCTCGTCTCGCTGCCCGCGCGTGAAGTGAGCGGACTCGGCGGCATCATGCAAGCCGTTTCAAAATCCACGGAACGCGTAGGCTTCGCAGGGATCGCACCGCTAGCGGCGCTGGTGATCACGATCAGCAATCTCGGGGCGCTCGGGGCCTGGCTCGCTGTTTCGGCGCGCCTGCCGTTCGTAGCGGGACTCGACCGATACCTTCCGTCCTCGTTCGCACGCATTCATCCGAAGTGGGGCACACCGTATGTCGCGCTGCTCGTGCAAGCCTTCTGCGGCGTAATTTTTATTCTCCTGAGCCAGGCTGGAACCAGCGTTTACGGCGCGTACGAAGTTCTGGTCAGCATGGGCATCATTTCGTATTTCGTTCCGTACTTGTTTGTCTTCGCTGCGCTGATTCGATTTCAGAGCGAGCCGGCATCACCCGAAGTAATCCGGATTCCCGGAGGCAAGCCGGTTGCAATCGCTCTCGGCACGCTTGGTTTTACGACGACGCTCGTTACAATTATTTTCTCGATCATCCCCGCGGCCGATGAGCCGCACAAATTGCTGGCGGTTGCGAAAATCGTTGGATTGACGTTTGCTTTGTTGGGTCTCGGCGTCGTTGCCTTTTTATTGGGCAAATCGCGCAACCGCTTGAATCAGTGAAAAAAAACACGATGAAAATAGCGGCTTGCACAACCCCAAAGCAGCGCCCCGAAGTTACGCATTCAGCAAACTCGTCTCGCCACGCTCGAATCCCACGCGGCATTCCAAGTAGACTGGCGGCCTGAGGATTTTCTTTTGACCACGCAAGCCAACCCGATCGGTGCCGCCGGTTCCTCTGCTGCAGCGCCACCGCAGGCCACAAGCCCGTGGATTTATCGCCCTTGGCTCGACCTCATCGTCGGCTGCGGCGCATGGTCCGCGCCTCTACTGGCCATCGCTGCATGGCTCACCCCATCGCACACGCATGGCTGGGCCGTAGCGTTTTACCTCCTCGCCATCATCTTCAATTACCCGCATTTCATGGCCACGATCTACCGCGCATATCACACGCGCGAGCAGTTCGAAAAATACAAGTTCTTCACGCTCCATCTCACGCTGCTGATGGTCGTCACGGCTGTGATGCTCCACGCCTCGTACCGGCTCGTGCCGTGGGTTTTCACGCTCTATATCTGTTGGAGTCCCTGGCATTACACCGGCCAGAACTACGGTCTGATGATGATGTTCACCCGTCGCGCTGGCGCGCAAATCACCTCCACCGAGCGCCGCTGGCTACACGCGGCATTTGTCGCATCCTACGTAATGTTGCTCGCAAGTTTTATGACCGGCGGCTCGAACGACCCGCTGATTCTTTCGCTGGGTCTGCCCGCGAAAATCACCCTCCCCTTGCGCCTCGTCCTGGCAATCGTGTTTGCAGCGTTCACGTTCGTGGCGTTCAAGCCGCTCATCCAGCGAAGTGGAACGCGAGCCATGGCCGCGCCGCTCACGCTCGTGCTCACGCAATTTCTGTGGTTCGTGCTTCCAACCCTGCTCGAGCTGCACGCCGCGTATCAAATCCCTCAAACACGCTACAGCAGCGGAATCCTCGCCGTTCTCCACTCCGCGCAATATTTATGGATCACGAGTTACTACCAGCGACGCGAAGCACGCGCAGCAGGCCAGTCAAGCTGGCGAATGGCGGGATATTTCGTCACCCTGATCGCGGGCGGCATTGCGCTGTTCATCCCCGGCCCTTGGCTGGTGAGCTACATTTTCCATTACGATTTCACCACGAGCTTCCTGATCTTCACCGCCCTCGTGAATATCCACCATTTCCTACTCGATGGGGCGCTCTGGAAGTTGCGCGATTCGCGCGTCGCTTCTCTCTTGATCGATGCCGGCTCCGCAACACAATCAGGCGCGCAGCCAGCTCCGGCGAAGCGCGCCGCTAGACGAGCTCCACGTGAGCCTGCGCCGGCCGCTACGCCCACGCGCACCAAAAAGCTCCTTACGTCACCCGCATTTCAACTGAGCCTGGTTGGACTGCTGTTCCTATGGGGTGGCCTCGACCAATTGCACTTCGCTCTCGGCACGGACGAATCCAATCTCCACTCGCTCTTGCGCGCCTCGCAACTGAATCCTTACGACGCTATGCTCCAGGCCCGCATCGCAAGTGCCTCAACGAAAGCGGGACAAAAGGACGACGCCGTTGCCGCTCTCACCCGCGCCGTCGCAATCAACCCCGACAATGCCGGCCTGCAGCACGCCGCCGCGCGCGCCATGATCGAAGACGGCCGCTACACCGAAGCCTATGAGCACTACCATCGCATGCTCGAAATTTTTCCGCGCGATTCAGACGCGCTCGTAAATTATGGTCTGCTCGCAGCCAAACTCGGCCATCCCGAAGAAGCAGTTGATTCCTGGGAGAAGGCTGTGGACGTGGCTCCGAATCAGCCGAATGCCCATCTCTATCTCGCTCAGGCGCTCGATCAAAAGAACGAACACGCGGCCGCCGCTCGCCACTGGAGCGCATTCCTACAGCTGGCCGCAGCGCATCCGGACGATCCTGCCGCCACGCCCGCGCAACTGGATTCCGCCACGCTTCAGCTTGCAGACGACGAAGCTCGCATGAATCAGAAACAAGCAGCGATGGCGGGATATCTCTCGGCGATCGCACTAGCCGAGCGCGACAAGAATCTGCAGCTCGAAAGTATCGCCCTCGCGCACCTCGGCGATTACCAGGAGAAAATTGGCGATTCTACAGGTGCCGCACATTCCTTCCAGCGCGGCCTCTCGCTTGATGCAAAATTCGAAGATCCACGCAGTGAAGCGTTCGACTGGTTCAACTACGGACAATTTCTCAGGCGTCGAGGCGTCGACCTGGAATTGGCCTATGCCTGCTATCTGCGCGCAGAAATTCTGCTAGGCGGCAAAGGCGGCGAAAATCAGCAAACAGTCGAAACTGCCCGCCGCGAAGTGGAAATGCTGCTCGGGAAAAGGGCGGCCACCGTGCAAAAGAATCTGCCCGAACTGCTTACGCGCGCCCAAAATCTCCCGGCAAGCGCCTTTCAATAGCCCTATCTCCGCGTTTCGCGAAGACTACACGCCTTTCGGTTCCGTCATGCTAAACCAATTCCCCGAATTGTCCTTCATGATCGCCTCGACGCCATAAAATTGTTCCTTCGGGGGCGCCGTGAACTCCACTCCCTTCGCTTTCAACTCTTCATACGTCTTGCGGCAATCACTCGTCTGCAGCACTCCGCCGTTCAGTTTTCCGCCGGTCAGCAGTTCGCGCAGCGCCTTGCCCACTTCGGGCTGCATGTTCGGTCCGTCTACTTTCATCAAGATAATTTGGAGATCCGGCTGGCCCTTCGGGCTCACCGTCAGCCATCGAAAGCCGTTGTCCATGCTTGCATCCATCCGAACGTCAAATCCGAGCTTGTTCACGTAAAAATCCTTGGCAGCATCTTGGTCCAGCACGTACAACGTTGCATGTGAAAGCCGTTGAATCATTGGAACCTCCTTGAGTGGGCCAAAGATAGCCGAATTGAGCGCGCGGATGCTTCTCGATTCTTGCGATTTTCTGCACGACGGCGGTTGGCGCTAGATAGGCCCTACCACAAAGTGCTGATAACAGGCGGGGATGTAATACAGCGGCCAGTGCGACGCAAAGCCGCCAAAAGAAATGTGCGCTTCGCGGCGGAAAGTGGCGGGCGATAATCCTGTTAGCGAACGAAATCGCGAACTGAATGACCCAAGGCTTTCATATCCCACGTCGAGGCAAATATCCGTCACGCTGCGATTCTCGGAGAGCAGCAGCCGCTTCGCCTGTTCGATGCGAATTCGCGTCACGAATTCGTGTGGCGTTTCGGCAAACGCGCTCGTGAATAGACGGCTGAAATGAAACGGTGAAAGGTAGGCTTCCTGCGCGCTATTTTCGAGCGTCAAACGCTCGTTGTAGTGCGCGGCGAGATAATCGCGGGCGCGGCAAAGGCGCCGAAACGTGAAGGCGTCGTGAAGTTGAATACCAATATCTGAAGCCGCGCGATTACGCCGAAATGCCGCTCGCATGCTCAATCATATAGCACAAATCCGCGGCGCCAAAAATACAAACTCGCTCTGCCCGGCTGAATCCAATACGCAGCCCAGGGTTATGGGATCGTCGCGCTCACCTGCGCGGAAGGGTTACTCTCTTGTCCGCCGGTATTAACGGCGACGATGACGTAGAAATATTCTTTGCCGGCTTGTACTGTCGAATCAACATACGACGTTGCTGTGTCTTTCGACGAATTCAGGACCTGGTACGGTCCTCCCGAGCTTGTTGCGCGCTCAACATAGTAGCCGGCCACATTGGTCGAGGTGCTCGCACCCCAAGAAAGGTTGACCGAGTGCGAGGTCGTCGCTGCCGTACCGGAGCCTGATAGTGCAACCGAAATCGTAGTTGAGCCCGCCGCAACCGAAATTGTTCCCGAGGCGCTTCCTGTTACAGTTGGCTCAAACACCACTGTCACCGAGTCAGACTGGCCAGGTTGCAGCGTCAGCCCGGATATTCCACCGACCATGCTGAATCCCGAACCGGAGATTGTCGCCCGACTGGTTGTGAGCGCCGAGTTGCCTTCGTTAGTCACTTTGAGAGAGATCGAGCCGCTGTGGCCAACTAATACGTCTCCGAAGTTCATCGTGGCGGGACTCGCCTGCAACGTACCTGTAGCAGTAACTCCGTTTCCAGACAACGAAACCGTGAGAGGTACCGTCTTACCCGACGCGCTGAAGTTGATCGACGTTGAACCCGTAACCGCTCCCGTCTTGGCTGGCTTAAAAGCCACGTTGAATGTCGAGCTTTTCCCAGCCGCAATTTGCGCGCCATCGGCAAGGCCCGACATGCTGAAGCCGGTCCCGGCCGTGGCCTCCGACGAAACCGAGATAGTAGTGGTGCCGCGGTTCGTGACGGTGAAAGTTTGTGAATTGCTGCTGCCTACAGGAACGCTCCCAAGACTTGCACTGGTAGGCACCACCGAAATCGACGTCGTTCCCCCACTCGATGCGCCACTCCCAGAAAGTGTAACGTCCAGAGCTGTTGTGATACCTCTCCCCTGCACTACGATCTTTCCAGTTTGAGTACCGGCAGCTTTTGGAGCGAAGCTTACAGTCAATGTGGCGCTCACTCCTGAGCTCAGACTCAACGGTGCTGTGATACCGCTGATAGCAAAATAATTGCCGCTTACGGTCACACTCGTGATGGTCACGCCAAATGCTGTTGAATTTGTGATTTTTATCTGGTGCTGCGCGCTGCTTCCCACGTTCACAGACCCGAAGTTTATCGAGGTTGCACTCACTGTGACTGACGATGCGGACGCTGCGCTGCCCACAAAAATAAACAGCAAGAATTCCATTACGGCAATTGCTAACGCTAAGGAGATTTTCTTCGACATGTTTCCGATTTGCCCGCTGCCGGAGGGGGAGTGCGGCGCGATTAAGAATTACCGGGGCCCTTGGATTTTCACGACAGAGGGAGTCTACGTACCGCCTGCTGAGAGCGTCTACTGTCCTGGAGGCACGCGCGAGGACAGGGTGGGTTGCTGTCCCCTGATGTACCTGCCGTAATGCGCAGTTAAATTGGACGAAATCTCACTGCAACATTTCGTTCTTAGAATTTCCGGGAAGCGCGAGCATGACTTGCAGCGCCGCTCTGCGTGGCGGGCTGCCAAGAAACAATTCGGAACGAGCTCTTAGCGGACGATATTGATCGCTATGGCGGGAGTTATCGTCGCAGCAGTGTTGCGGCCAATTGGTATCACGCGCGCGCCCAGAAGAATTCCTACTTTGGAATTCCAGCTGTATTCGATCGCCGGGGCAAAGCCGATCGCGTCGTTATAGCCTGTGTCGAACCGGATCTTTGCCGAGTTTTCCGTGCCCGGCGAAGAAAGCACATCGAATCCGGTCACGCGCGTGCTGTTTTGGAAGCGATAAGTCGCGTCGAGTGCCAGCACCCAGCTCCGCGTCAGGCTGTATTCCCACGATGCGTCAACGAAAGAAGTGCCGCCGGGCCTCGCGTGCCCGTGAAATTCAGCATCTGTTCCGTACACGCTTACGCCCTTCACACTCACGCCGCTCGAAATCGATTGCGATACATTCAAGCGCATGCGCAATATCCGTCGATTCGGCAGCCAGAAATAAGTTTGCGAGTAGAACGCGAGCGTCGTGGTGTAAGCGCCGCTTCCAAGCCCATTGCTCGGCCGATTTCCCAGCTGATCGTACTTGCCGGACGGAAAGCTTTCCTGCACAGCGAGCGACATGGTTGGAACCCAGTGGCCTTCGTGAAATTTTGTCAGCCGGTACTGGCCCTGCACCGTCACGTCGCCCATCCCGACGCTCGAGCTGCTCGTTCCGTCGTTCACTCGATTGTAACCAAATGTTGGAATCAGCCCGATCGTCAGCTTGTCGACTAGACCATAGTTTATATACGTGAGCGAACCGAAGCCGTTCGATTCGGGAGCTCTCCGCTTCACACCGCTGCGATCGTACTGGCCCTGCTGGATCACATCGTAAAGGTAGGGCTCAATCAGGAAATGGCCTTGTGGCAACGTGGCAGCCGACGGCGCCAGCATCGGCCCGGTCCACCACGCATCATCCAGTGATTGGCGATCCGACGGATTCTGTGCTGAGGCCACTTGCGCGCTCACCAGCCCGAACATCAGTGCGAGC
The DNA here is from genome assembly GCA_035603595.1 of Candidatus Dormiibacterota bacterium. Lineage (GTDB taxonomy): Bacteria > Acidobacteriota > Terriglobia > Acidiferrales > UBA7541 > Palsa-295. The sequence continues at coordinate 10,476 of DATNKB010000030.1, forward strand.
ACAGCGAATGCCTTCTGAATTTGTCTCCGGTGCCACATCACGGCAACCTCTTCGCGTCATTGTTACCGCTTTATCCACGCGGCGCGCTATCCGGCTTTCGCGGTTGAACTTCGCGAGCTTCCTCATTTCACGCGCGTGTCCACCGCGATCCAGTTCGTCTCCCAGGTTTTGCCCCCGTCATCAGAAAACGCCTGCTCGAAGCGGCACGAATTCGCCGTCATGTCCATCCACACATTGCGTACCAGAATCATTCGGCCATTAAGGGGTTCCTGGTCGTAAAACTCGCCGCGTCCATTCTTGAATTCGCCGACCGTTGGCACGCTCAGCGTCCCCCCATTCGCATTGGCGAAATTCAGGCTCCACTGATGTGATTGAGGATTGTAAAGACGCAGGCTCAGCCCTTCGACGTGACCGGCGGGGCCGTCCACCTCGAGTTCCACCAGATTGGCGCGGCCATCCCACACCTTTCGCACCACGGAAGTTCCTTCGTATTCGACCCACGTGTGAGAGCCGCTCAACGGATGTTGCAACCGTGATAGATGCGTCTTCCAGTTTCCAATCTCGAAATCGAAATCGTGCTGTCCGTCTCGTTGTGTGGCAGCCTCTTGAAGGGCCGCAACGTGAAGCGGCTGCAAGAGAACAATCAAGCTGCACGCCAGCAGATATTTCCGAAAGTCAGTAAACGCCTTCATCTCGTTTATCCAGTCGCCAGATTATGAAAAATGCCGTTCCCTTGTTTCACGCGAAAATGAAATATGTCATTCACCCACTGCTCGTGCTTCTCCGTTCCCGTCGCCCACTCGCGTCTGGTCCGTAATCCAATTCACTTCCCAGGTCTTCCCGCCATCCTCTGAAAACGACTGCTCAAAATGCGGCACCTTCGTGTCAGTCTTCGACCAAATAAATCGAACAATAATCATTCTGCCGTTCAATGTGTCCTGCGCGTAGAACTCACCCGTTCCATCCTTGAACCGCCCGATCTGCGGTGGAACCAGCAGGCCGTCCTTGCTGTTGGCCCATGTGAGGTACCACTCGTGAGTCTTGGGATTGTAGGTGCGCAGCGTGAGCCCCTCGATGTGCCCGGAGGTGGGGCTATCGGTCTCGAATTCCTCGATCTGCGCGCGTCCATCCCAAACCTTCCGCGTCACCGAGGTGCCGTCGAACTCCACCCACGTGTTCGAACCGGTTAAGGGATTCAGGCGGCGCTTCAGGTGAATCTTCCAGCTGCCAAGTTCGAAGTCGAAATCGTGCTGCCCGTCCGGGAGCGCCGCAGGTTGTTGTGAATCGGCCTTCGGGGCGTCCGCGCTCGATTGTGCGAACACAGGAACCGCGTTCGAAATGGCAAGCACACCGCAGCACAGCAAAAAGAAAATCCGAATCGCTCTACATGCATTCATCTCTTTTGCCCTCGCAGTCGTTCTTGAATCAACAATTCGAACCTGCCTCCACTCGCGCACGAATTGCGCCACCGACGCGAATGATGGATCATGGAGTGGACGTCTACAATAGCCACTTTCACGCATTCTGATATGACCACTCGGAGCCACATGTGACGCAAACAAGACAGTTGAAGCAGGCCCGCGCGAGTTTCTTCCCGCCGATCGCGCTTGCCGCGCGCTCGAAGAATCCAACACAACGGCCAATGTACCGCCAGTTGTACGATTGGTTTCAGCGCGCCATCGTCAGCGGTCAGTTGCGCCCCGGCCAGCGCGTTCCTTCCACGAGAAGCCTCGCCGCAGAGTTGAAAGTCTCTCGCGTGCCGGTGCTAAGCGCCTTCGAACAACTGCACGCCGAAGGCTACCTCGAGACATTCGTCGGCGCGGGCACATGCGTCGCGAGTTCGATCCCGGGAGACACTCCCAGGCCCACCCCCGGCACAGCTCGCAAACCCGCAACAGCAAAAATCTCTCGCAAAGTTTCCCAGCGCGCCCGCCACCTCATGTCAATGCAAGGCGATTCTGACCTGAAAAACATCGGCGCCTTCCGCGTCAGCCTCCCCGCTCTCGACTATTTTCCCGTCGGCGTCTGGTCCTCTCTCCTCTCGCGTCACGCGCGAAATTCCACGCGCGAAATGATGGCCTACGGCGATCCCATGGGCTACGCGCCATTCCGCGAAGCAATCGCCGAATATCTCGGCGCATCGCGCGCCGTGCGCTGCGACGCTTCGCAAGTGATCGTCGTCCCCGGCTCGCAATTGGGCCTGCAGGTTTCCGCCCGCGCACTGCTCGATTTGGACGACCCCGTCTGGATCGAAGAACCCGGCTATCCCGGCGCCCAGCAGGCTCTCACTATGGCCGGTGCCAGGCTCGTTCCCGTTCCGATCGATCGCGATGGCCTAGATGTGAATGAAGGGATCCGCCGCTGCCGTAACGCGCGCGCCGTTTACATCACGCCATCGCATCAATACCCGATGGGCGTCACGATGAGTGCAAGCCGTCGCATGCAGCTCCTCAATTGGGCCGCGCGCAACGGTTCATGGATTATCGAAGATGATTACGACAGCGAATATCGCTTCGGCAGCCACCCGGTCGCTTCGCTGCAAGGCATGGACGCGGACGCGCGCGTCATCTACATCGGCACACTCAGCAAGGTTTTGTTCCCCGCCTTGCGTCTAGGCTACGTGGTTGTTCCCAAAGATCTCGTCCGCGCATTTTATTCCGCGCGCGAAGCCACCGACATCTTCCCGCCGACGCTCTACCAGGCGGCCCTTACAGATTTCATCAAGGAAGGCCACTTCGCTCGCCATGTCCGCAGAATGCGTATGCTCTACATGGAACGACGCAAGGCCCTCGGTGAAGCGATTCGCAAGCAGCTAGGCGAGCAACTCGAAGTGGTAGACGCAGAAGCAGGAATGCATCTGGTGGCATTGCTTCCGCCCGGGGTGAACGACAAAATCGTCTCGCGAAAAGCCGCCGAAGCCGGCATCTCCGCAATCCCGCTTTCAAGTTGTTTTCTGAAACGCCCGTCCCGTGGCGGCTTGGTCCTCGGCTACGGCGGCGCCAGTAAAGACCAGATCGAACACGGCGTCCGAATCCTCGCGAAAATCATTCGCGAAGTGGCCATGACGTCGCCATGCTGAGGTAAGCGCAGATTTTCCGCCGCTCTTCATTCAATGCACCACCGACGTGCCGTATCCGATTACAATGCCGTAGCGCACAGAGCGCTGTTGATATCGCGGTAAGGGCATCATACCGGCCGTTGGACTTCTCCTGTCGGGGTCACATGCGAGCACGATTTATGGTTTCCTTCGCGATGGCCTTCGTCGTAGGCGTCGCAGTAGCTCAAACGAAGGCCACCTTAAATACTGCCTCAGCGCCTGGCCGCACTGAGATTTGGCTAACGTATTTGGGCAACGCCGGCTGGCAGATTACAGATGGCAAGACCGTATTGGTCATCGATCCGTATATCACGCAATTTCGCCATCCCCCAGGGCCGGCCACGACTGGACGTCCCACTGATCCTCTAGCGATAGTCGCGCCTGACAGCGAAGAAATCGATACAAAAATCCATCGTGCAGACTACCTTCTGGTCACGCATGGCCATCTCGACCACGCGCTGGACGCGCCATACATCGCGAGAAAGGCTGGCGCAATAATCATCGGGAACGAGACGGTCGCCAACCTTGCCCGTGCCTATGACGTGCCCGATGATCAACTAATTGTAGTTCGCGGCGGGGAAGACTATCAGTTTGGGGCCTTTTCGTTGAAGGTGATTCCTAGTATTCACTCCGCACTGTTTCACAAGCACTATTTCGATAGCCGATTAGCGGGCAATGCGCCGTCGGGATTGAAGGCGCCGCTGAAAGCGGGTGATTTCGTCGAAGGCCAGAGCATGGCTTACTTGCTTCGGCTGGCTGGCCACGAGGTGCTTGTCATGGGTTCGATGAACTATATCGAGCGTGAGATGGAGGGTCTGCGGCCGGATATCGCGCTGGTTGGGGCCAACAATGAGCGGTTGGAGATTTATGACTATACCGGCCGGCTTTTGCGTGCCCTCGGTTATCCACTGTTGGTTATGCCCACACATTGGGATGGATATGGCTATCCGCCTCTGCGCGAACAAGCCCTCGCGGCGGCGCACCAATTTGCCGAAGAAGTAAGGGCCGCATCTCCCAAAACTAGAGTGATCATTCCAGAGTATTTCGAGCGGATCACGGTACCCTGATTCGAGGTGACAAGTGTAATCGCTGGTTCGTAAAAAAGTGGTCGCGCGGATGGATTGAACCACAGATGAAAATTTCCAGCGCAGTCGTGCGAGTCGCAGAATCAGCAGGGCAGAATTGTCTGGTGCAAACCTCCGGAATAGTCCACACTCACATGGCGCGACCAATCAGTCGCAGCAAATCCCGGCCTCTCGCCGTCAAACGAATTCGGGCCTAATACCAAGGTCAAAATGAGCAACTCTATTCTGATGCAGTATCTAGGCTTCGAATCGAAAAACCGGGGCCGCGAATATGCTTTCCAGGTTCGCTACGCCGCCGAAGACGTTCGCGACTTCACGCTCACCATCGCCGACGACGCTTTCACCTCGCACCGCATCCGCTACCAGGACGCGCCCGACGTCTGCTCCTTGAAACTGAAGCGCGAGCTAGTCGCCAACTCTGACCTTCCTTCGCACACGAATTTCCCGATCACCGATACCGAGCTGGAAGAGTACAGAGCTGGCCACGCCACCAAATCCACGAATCGCCTCTACACTCCAAAGCCGCGCGAAGAATACTAGCCGTTAATCCTGTTCATTCAGCGCACCGAATCAGAGCTTGAGCCAAAAAAAAATGGCTCCCGGACCAGATTTGTTTATCTGCCCCGGAAGCCGTTGTTAAATTGCGTTTGCCGGGGCGGTTCTCGCCCCGGCACGCAGTAAAAGCGTTAGCCCTGCATCTGCGCCTGAAGATATTCTCCAGGCAGCCGAACCAGTTGCCGCTTGAACGCAGGCGCCATACGGTTCAACCGATCCTCGTTGTCCTTCTCCTGCTTTGCAAGAGAACCGAGATCCACCGGCAGGCGCTCGATCTTCAAACCAAGCGTCCGCTCCAGTTGAAATATTTCGGTCCGCTGGTCACGCGAAAACAGAGTCGTCGCAACGCCCTGCGCTCCCGCTCGTCCCGTCCGGCCCACGCGGTGAATAAAATTCTCCGCCAGGTCAGGCAAGTCGTAGTTGATCACGTGAGCGATGTTCTCCACGTGAATTCCGCGCGAAGCCACGTCCGTCGCCACCAGCACGCGGTGCCGCCCTTGCTGGAAACCAGCCAGAGCAGCCGTCCGCTGCGATTGCGAGCGGTCGCCGTGGATCACGGCCGCATCGATGCCGCGCCACTTCAGCAGCTTGGCGATTCGATCCGTTCCGCGCTTCGTTCGCGAAAATACCAGGCAACGCCCTTTTTCCTGGTTCAATAAATGGCACAGCATTCCGTGCTTCTGCTCCCCCGAAACTTCAAACGCCTGCAACCGCACGTTCTCGGAAGGCTTCAGCGTGGATCCAAATGCGAGTCGCACCGGATTCCGCATGTAGTCTTTCACGAGATGCGCCACGGAAGCTTCCATCGTCGCGGAGAAACACATTGTCTGCCGCTCTTTCGGCAGAATCGAAACGATCCTCCGAATCGACGGTAGAAATCCCATGTCCAGCATGCGATCTGCTTCGTCAAGCACCAGTGTTTGCAATCCGTCGAGTCTCACGAGCCGCCGGTCGAGGAAATCCTCAAGGCGCCCGGGAGTCGCGATAACAATCCGCGCGCCCTTGCGAATCGCGTTCAGCTGTGGCCCTTCGGCTAGTCCGCCGACCACGAGCGCCGCGGCCATAAGCTGCTTTCCACGGAGCGCGTCGAATTGCTCGGCCACTTGCATGGCCAGTTCGCGCGTGGGCAACAGCACCAGCGCACCGATTCCAGGGGCATTTCGCTGGACGAGCTTCTCCATCACAGGGATGAGAAACGCGAGCGTCTTGCCCGTCCCCGTCTGAGCGGTCGCGAGCACATCTTTGCCTTCCATCGCGGGTGGAATTGTTGCTGCTTGTACGGCAGTCGGGACGAAGAATCGCGCCGCTGCCAATCTCTCCTTCAACGAAGGTGAGATAGGTAATTCTGAAAAATTCTGCATTTTGCTTTCTTGCTGGCTAGGGCTCTGCCGCGACGCACAACCTTCGTGCACACACAGCCGGCCTCTTTGGCCAGTCTTTTTGTTAGATTACGCTGAAAACATGCGGAGAGAACTGAAGGCGGGTATTCTCAGATCAGCTACGAACAGAGGGACCGCACAACACAACCGAAAGTAATAAGCGCAAAAACATCATAACAGAAGTGGCGAAAAAATCAATCCTTTAATTCACCTGTCAGTTTCGCCCACAGCAACTCTT
>DATNKB010000031.1:0-11210 GCA_035603595.1 Candidatus Dormiibacterota bacterium
GGCTTTACCGTGTGCTGATCCGTGGATTTCACATCGAACAAATGATCGGGTTGTAGCGAACGAATGTGGCTAGAAACGATCTCCTCTGTGAGCAGATCGGAATTGCCACGTCCGCTCAATCCCGGCACCACGCGCCAGGTCACCGTGAACATAAGCAAGACCGCGGCGGCAACCGCGAGCCAGTTCCAGGCAGCCCGTTTGGAACTGAGCGGCGTCGGTGTCATAGAAACGATCGTCGCCTTCTTCGCGGAAGCATCCTCCGCAGTCGCCGCTACATCAGCGGTGGCCTCACGAGCAATCGAAGCACGGATCCGATCCGCCAGTGCTGCGGGCGCTCGCTCGTACAAGCTCGACGACCGGAACGCTTTTCGCATCGTCTGCTGGTTCCAAAGCTCCTGCGAACAGTCCGGACAAGTCTTCAAATGCTCTTCAATCTCGAGGCTGCGCACCAGATCCAGTTCCCCATCGAGATACCCGTGCAAAAACCGTGCATTGTCATCACAAACCACGTGTGCCCTCCTTTGCTCGCGCCCGCAGTAACGCTTCGCGCAGCCGTTCGCGGCCTCGTGCCAGGCTCGACATCACGGTGCCAATCGGTATGCCAACCAATTCCGCGATCTCCTTGTACGAAAGCCCTTCCAGTTCCCGCAACACCAGCACCTCGCGAAATCCTACCGGCAATTCCTCGAGCGCCTCTCGCAACATGCGGCTCTCGACGTTCCGCACCATCGTCGCTTCCACATTAGGAGGCGGCGCATCCTGCCCGTGTACCCGTTCGTCGAACTCTTCGCCCAGCGCCGCCGGCCGATTCTTTTCCAGAAACGAGTAGCTCGTATTCCGCACGATCTTCAGCAGCCAGGGCCGCGCATCCCCGCCCTGGAACCCGCCAAAAAATCTGAACGCCCGCAGGCAAGCTTCCTGCACCACATCTTCCGCATCGTGCGTGTTCCGGACGAGCCAGCGCGCCAGATTGTAAGCCGCATCCAGGTGCGGCATCACCGTCTGCTCAAACCGCCCTGCGTCCGCCGCGTTTCCCGCGTTTGGCGTTGCCATAGACATCCGGCCACTCGAACTGTCTAATCTATAGACCGCAAGCGTGCTCATTTTATTCCCTCAAATTCTCCTGCGATACAGTGAAGCGAGGGCCGGGACAGGATGTATGCAGCGTGGCATCGCTGTCCCGGCATTTGCGGGGGTTGCAGCAGGAACCTGATTCCCAGCCTCAGCTACTTCACGACCACCTTCGCCGTCATCTTCGGATGGATCGAGCAGAAGTATTCGTAGGTCCCCGGCTTGTCGAAAGTCATCGAAAATTTATCGTCCGTGTCGAGCGCCTTCGACTTGATGGTCCCGTCGCTGTTTCTAACCGTGTGCGGTACATCGTCGTGATTCACCCAGGTCACAGTCGTCCCCGCAGCCACCGTAAGGTCCCCGGGCATGAAGCTGTAGTTGTCGATCTTCACTTCCACCGGCCCATTCGCCGCCGCCGGAGCTCCAGCCGCCGCAAACAAATGCGTCCCGTTCCCCGCCACCCAGCCAGCCGCGGCCACCAGCACCGCGCATACCACCGCCTTCAATGTCGTTTTCCTCATCTCATTTATCCTTTCGAGCTAATTATTTCGAGTTGTTAGGGTTTATCCGTTACGCCAGCGTCGAATCCACCACCGCCAGCGTCTTGTCCCCGCGAACGAAGTTCACGTCCGTCACGCCCAGTAGCCCGCGTAGCTTCTCCGCCGGCACCTTCATCGGCCCTGGCGAAGGCGCGGTCCCCGGCTGCGGCTGCGGAAACGCGGTCGACATCGCCGTGTGAAACGTCACATTCCCCTCCACCTTCTGCATCACCTGATGAATGTGCCCGTTCAACACGCTCACCGACCCAAACCGCTTCAAATATCCCAGCGCCTGCGCCCCGTCGTCCGTTCCCCATCCCCACTCTGGATACACCGACCACAGCGGAATGTGCGCAAACACCACAATCGGCGTGCTCGACTTCAAATGCTTCACATCGTCCTCGACAAACTCGAGTTGCTCCTTACCCAGGTTCCCCAGCCCGCCTGCCTTCAGGTTCATCACGTTCACCAGACCGATGAAATGCACGCCCTTCTGATCGAAGCTGTACCAGCCGTCGCCTTTGGTGCCCTTTCCATACCGCTCGCGATACTGCGCCCCGTCATCGTTCAACACGTCGTGCTCGCCCGGCACGTAATGAATCTGGTCCGTGCGCAGGCTTTTAAGCCGCTGATCGAGCGTGTCAAACTCCGCCGGTTTCGAAAGATGGCTCAAATCCCCCGTATGCAGCACAAACGAAGGCGCCGTCTCCAGCGCATTCACCTTGGCAATCGCCGCATCCAGCGTCGCAGTCACATCCGGATTGGCCGCCTTATCAAACCCAATATGGCTGTCGCTGATCTGCACGAAGCTCAAATCCGCCTTCGCCGTGGCCAACGCTCGATTCGCTATGTCGCTGAGCGCAAAAGATTTGAGCACGCCGCCCTGTATCAGGCACAGCGTCCCAGTCCCCGCCCAAGCCATGCACTTCAAAAATCCGCGGCGATCCACGCCGTCAGCATTGAAATTGTCCTTAATGAAGTCTCCCATCGCACCCCTCTCAACCGGGTCGCCATCCTTTCCAGCGCCTCGGATCGTGTCCACTTGTCTAGACACCCCGAGCCCCCAAAATATTCCCGCGATCTCGTTGATTGGGTTCTTGCCGTCGTACCGCTGGCATTCGGCCGGCTCTTTCTCCGTTGCGGCTGTTCCGGGTTTAGTGGCGCAGGCACTCTTGCCTGTGCGCCTTTGTTAGGCCAAGCTCCGCCGCGCACCAATCCCGCAAACCCACGCACGCGATCCCGCAGTTTAAGCTTGCGGTTCGAGTCACTCAGGTGTAAAAGGAACTTTCCAGTTACTTATACGTCTTAAGCGATACCGAGATTCCTTATGATGTCGGTAATCCCTGCGTTCGATATCTTCAGCGGTCGTTATGGTGAAAAGGGCATCATCTGGCTCGGCGCAGTGGCAAGGTTGGACGATGCCCGCACTCGTATGCTCAACCTTGCGGAGAAACAACCGGGAGCGTACTTCGTTTTTAATTCAGATACCAAAGCCCTCGTAGCGTCAATCGACACGAGTCCCCCGCTGCGTGCCTCAGAATCAGAAAGGGCGAAGGGCGTCGCCTAACCCGCCTGATCGAACCTGATCGGAATTGACCGGACCTGATCGAAATTGACCGCGCGCTCCAAAGTTCCCAGCAAAAGTCTCTCAGCAACCCAATGCGCGTCATCTAACGCGCTCAGCCACCTCTTCCGTGAGCCTGAGGCTCCGCTGCCGCTCTATCCATTGAATCTGTGTTGCAGTTTCGAGGGATGGCGTTGAGACATTCAATTTGGGTGGCGGAACATCGAACGGCCCAAATCGTTCCCGAGAATAGCTGAGAAAAGAATGCATTCCAGCAGCTTCATGGCAAGCAGAACAACTTTTCAACACTGCCCCGGCAAAACGCTCAGGGGCCTCTTCCGATTCGAATGGATCCATTCCGTGCGAAAGGAAGAACGCGAATTCTTTCTCTCCCTGAGCAACCGCCCTTAGGCCGCCCGCCTGTCCCGACAACAATCTCTCGCGGCTCAGAGTGAATTCGAAGAAATCTTGAGAGTGAGCCCCGGTTCCGCCCAGATCGAAATGAATGGCTCGATACACTCGTACCTGCACGCTTTCGGTTAGGTGCGTAGCGATTGGATGACCGCTAGCGTCGCTCAGAACCATTTGCCGAACGAGCGCCATGCGAGTGCCGATCGGAAATTGCGGCGGTTCCGGGTACGGAAACAGCGGCCTTTCCTCGTTTGGCCCCCAGCCCTTCGGAATATTGCGAAGTTGTTCCAAGTACTCCAGGGTTTTCGATCTTCCTCCCGGCACTTGAAAGAAAACCAGGAAAACCGACCTGCCACGGAAAAAGTGCAGATGCGTCGAGGCAACCGGCCTGCCGTGCTCTTCGCCCAGGCATACCCACGGTCCCGTGGGGTCGAAGAGGGCTGCGGGAAGAAATGGCTCGTTTGCATTCGCGGCATCATACGCAACAGGAAAAGCGTGACTTAAAATGGCGTCGTTATAGTTGTCAGGCAGCTTGCCAATTTCATTCGCGGTCAGAGTCAATCTACGGATCACTTCTGCGATCCGCTTTTGCAATTCCGGATGAACCGGCCCTCGTTCGTCGGATAGCGCCGCCAGCCACTCATAGACTCCCAGAAGATCGCGTTGAAACACTGCGCGTCTCAAGGGGTTTCGAACCAGGTTATCCGAATGCTGCTGAAGAAACTCGTCCAGCAATTTCAAGGCTTCATCGTGCGAGGAACCACTGAGCAGATATTTGGTTTCTTCCCACAGGTAAGGATCAAGTTCGTCGCCCCCATACTGACCGCCATTTCGCGCGTGTCTCACATAAAACAAACGAAACAGCCGGTTCCAAATCTGATCAGGATCAGGAGCGTATATTTCCAGATTCGGATGGGAAACGCCTTGGGGCTCACTGCAAACAAGCTCAGTTTTGCCGGCGTCCTGAATGCGTATCTGCGGGCGAACAAGCGAGGAGAGGCTCAACACAAAAACGCCGGTCCCGAGACATGACGCCGCGATCCTCATAGCGCACTAGGGTTCTCTGCCTCGGGCATCGTACCCTTCTCCCATTTTCCACTCAACGAATTTGCAACCGGAACCCTCAGTAAGTGGCCTTTTTGCTTTGTGAGTCACCGGTTCCGCCTTTATCTGAAATTTCAAATCTCCAATTTGCGATTTGAAATTTCTCGCCGCCGCTGATTCGCTCCGAATTCGCTGTGTGGGAAAGCAGAAGAGGGGTATTGTGTCTGAGTTGGAAGTCTAAATCGGAAATTTCGGTCAACAGCACTTTCCCCATCAAACCCAGCCAGGTAGTTGCCGAATGCTCTGCGAATCCAAGGCGGAGGAATTCATGCTCATGAAAGTACCTCTCACCAGAATACGCATTAGCTATTTTCTTTTCATCGCTCTGCTGATTACCGCTGCCGCTTCGGCACGGCAGAACGCCGCACAAATGCCGCCACAAGCCCAACAGAACAGCACGCCCACCCAAGCTCACAGTAACAAAATGTACCTTGACGTGGTCGTCAGCCAGAAATCCGGATCGCCAGTCGCCGGTCTGCAACAGCAGGATTTCACTTTACTGGATAACAAATCTCCCCAGACCATCACTTCCTTCAAGGAGATCGCCGGTCGTCAGGCCCCCATTAACGTCGTTTTGGTGATCGACGCGGTCAATGTCGACGCTCGTACCATCGCCTACGAGCGCGAACAGATTGGAAAATTCCTCAGTTCGGAGGGAGGACAGCTCGCATATCCCACGGTCCTCTCCGTCTTCACAGAAACAGGCATTCAAATCTCGGGGGACTTTACCAACGACGGCAACGCGCTTAAGTCCGAACTGGATAGCGACAAGATCGGACTGCGACCAGTCGGTGGTGCGGCTGGCTTTTACGGTGCGACGGAGCGATTGCAGTTGTCCCTCACAGCCCTTCGTCAATTCACCGCAAGAGAGGGCGTGCGCCCGGGTCGCAACGTCATGATTTGGATTTCTCCAGGTTGGCCTATCCTTTCTGGCCCCAACGTCGAGCTCGATTCAAAACAGAAGCAGCAAATCTTCACGGACATTGTAGATATGTCGAATCGATTGGCCCAAGCGCGCGTCACGCTTTACGAGGTTAATCCTTTGGGCGCGTCCGAGTCTCAGTTTCGGGGCTCTTATTATGAGGTATTCCTGAAGCCCGTCACCAAGCCTGACCAAGTGAACTTGGGAAACCTTGCGCTGCAGGTGCTCTCCATCCAGAGCGGCGGTCGAGCCTTTGATTTCAACAATGATATTCCGGGCCTTTTGCAAAAGTGCTTCACCGATATCGCTCCGTACTACGAGATCTCCTTTGTCCCGGCGGCACCTGAGCGGCCAGGCGAATATCATTCCCTGGAAGTGAAAGTCTCAAAATCTGGTCTCACCGCACGCACCCATCGAGGTTATTACGTACAACCTGCACAGCACGACTAGCAGGCGCGCTGCTCAATACCCCGGCGGATGGCCCGCTTATCGTGCACCATCTCAGATTTCACGGGCTCCTTCGTGCCCTTCGAAGGCGGCTTTTCGTCTGGGAATTTAACACGCAACGCCCCTTCCGCTGACTGCGAAATCGACCTAGTATCTCAAGAGGCTTAGTACTATTGTGTGATAGGCAACCACCTGCCACCCTGAAGAACGGAACGTGTTCGTTTCACGATCTGAAGGTGAAGAGTCGAGTCGTCGAATGTCGAATTGTAGCGGGTGCGGTTCGGTTCTCGATCCTACCTTGGAAGAGGTCAACCAGGCGGTTGACGATATACTCGTTGTCTCACTAGAAGACGCGAAGAAGCGCGGCGAGATTTGTCCTCTTTGCGGGCACTCGCAAGCCCAGCCCGTCTCCCATCGTAAGTCTGTACAGTTTGCGCTCCTACTGGTAGTGCTCCTAATCGCATCTGGACTTGCAGTCACCTACTATATGCACCGGGATACGGAGCGGCAGGCAGCAGCACTGGAAACTCTCAAGCAGATGGAGCAAAATGCAGCGATAACACGATTGCTTGGCGAGCCCCTCTCCGTCCGCGGCAAGATCACAGGAGAGGTGAAGCAGGACGAAACGGGATGGCATGAAGTTCGGCTGATCATTCCCGTTCACGGGCCGAAAGGCGACGCCATGGTTCGAGTTTCCGGCGGCCGCGAGGACACCTCATGGAAGTTCACGACGTTCGAAGTGTTGATGCCTCAGCTGAAAAAGAAAGCTGACCTGATCACCGGGCGGATCGTTGAATACAGCCCCGATTCTTATGTGGACATTCACACGCAGGCGACTGGAGTTCCGGAATACATTTCGACGGATGTGCCACCCCCGCAATGGGATGGCGATTTTCCGTGTGTTTATTCCCTGGCAAACTCCACTGCTGCTCCCCAAGTCGGAAGCTGTTCGACACCTGTGCCGATGTCCCGGGCAAGCCGGACGCCAGTGGACCGGTTTGAGACGGACCTGCGCACCGGCAAATTCATTATGAGGCAGACTGATTTATCGCTCAGCGAGGCGGGATTCGAGATGCCGCTGACGCGAACCTACACAGCGGAAGATTGGATGCCCCAGAACAAATCGCACGCATTTGGTTTGAATGCCAATCACCCCTTCGATATTTGCCCGCTCGGCACGCGCAACCCTTACACCGAACAATACATTGTCCTCGAGAACGGGGATTTTCTCTATTTTCCACGGGTTTCAAAAGGGACAGGGTATGCCGATGCGATTTTCCGCCACACGGAGACCGGCTCTAGCTTTTATAAGGCTATCCAGAAGTGGGATGGCACCGGGTGGTTGCTGCAGTTGCAGGATGGATCGACCATTCATTTTCCCGAGTCTTACAGCGGCAAAAACCTTGCCCAGGGCGCGCCGACGGAAATGACCGATTCGGCAGGCAATAAGATTCAACTCATTCGTGACGGGAAGCGAAATTTGCAGGAAATTCGAGCGCCCGACGGTGCTGTGATGCGGTTGGCGTACGACAATCATGACCGGATCGTGCGCGCCGAGGACAATCAGGGCCATTGGACGAAATACAGCTACGACTCCTCGGGCTTTTTAACGACGGTGGATAATTCATTCGGCGCCGCCCGCTATTATTTCTACGAGGAAGGCGTGCTCACTTGGATCCGCGATGAACAGAAGCGCTTGCTCGTCCATAATACATATGACAAAGACTGGCTGATCCAGCAGCAATTTGGAAATGGCGACACCGTTCGCTATAGGTATCACCTGTCTCCCAACACATTCTATGCAGAGCGCGTAACCCTGACCCTGCCAGACGGCTCCGAAAAAATTGTTCAGACGGGAAATACTGTCAGCGCAGTATACAAGCGAATGAAGTAGGACCGGTTGCCGGGTACCCCATCTTACAGTCCTCCGGCTGAGGTACTGCCGTCGTCCTCCCGATTGTGTTAACGTTATTGGCTCCGCAGCGGCACATTTTAACGTCGTACAACGATTCGACCCCTGCGAGGAGTCCCGAGGCGCATGAAAAATTCCTATAGCGGCGTGGCAGTTCCTTCAGAAGGCAAAGCAATTACCTACGAAGGCGGCAAGTTTCAAATTCCCGACCGGCCCATCATCCCCTTCATCGAAGGTGACGGCACGGGACGCGACATCTGGATTGCGTCGCGCCGCGTGTTCGACGCAGCCGTCGAAAAAGCCTTTGGCGGCAAGCGCAAGATCGCCTGGATAGAAGTTTTCGCGGGCGAAAAAGCCTTCAAACAGTTCAAAGAGTGGCTCCCCAAGGATACGGTCGACGCCTTCCGCGATTTCCGCGTCGGAATCAAAGGCCCGCTCACTACTCCCGTCGGCGGAGGCATTCGTTCGCTTAACGTCACTCTGCGCCAGGTGCTCGACCTCTATGCTTGCGTCCGCCCGGTGCGCTATTTCCACGGCGTGCCTTCGCCGGTCACGAATCCCGAGCGCATGAATGTCGTCATCTTTCGCGAAAACACCGAAGACGTCTACGCGGGAATCGAATGGCGTTCCGGCACTCCGGAAGCAAAAAAGCTGATCGACTTCCTCAACAACGAAATGCTCGCGGGCACGACGAAGAAAGTCCGCGAAGATTCCGGCGTCGGCATCAAGCCCATCTCGCCCACAGGCACCAAGCGCCTCGTCCGCCGTGCCATCCAGCACGCGATCGAAAATCACCGCACGATCGTTACGCTGGTCCACAAGGGCAACATTCAAAAATTTACCGAAGGCGCCTTCCGCGACTGGGGCTACGACCTCGCCTGCGCCGAATTCCGCCAGCAGATCGTCACCGAACGCGAAAGCTGGATTCTCGATAATAAAGACCAGAACGAAAGCCTCACCATCGAGCAAATCGCCGCAATGATCGAGCCGGGGCTGAATCAAGCCAACGAAGCGTTTCAAAAAGCCGTGGCCCTCGAAGTGAAGCAGACGCTCGACACCATCTACGCAACGCATGGCCACGGCCAGTGGAAGAGCAAAATTCTGATCAACGACCGCATCGCCGACTCCGTCTTCCAGCAGGTGCTCACGCGCGCCGACGAGTATCAGGTGTTCGCCACGCCCAACTTGAACGGCGACTATCTCTCCGACGCTTGCGCCGCGCAGGTCGGCGGCCTCGGCATGGCTCCCGGCGCCAATATCGGCGACGGCTTCGGTGTTTTCGAAGCCACGCATGGAACCGCGCCGAAATATGCCGATAAGGACGTCATCAACCCGAGTTCCGTTATGCTCTCCGGCGCGATGATGTTCGATTTCATGGGTTGGAAAGAAGCCGGCCGCCTGATTGAAGACGGCATCGCGCGAACCGTCCGCCAAAAGCGCGTCACCTACGATCTCGAACGCATGATGCCCGGCGCGAAAAAACTGAAGACGTCCGAGTATGCGTCCGCGATCATCGAAAACATGCAATCGGCCGTAGCAGCCGATTGAACTTTAAAACCTAATCACATTCGGCACACAAGGAGACGTAGCAATGCGCAAGAAAGTGACGGTAGTGGGCGGAGGCTTCGTCGGTTCCACAACAGCGCAGCGGATTCACGATGCCGAGCTCGCCGACGTCGTATTGACCGACATCCTCGACGGCCCGCCCGCCGGCAAAGCCCTCGACATGGCCGAGGCCGCCCCGATCCTAGGCACCGATTCGCGCGCCGTCGGAATTTCCACCGCCGCCGGCGACTACCGCGAAACCGCGAATAGCGACATCGTCGTGATCACCGCAGGGTTCCCGCGCAAGCCGGGGATGTCTCGCGACGATCTTCTGAAAGCCAACTATGACGTAGTAAAAGGCGTCGTGGACGCGATCGTCAAACTCTCGCCCGGCGCAATTCTCATCATCGTCACGAATCCGCTCGACGCCATGGCGCAAGCTGCGTTCAAGATCAGCGGCTTCTCGCGCAATCGAGTGATCGGCATGGCGGGCGTTCTGGATTCCGCGCGCATGAGCGCGTTCGTCGCGATGGAGCTTGGCGTGTCCGTTGAAAACGTGCACTCTTTCGTCCTCGGCGGCCACGGTGACGACATGGTGCCGCTCACTCGCTATTCCACCGTCGCTGGAATTCCCCTCCCCGAGCTTTTGCCCAAGGAGAAACTCGAAGAGATCGTCAAGCGCACCCGAAGAGGCGGCGCCGAAATCGTTGATCTGCTGAAGACCGGCTCCGCCTATTACGCGCCGTCAGCCGCGGTCACAGAAATGGTCGAGTCCATACTGAAAGACAAAAAGAAAATTCTTCCCTGCGCCGCCTACCTCGAAGGCGAGTACGGCATCAGCGGCCTTTTCGTTGGCGTCCCCGTAAAACTCGGCGCCCGCGGCATCGAACAAATCATTGAAATCAAACTAACAGCCGAAGAAAAAACCGCCCTCGACAAGTCCGCAGCCTCGGTCCGCGAACTAGTCACAGTCCTCGGCCTATAAGCGGGATTGGAACCGAATTGTGACAAAATTTGTCGCCGCAACTGCAGCAAGCAGGTTGCAGCAAAAAGCAGTTCTCGGCGGCTGCGGAGCGTCAGAATCGCCTCTTATTGCCGTCGAACCCAGCGTTGCACAGGCTGAGCTCCGTTTCGGTTAGGTACGACCTGTACTTAACCTGTCCTGCGAACCTGAGCCGTCCTGATACACTTGAGTTGAGCGTTGTCGGATCACAATGAAACTCTTCAAGCGCAAACCGCCGAGCTCCGCAAACCTCCGCCCCACCGTCTCGCCTGACGTGGGTGACGACGGAAATCGCGGCAATTTGACCCACCGTCTGACCCGCGATCTCGTTCGCGCTGAACGACTTGCGCAGATGCTCGCTAAAAGCCGAGCGGCCGCCGTGGTGGATGTCCCCGATTTTCTTGCCGGTATCTATATCTATGAGTGGGACCGCCTGTCGCGCTTCTGGGAAGAGCACGACGAGGTTGAGGCGCTTTTGCAGAGGATTTGCCAGATTAGTCCGCAGCGATGGCACCGTTGGATTGAATTTTACGATGCGTCGCGAAAAGAGACGGAGAAGAAGCCCGGCCTATTTTTCTCCGAGACGAAGAAGGGTGCGAAGAAGGATGGCAAACCTTTGCCGCGTTCGGCGGAGCTGGATTTGGTGTTGCGGAATTCGGAAGCAATTGCTCCTCACCACGATACGGTGAATG
>DATNKB010000032.1:0-2034 GCA_035603595.1 Candidatus Dormiibacterota bacterium
TCAGCAAGCCGGCGCAGCGCCGCAGGGAGCCCAAGCGCTCACCCTGCAAGACGCCGAAAAAATCGCGCTTCAAAATCATCCCCGGGTACAAGCCGCTGGCTATCTCGCCCTGGCGGCACAAGCTCGCGTAGGAGAAGTGAAGTCTGCGTATTACCCCCTGGTCTTCGGAAGCGTCACGGGCGCGTACGCCGAAAACACCAGCCGCATCGCCGCTGGCGCTCTGAACAATCCCACGGTTTTCGACCGCTTCGCCTACGGCCTCACGATCAGCCAACTCGTCACGGATTTCGGCCGCACTCACGAGCTCGTCAAGAGCTCGAAGTATGCCGCCCAGGCCGAGCAGGCCAATGTCACACTTTCTCGTGCCGACGTCCTTCTCGCCGTGGACCAGGCCTTCTACGGTGTCTTAAGAGCGCAGGCCATTCTTCAGGTCGCTCAAGAAACCGTCAAAGCCCGCCAGCTCGTTTCCGACCAGATCACCACCCTCGAAAAAAATAAGCTCAAGTCAGGACTCGACGTCAGCTTCGCCAATGTCGATCTTTCGCAAGCCCAGCTCCTACAGATTCAGGCCCAGAATGATCTCGAAGCATCTCTCGCCGACCTCTCGGCAGCGCTTGGATACTCCGAGCAGCACGCGTTTATCCTTACTGATCCGCTGCCAAGCAATCCTCAGCCGCCCCAGGCTGATTTTCCAGGCGTCCTCCAGGCCGCCATCCAAAATCGGCCCGAACTCATCGGGCAGCGCTTCGAACTTCAATCCGAGCAAAGCTATGCAAAAGCCGAACGCGATCTTTGGTTTCCAACTCTCAGCGCGATTGGCACCGTGGGGCTCGTTCCGTTCCGCCAGGATAACCTAATATCCCCGCGCTACGCGGCCGGCGGCTTCAACCTCAATATCCCCATCTTCAACGGCCATCTCTTCGGCTCGTTGCGTTCGGAAGCCGAGGCGCGCGCCAGCGCTCAGCAGCAATACGTTCGCGACCTTCAGAATCGCATCGTTCGCGACGTGCGCACCGCCTGGCTCAACGCCAATTCCGCCTTCCAGCGTCTCTCCGTCACCGAACAATTCCTCGCGCAAGCCCGCCAGGCTTATGACCTTGCGCAGGCCCGCTACAAACTCGGCCTAAGCTCCATTATCGAACTCAGCCAGGCCCAGCTCAACCAAACTCAGGCCGAAATCGTCGAAGCCAGCGCAAAATACGACTACCAGGTTCAAACCTCAGTCCTGAACTACCAGATGGGTCTCTTGCACTAATGCCTTAGCCGCCGCAGGAAACAGAAATCGGGAACTCCAAAATCCACACTTGACATCGACGGATAATTCACTACCATATGGTTGTGGATAGGTTAGATACAACATTTGCGGCTCTGTCTGATCCAACCCGCCGGGCGATGATCGAACGACTCTCCCATGGGCCTGCCTCCGTGCATGGATTGACGGAACCGTTTGCACTCTCGCAGCAGATGATCTCAAAACATATTGCCTACCTGGTGCGGGCGCGGATTGTGATCAAGACGAAGCGTGGAAGAGAGAGCGTGTGCAGGCTTAGGCCAGAGGCGATAAAGACAGTCAGCGACTGGGCGATTAGCTATCGCCGATTCTGGGAAGAGAGTTTCGACAAGTTGGATGTGGTTGTGAATCAAATGAAAAAAGCGGAGGTCAGAGATGACAAAAAACACGGTTAACGAGAAAGAGCGGATGGTTGTCACTAGAGTTTTTGACGCCCCCCGCGCATTGGTTTGGGAAGCGTGGACAAACCCGAAATATGTGATGCAGTGGTGGGGGCCGAAGGGTTTTACTGCGCCTTTTTGCGAGATGGATTTTCGCGTAGGAGGAAAATTTCGCTGCTGCATGAGAACGCCGGATGGGCAGGAGTTCTGGAATGCTGGGGAATACCACGAGATTGTTCTGCACGAGAAGATCGTTTCCTCCATGTACTTTTCCGACTCGAAGGGAAACAAGGTTGAGCCTGCGCACTATGGAATAGAACATGAGGCCATAGACGATGCGCACGACGTGGTTATTTTTGAGGA
>DATNKB010000033.1:0-6409 GCA_035603595.1 Candidatus Dormiibacterota bacterium
GGTTCGCGTGGGCAGATGACGCACCAGTTCTTCGGCCGCAGCCTTCACCATCGCATCGGTCACCCTTCTCGCTTTCGACGCCACGATTCCCAGCGCCAGTCCGGGGAATATGTACGAGTTATTGGTCTGCGCGATGTGAACTTCCTTTCCTCCCACGCGGACCGGTTCAAACGGGCTCCCAGTTCCGATCAGCGCGCGCCCTTCCGTCCAGTTCATCAAATCCTGCGGAGTCGCTTCGGAGCGCGAGGTCGGATTAGAAAGCGGAAAGATGATCGGCCGATCCGCATATTTGGCCATTTCGCGCACGGCTTGTTCGGTGAACGCGCCGCCCTGTCCGGAGACACCGATCAATACCGAAGGCTTCGTGTTGCGCACCACATCCAGGAGCGTGATCTCGGCGTTCGGCTGCTGCCTCCAGCCCTTCACTTCCTCCTCGCTGCGCGCGTAGAGCATCTGCTCCGGCCGCATCCCCTGAGTCTTTTCCGTAATCAGGCCGTCGCGATCGATTGCGTAGAACCGCTTGCGCGCGTCGTCTGGCGTCACCCCTTTGTCCTGAATGAACCGCGCCAGTAAATTCGTGATACCGAGTCCTGCGCTTCCGAAGCCGAGCGCAACGAATTTTTGCTCCTCAAGCGGCACACCAGTCACATTGATCGCAGAAATCACGGTTGACGTTGCCACCGCCGCGGTGCCTTGAATATCGTCGTTGAAGGTGCACAACTCATTCCGATATCGCGCCAGCAGGCGTGCCGCGTTGGAACCGGCAAAATCCTCCCACTGCAAAAGAACGTGCGGCCAGCGCTTCTTCACCTGCTGCACGAAAATGTCCACGAATTCGTCGTACTCAGCTCCGCACACTCGCTCATGCGCCCATCCCACATAAATCGGACTCTTCAGCCTTTCCTCGTTGTTCGTTCCCACGTCCAGCAGAATCGGAAGGCAATTCTCCGGATGAATTCCGCCAAGGGCGGTGTAGAGCGCCATCTTTCCAATGGGAATCCCCATTCCGCCGGCGCCCTGGTCGCCGAGCCCTAGAATTCGCTCGCCGTCGCTCACCACGATGCATTTCACACTGTCGTAACGGCGGTGGCTCAGGATTTGGTGGATGCGCTCCTTGTTTGGATAACTCAGAAACAGGCCTCGCGGCTTCCGCCAGATTTCGCTGAACCGCTGGCAGCCCTCGCCCACCGTGGGCGTGTAGACCAGCGGCAGCATCTGCTCGATGTTGCGGACCAGCAGCGCGTAGAAAAGTGTCTCGTTGATGTCCTGGAGGTCGCGAAGAAAGCTGTATTTGGTGAACGGGGTGGGCTCGCAGTTAAGTGCGCGCAATCGGCGTTCTACCTGCTCATCGAGCGTGCCGACGTGCGGCGGCAACAAACCGTGCAGACCAAAAAGGTCGCGCTCATGGTCGGGGAAAGCCGTGCCTTTGTTCAGCCGCGGAGAATTGATCAGGCCGATGCCAGCGAGCGGAACCTCCATCGCGTTTTGGCTCCCTGCAGTTTGCGATCGATCGTTCATTGTGTGTCCCCACTAGACTCTACTGTGGATTGGACGGACCGAAAGGACCTGGCAGTGCTGTCGTGTCGCTCGCAACGTTTCGCAAGGAGATATCAGCGCCCCAGAGCTTGACGGCTTGAAAGTTGAGCTCTGGATGCCCGCTATATGTCACGTCGAGATGCGACGGAGTTAGCCACTTCATCTGAAGGTTTATAGTGCCTCCGGCATTCGCGACGTTGTCTAACGTATAGGGCCGAGGAACTGGCCCCATGCAGTCGAACGCCAACACCATCACTGGAGCGTTCGATGAGCGGGTCAACTTAAGAAACACAGTTGTAGCAATGGATGCCGTGCCGAACCCGCCGTTCTGCACGGTCTCAGCAATGGCAATCCACGACCCGTCCGGAGACGGGACCTCTGCATGCCAAACGGCCGGGGCAGCACACCCATTTGCGAACAGGCCGATCCAAGTAAGAATGACCAATGGGAACGCATAGCAGATGCTGGAGCCGCGCCTTCTGGGTTCGGTTGCCGATGCACGGTTTCCTGTCCGAGAGCTCAACACTTTGGGTCGCCTGCGCTTTTCTCTGTCATACCGTTAGCTTCCGCAATAGGCGGCTCTCGCGCGCAAATCATACCACTCGACTAATTTACCGCGAAGTTTCGCCGCAGCTCTTGCTGATGCATTCTCTCTCTCCTTTCGCGAAACGCCCCGCGCAGACGGAACAAAATGTTATAGGATGCCGCGCGGAGGACTTGGAATGAATCCACGAAAATGGGTTTTGGTCCTGGCGGCGTGCGGCGTGTTGATCGGCGCAGCGGCAACTCAGAAATCGAAGCAGAAAAATCTCCCGAAGGCGCCCGAGCTTCTGCCGTGGTCGCAGCAAATCGCCGTGCGCGAACAGTGGCTCGTCAAGCGCCACGCCATGCTGCTCGACATGATGCGTCGCAACCACGTGGACATGTGGATCGTGGTCAACGAAGAATTTCACAACGATCCGCTCACGGAATACGTTGCGCCGCCGCGCGTCTATACCGGTGGCCGCGATATTTTCGTATTCGTAGATGCGGGCGATGCTGGCCTCAAGAAAATCGCTGTGACCGGATACTCGGAAGAGAACGTCCAGCGATTCTTCGAGAGCACCGACGATCCTTCGCAGCATCCAGTGGACAAGCAACTAAAAGCCCTTTGGGATACCTACCACCCGGCGCACATCGGTCTCGGCATTGACGGCCGTCGTGGCGTCACGCGCAGCCTTACAAAATCCACCTATGACTATCTCGCCGAGAAAATGGGGCCGGACGCGGCGAAGAATTTCGTGCCGGCGCAGGAGTTGATCGGTGAATACCTCGCCACGCGCATCCCCGAAGAATTCGACACCTACAACCAGGAAGTAATTCTCACCGACCTCATCACCAAGCGCGCTCTCTCGAATGAAATAATCACTCCGGGGAAGACCACCGTTGGCGATGTGCGCCGCTGGCTCTATGACGAGATGTGGCGCAATCGTGTTGGCACCTGGTTCCAGCCCGATCTGCGCGTGCAGCGCAAGGGCATGCCGTCCGAATCGTCGCGCGGTTTCCTCGCCGTCGCGAAAGAAGAAATCGTGATCGAGCCCGGGGACTTAGTGCATCTCGATTTCGGAATCTCCTACATGGGAATGAGCACCGACTGGCAGAAGATGGCCTACGTGCTGCTTCCCGGCGAGAGAGCCGTTCCAGCTGGCCTTCAGAAGGCGATGGACAACACGAACACGCTGCAGGATGCGCTAATGTTGCGGGCTGCGCGGCCGGGCCGCACGGGAGGCGAGGTGTATGACCTCACCATGGCGGAAATGAAGCAGAAGGGAATCGAGGCCATGATTTACAGTCATCCCATCGGCAATCAGGGGCACGGGCTCGGCGCAAGCATCGATTTTCGCGCGTCCCAAACGGTGAATCCCACGCACGAAGCCGTGGGCCCTTCATCGCAGGAGCGTCTGCGTGATGGTTCCTACCAATCCATCGAGCTAAACACAAAAACGGCCATTCCCGAATGGGGCGGCCAGAAAATCTACGTCATGGCGGAGGACGACGCATATCTCACTCCTGACGGCTACAAATTCTTCCAGCCGCGTCAGACGGAGTTTTACTTGATCCAGCCCAAGTAGTGATAACGCGGATGTTTTATTGTCCTAAGCCGCGCCGAACTCCAGAGGAGTTCCAGCGCGGCTTTTATTTTTTGGAACTATTCAAAATGGCTGATGTCGGGGGAGAAAGTTGAGTTAGGATGCGCCGCGGAGGAACCTACATGCAATTTCGGAGATGGCTGGTAGTTCTCGGCGTTTGCGCGATCTTGGCTTCACCGGCTGCTGCGCAGTCGCAGGCAGCGGCACAGTCGCTCAAAGACCAAATGCCGCACCTGCTGCCCTGGTCGCGGCAGATTGCCGTGCGCGAGGGTTGGCTCGTGAAGCGGCAGGCGCTGCTGCTCGACATGATGCGCCGCCATAACGTCGACATGTGGATCGTCGTCAACGAAGAATTTCACGACGATCCGCTCACGGAATTCGTGGCTCCTCCGCGGCCGTACACCGGCAACCGCGATTTTTTCGTCTTCGTTGATACCGGCGATAAAGGACTGAAGAAAATCGCCGTCACCGGCTATTCGCAGGAAAGCGTCGCGAAGTTCTTCGAGAAATCCAACGTCCCGCAGCCGGATATTCCGTCGGAACTGCACGCCCTCTGGGACACTTACCATCCCGCGCACATCGCCCTCGGAATCGACGGCAAGCGCGGCGTCACGCGCAGCCTCACGAAATCCAGCTACGAATACCTCGCCAAGAGCATGGGCCCCGAAGCCACCCAGCATTTCGTCCCCGCCGAACCTTTAATCACCGAGTATCTCGAGACGCGCCTGCCCGAAGAATTCGAAACCTACAAGCAGATGGTCATCCTCACGGATCTGATCACCAAGCGCGGCCTCTCGAACGAAGCCATCACCCCCGGAAAAACCACCGTGGGAGAAGCCGTCAACTGGTTCTACGACCAGATGTGGGAGAACCACGTCACCACCTGGTTCGCGCCGCACCTCCGCATTCAGCATCAGGGCTTGACGCTGCAACGCGAGCGCGGACACCTCCGTGACGCGGAATGGACTGACGTCTTTCAGCCCGGCGACGTGATCCATCTCGACTTCGGCGTCACCTACATGGGCCTCAATACCGACTGGCAGAAGATGGCCTACGTTCTGAAGCCCGGTGAAACGGAGCCGCCGGCAGGACTTAAGCAAGCCATGAAAAATATGAACGCCGTGCAAGACGCACTCACGCTTCGCGCCGCGCGCCCCGGACGAACTGGCGCCGAAGTCTACAAGTTGGCCATGGACGAAATGTCTCAGAAGGGCATCGACGCCATGATTTACAGCCATCCCATCGGCAACGAAGGCCACGGCCTCGGCGTTTGGATGGACGCGCATGCGGCTCAAGCCGAGAAAGAGGTTCTCGCGAATGCTCCAGGCGATTCCAACCTGTCAACGGTCCAAAAGCTGCGCAAAGGCGCTTATCTTTCCGTCGAATTAAACGCGCAGACCGCAGTTCCCGAATGGGGCGGCCAGAAGGTCTACATAATGGGCGAGGACGACGCCTACCTCACCGACGACGGCTACAAATTCTTCATCGCGCGCCAGACGGAGTTCTATTTGATTAGCGCAAAGTAAGCGACCCCCTTCGCCAACACCGCGAAGAATGGGGCCCGGGAAATCAGGGTGCCAATCGGGATGCCAATTGGATTAGTTTTGTTTACCACGCGACGGCATGGTTGGGTCAGCGTGTCACTACACCCTAAAACTGTCGTTTCAAGGACTGTCCTGCATTCATTTGTTGCTTTTTCCAAATGCAGCCCGTAACGCAGCGATAGCCCCCAGAAAAGCAGTTATTCCGCCGAGCCAGGCCCAAGGCGAATGGCCGCCATTTGGGGAGTGTTGGAGTACCGAAACTAGTTCGCAAATCGATAGAAACATCATGATAGTTCCCCTGCTGTTCCGAGCTTTGGTGAATACGTACGATGAGTAAGTGTCGCGAAGAGCTAATTCGTTTCATTATTTCTTTCTACCTAACGGAAGACCGATGCCCCATCCTTCGCTGGGTTTGCGAAGGGGTGGGACGGGGTTGACTTACTCTAGCGTTGGAAGGTTGCCTCCCTGTTCCAAACTCTCGCCCTTTCCGCAGTCCGCCGGTTCAATTTCTAAGTCGGGCCGACGAAAAACACTGACCAGCAGGCGTCAGACTGCTTTTTGGTGTAACCCAGTGGGAGCAGTTGCGACATTGTTTTGTTCGCTTTTTCTTCACTGCGGGGCGGTTGGCTCGAATGAGGGGCCGCGCAGAAACAGAACGCGCCGGAGATGAAATCTCCGGCGCGTTTCTTGTTTTTCTAGAGTTCTTAGTTGACCGCTTCGACCTTCTTCAGAGCCGGCTTCGGGATCTGCCACATGATTCCGGAGTCGTCGGCATTGTGCGGGTAGAACTGCGCCGACTTTTTGCCGGAAGGCAGAAGCACGATGTCCGCGCGGCGATTGTATGCATACCAGTCGCCCGTCACGTTACGCAATCGAGCCTTGGGCGGTTGGTTCGGGTTTGTCGATTCGAGGTTCTTCACGTCCGCCTTCGGCATCGGTCGCTCTTTGCCGTAAGCAGCGGTCTGAACTTTGTCAGCCGAAATGCCCTGGTCGACGAGATATTGCTTGATGCGCTCGACACGGCGTTCACTCAAGTCCTGATTGTGGTTTTTCGATCCCCGAACGTCGGCGAATGCCTCAACCGAAAGCTTCGCGTCCGGATCATATTCCAGATACTTCTTGAATCCGCCCGCGAGAGTGGACAATTCCAGCTGTTGGCTCTTCACCAGTCCCACTTGCGGATGCTTCTGATCCGGATAA
>DATNKB010000034.1:0-12780 GCA_035603595.1 Candidatus Dormiibacterota bacterium
CCGGAGAATATCCCGCACGCGAGCCGCCCCATGCAAAGTCTCCCGCGCCTTCGAGAATGATGATCAAATCGAAATGTTCAGGCGAGGTAGTAGCCGCAACTGATTCCCCAAACTCCCATTTTTCAGTCGCGAAATAGCGGCACGAAACAAGAAAAGTCTCTGTCACCGGCCCGCGCTTAAAACTCACAGGCTCAATCTTCCCACCTCTCTGCTCTCCAAAACGGATTACCTCGAGCGCTTTCCCGATGTGCAATTCGCGCGCCCGGCCCATCGCGTCACGACGGTTGTAATCGAAAACGCGATACGTCAAATCCGAGTGCTCTTGAATTTCGCAGAGCACAAGCCCCGCGCCAATCGTATGCGCAGTGCCCGCAGGAACAAAAATCGCATCGCCCTCGCGTACAGCGATTCGCTCAAGACATTCTTCCGCGGTTCCGTTGCCGATGGATTGCTCGAATTTCTCGCGATCAATTCCAGGTTTCAGTCCCACCAGCACCTCAGCACCGGCCCGGGCCTGCACCGCGTACCACATCTCCGTCTTCCCGCGTCCACCCGCAGCTTTCTCATGTCGCGCCGCGTACTCATCGTCGGGATGCACTTGTACCGAAAGCTTGCCCTCGGAGAAAATAAATTTCACGAGCAGAGGAAACGCCGAACCGCGATCAGCCCTTGTCCCAGCCCATTCGGCAGGCATCTCGGGCCACACGCTCCCGAGCCTCCTCCCCTCAAACGGCCCCGAAGCGAAGCGGCACTCGCTGCCCGTCATCCAGGCCTCGCCCAACGGTTCGGTGAGATTTGATTTCTCAGGAAAGAATGGCGCGAGTGAAAGCGAACCCCACGGCCGCGGACTAAAAATCGGTTCCAGTCGCGCCGGACTTAGGATCACGCGGCTCGCCCGAAGAAGCGCGCCAACCGGCGCAGGCCTTCTTCGATTCGCTCCATCGAAGTTGCGTACGAAATTCTCAAATGCCCCGGCGCCCCAAACGCATCACCCGGCACCACAGCCACATGCTCGCGGTCCAAAAGCACGCGTGCCATCGCGGTACTGTCAGGCGCCTCACCATTCAAATGCGCGGAAATATTTGGAAACACATAGAAGGCCCCTTCCGGCGTCGTGCACGTAACACCCGGAATCGCCCGTAAGCCGGCAAGAATCCGTTCGCGTCGCCGCGCATACTCGGCAAGCATCTTCGCCACTGAGTCCATCGGCCCGCGCAACGCCTCGAGTCCTGCGTATTGCGTAATCGAATTGGGATTCGAAGTCGATTGGCTCTGCAGCTTCGTCATCGCGTCCACCACCGGCTTCGGTGCCAGCGCATAGCCGATGCGCCACCCGGTCATCGCAAATGTTTTCGAGAGCGACCCGGCCACGATCAACCGGTCCTTTGATCCCGGCAGGCTCGCCACAGAAAACGGTTTCGCATCGCCATACGTGAAATGCGAATAGCATTCGTCGGTCAGCAGCCACGTGCCATGCCGCTTGCAAACCTCGAGAATGCGAGCGAACTCATCCGGCGGAATCACCGCACCAGTCGGATTGCTCGGAGAATTGGCGATCACGATCTTTGTTTTCGGCGTGAGAGCTTTCTTCAGATCAGCCGCGCGCAGCCGAAAACCATCTTCCGCCCGCGTCTCCAAAAACACAGGAGTTCCATCGGCTGCCTTCACAATGTCGGGATAGCTCACCCAATACGGCGCGGGAATCACCACCTCGTCGCCCGAATTCAGCAGCGCGCACGCCGCGTTGTAAATCGCGTGCTTGCCGCCGGACGTGACGATGCATTCTGTAATTTGGTACGACGAGCCGAGTTGCGCCGCGTGCCAGTCGCAAACAGCCTGGCGCAATGGCGCGATTCCTGGAGTCGCCGTGTACTTCGTGCGATTTTCTTCGAGCGCCTTGATCGCCGCGAGCTTGATGTTGTCCGGGGTTGGAAAGTCAGGCTCGCCCGGACCAAAATCCGCCACGTCCACTCCGCGCGCCTTGTAACGCTCCGCCTCCTGCAGCACCATCATCGTCTGCGACACGCTGATCCGGTTTACGCGGTCAGCCAGCTCGACAATTTCTTCGGCTTTCATTCCCGTGGCAGATTCCATTCGGCTCCTCATGTCGGCACTAACATCAACATCGCTTCAATTCGAAAAATCGTAACGCTTCTGTCATCCCACTTTCGCGCGCAATCGCTCTTCCACCAGCGCCGGCACCAGGTCCTTCACCACCGGCGCTCCAAGCCGCGCCAACTCCCGCACCAGCCGCGAACTCAAAAAGCTGTAAGCCACCGCAGGCAGCATGAACACAGTCTCGATCTGCGGCTCAATCTTGCGGTTCATCATCGCCATCTGCAGTTCGTACTCGTAGTCAGAGACCGCCCGGATCCCCCGCAGGATAACCCGCGCGTTTTTTGCTCGCGCGTAGTCCATCAACAACCCGTCAAACACTTCCACCTCAACGTTTTTCCACTCGAACGTCACCGCTTCGAGCATCTCCACCCGTTCTTTCACGGCGAAGAGCGGGTCTTTTTCGAGGTTCCTCGAAATCCCCACAATCAGGCGGTCGAAAATCGCTGCCCCGCGGGAAATGAGATCCAGGTGGCCATTTGTCACAGGGTCAAACGTGCCCGGATAAATTGCAACCACCGGTCGGTTGATTTCGAGAGCCATCGGTTGCTGATTCTAACCTAGAATTTCTAGCGTGCTCAGACAAAAAGCTCCCAGAAATCGAGCCATTCCTAGTTTCTCGCCAATGCCGTTCGCCCCTAGGAAGGCGCCGCTCACCACCTTTTTCTCTCCGTTGGGCTGGCACGGATTGACGAATGCGACTAAAATGGTCGTAGTTTAACTGATTGGTGCATATGGAGTTGTTTCGTGCCTAAACTTGACAAGCAGGCATCCCAGGCGCTAGAATCTAACTGCGACCGAATCAGTCGCATATGCATCCATGATGAAGCTGTCAAAGAAAGCAGACTACGGGCTCATCGCGCTGAAGCATCTCGCGATGCGCAATGGTGCTATGAACGACGGAAGCTCCTGTAGCGCGGCGGACATCTCAGAAATGTATAAGCTCTCCGCTCCGTTGATGGCGAAAGTGCTCCAGAAGCTGGCCAAGGGTGGCTTGGTTGCCGCGCGGCACGGTTCGAGCGGGGGATATGCGCTGGCACGGGATGCGGCTCACATCAGCGCGCTGGATGTAATTCGAGCCATCGACGGTCCTTTATTCATCACGTCGTGCGTCACCTCTCATGGGACGTGCGACCTTACAACCACCTGCTCGATCCGAGAGCCTTTGCGCCGCGTGAACGACAGCATTTTGGAAGTGCTCGAGAAGGTGAAGATTTCGCACATGACCGACGAATCGCCGCTGCACGAAGTCGTCGAGCTCAGAGTTTAGGGGCTAATAGATTTAAGGGGTGAGGGAGAAAGCGAATGGCAATTAAGCTTCCGGTTTATTTTGATAATCATGCGACTACGCCGGTAGACCCGCGCGTCGTCGAAGCCATGGTTCCGTATTTCACGGAGAAATTCGGCAACGCGGCCAGCCGCAACCACGAATTCGGCTGGAAGGCCGAAGAAGCCGTGGAGAACGCTCGTGGGCAGATCGCCAAATTGATCAACGCGACGCCCAAAGAGATTGTCTTCACCAGCGGTGCTACCGAATCAACGAACCTCGCGATCAAAGGCGTCGCCGAGATGTACCGCGAGAAGGGCAATCACATCATCACGCAGGTCACCGAGCACAAAGCCACGCTCGATACCTGTAAGCGCCTGGAGAAGTACGGCTACGAGGTCACCTATCTGCCCGTCGAAAAGGACGGGCGCATCAATCTCGACGATCTCCGTCGCGCGATTACGCCGAAGACGATTCTGATTTCGATCATGTACGCGAACAATGAAATCGGTGTCGTTCAGCCCATCGCCGAAATCGGAAAGATCGCCAAAGAAAAAGGTGTCTTCTTGCATGTGGATGCGGTGCAGGCCGTCGGAAAGATTCCGGTCGACGTGCAGAAAGATGGCATCGACCTGATGTCCATCTCCGGACACAAGATTTACGGCCCCAAGGGCGTCGGCGCTCTTTACGTCCGTCGCAAGAATCCGCGCGTCCAGCTAGCTGCCATCATTGACGGCGGCGGCCACGAGCGAGGCATGCGTTCCGGCACGCTCAACGTTCCGGGAATCGTTGGCCTGGGCAAAGCCTGTGAGCTTTGTCAGCAGGAAATGTCAGCAGAAGCGGAAAAAATGAGCCGGCTGCGCGATCGCTTGAAAGAATCGATCATGTCGCGCCTCGATGAAACCTTTATCAATGGCTCGATGGAGCATCGCCTCCCCAACAACATCAACATCAGCTTCGCCTATGTCGAAGGCGAATCGTTGCTGATGGGCATCAACGACGTAGCCGTATCGAGCGGTTCGGCTTGCACTTCCGCCACCCTCGAGCCCAGTTATGTACTCAAGGCGCTCGGCGTTGGCGAGGACCTGGCGCACACCTCGATTCGCTTCGGCCTCGGCCGCTTCAACACGCAGGAAGAGGTGGACTACGTCGCGGACCGAGTCGTGGAAACCGTGTCGCGCCTGCGCGAGCTTTCGCCGCTCTACGAAATGGCGAAAGAGGGCGTCGATATCAGCAAAATGAAGTGGGTAGCGGCATCGGATTCGCATTAGAAGTTCGTCAGGGCGCGGCTTTTTACCCTGAGACGCGAGGGGCAGCCGTGCAGGGGCAAGGTTCAGGAAATTCGGCTTTAGCCGCTGAGGTGAGTTTTTAGTTCTTCAAAGGAGCAAAAGGCACATGGCTTATTCAGACAAAGTGGTCGATCACTACAACAATCCGCGCAACGTAGGTTCTCTCGATAAGAAAGATCCCAACGTCGGCACCGGCCTCGTCGGCGCGCCCGAGTGTGGCGACGTCATGAAGCTTCAAATGAAGGTCAACCCGGATACGCGCGTCATCGAGGAAGCGAAGTTCAAGACGTTCGGCTGTGGCTCGGCCATCGCCAGTTCGTCGCTCGCCACCGAATGGGTGAAAGGCAAGACGGTCGAAGAAGCGCTGGCGATCAAGAATACTGACATCGTCCGCGAGCTTTCTCTGCCGCCGGTGAAGATTCACTGCTCGGTGCTCGCCGAGGACGCGATTAAGGCTGCACTCGGCGACTGGAAGAAGAAGCAGGGCGAGGCCGAAGCAAAGCCGGCCGAGTCCGCCACCAGCGCGCACTAATTGAATCGGCGCACGAAGAGCTTGGTGGGCTGGCATGGATCGCAGCGCGACCTCGGCTTATCGCGCGGCGTCGCGAGAATAAATATGATTCACGTTACCGAAAAAGCGGCTGCGAAAATCCGCGAGCTGCTGCAAAAAGATGGCGTCCCCGCCGAATCTGGCGGGCTGCGCGTGGGTGTGCAGGGCGGGGGTTGTTCGGGGCTTACGTATGCGATGAGGCTCGACACGGAAGCGCGCAATCGCGACAAGGTGTTCGAAGAAAATGGCGCGCGTATATTTGTCGATGCTAAGAGCTACCTCTACCTCCATAACACCACGCTCGACTACCTCGAGGATCTGATGAAGCAGGGTTTTGTCTTTCAGAATCCTCAGGCGACGCGTAGTTGCGGCTGCGGAAGTTCCTTCACCGCCTAAAATTTTCTCTCGCGGCGCTGCGGACGGCTTGGCGCTTTCGCGAATCGCGGTCTATCCGAGCCCAATCGAGGATGGGTATCCCGTAGCGAGTGATTTGCCATGAGTGTGACAAAAACCCAATCGCAAATAGTCCCCGGCTCCGCTTGCTGGAATTGCAAGGCGGCTCTTCCCGCGGGCCATTTTTGCTCCGCGTGCGGCAAAATCCAGCCGCTGCCTGAAGGCACGGACTATTTTGCGTTTTTCGCGCTGCCACAAAAACTCACAATCGACCCGGTCGCGCTCGAGGGCGAATTTCACAAGCTCAGCTGGAAGCTCCATCCCGATAATTTCACGCGCGCCACAGAACACGAGCGCAATCTTTCGCTCGAACGCTCCTCGCAGCTCAACGACGCCTACCGCACCCTACGCGATCCGCTCGCGCGCATCGAATACCTCCTCCTGCGTCTCGGCCTCCGGAAAGAAGGCGCCACCAAGCAGCAAGCTCCGCCCGAATTGCTTGAAGAAGTCTTTGAGCTGAATGAATCGCTCGACGAACTGGGCGAAGCCCGCGCCGAAGGCGGCGAAGTCGCCAGTCTCCGCGACCGCCTCGTCGAATCCCAGAATAATTTCAACGAAAAGCTTAGCGGCCTCGATGAAGAACTCGCAAGCGTCGCCCGCGAATGGGACGCAGCTCTCGACGCGCAAGCGAACGACACAACGCGAAACGTCCTTCTCGCTCGCATGAACGAAATTCTCAACCGCCGCAGTTACATCCGGAATCTAGTAGCAAGCGTGCAAAAAGAATTGGCAGAGGCTTAAAGCATGGGACGCACCGTCGGAATTGATCTCGGCACAACTTATAGTCTGATCGCATATCTGGAACCTCAGACAGGTGCTCCGAAGTGTATCCCAGGCCCGTATGGCTCAACGCTCTGTCCCTCGGTCGTCAGCGTGGACACTGATGGAAGGATTCTCGTCGGCGATCCCGCCCGGGAGCGCTTGCTCACAAATCCCGACCGCACGATCTATTCTGTAAAGCGCCTCATGGGCCGTGGCGTCGCCGACATTCAAGACGAGCTCACCCGCTTCCCATTCCGCATCGATGAGAAAAGCAGCAACGTAATCCGAGTTCGGCTGGGCGACAAACTCTTCACGCCGCCAGAAATTTCCGCCTACATTCTTCGCGAGCTAAAATCCTGGGCCGAAAAATATTTCAGCGACACAGTCGACCGCGCGGTTATCACAGTTCCGGCCTACTTCAACGACGCTCAGCGCCAGGCCACCAAAGACGCCGGCCGTCTAGCAGGTCTCGAAGTCCTTCGCCTCGTCAACGAGCCGACCGCTGCAGCATTAGCCTATGGCTTGCACAAGCAGAAGCGCGGCCACGTAGCGGTCTACGATTTCGGCGGCGGCACCTTCGATATTTCCATTCTGAAGCTCATCAGCACCACCGAAGGCGATATCTACCAGGTCCTTTCGACGAACGGCGATACGCACCTCGGTGGCGACGACATCGACAACGCCCTGATGGACGTCGCGCGCGGCGAAATTCACACGCAGTTCGGTATGGAACTTGACCGTCACGGCGAGGCCGTCCAGGAATTGCGCCGCGCGCTCATCCGCGCAAAGCACGAGCTTTCCTCGAGCGAAAAGGCGGCCGTGAAATGTCGAATCTCATCCACTCAAACCTACAGTCGCGAATTCACGCGTAGCGAATTCGAGAATCTGATCCGCCCTATCGTTGCGCGCACCATGGCTCCGGTGAAATTAGCCCTCGCCGATGCGAAGCTCGCCCCGAAAGAAATGGACGAAGTCGTCCTCGTCGGCGGCTCCACGCGCATCCCGCTCGTACGCAAGACCGTGGGCGATTACTTCGAGCGCCCCCCGCACTGCGAGCTGAATCCCGATGAGGTAGTCGCGCTCGGTGCGGCGGTACAAGCCGACATCCTCGAAAGCGGCGTCAAGACGATGCTGCTCCTTGACGTCACTCCACTCTCGCTGGGCATCGAGACGATGGGCGGCGTAGTCGCGAAAATTATCCCGCGCAACTCCACCATTCCCGCCAGCGCCCAGGAAATGTTCACCACCGGCGTCGAAAATCAAACTGGCATCGACGTCCATGTCCTACAAGGCGAGCGCGAACTCGCCAAGGATTGCCGTTCGCTCGCCCGCTTTCAACTCAAAGTACCGCCCGGACCCGCAGGCCTCGCCCGCATCGAAGTAAAATTCCTGATCGACGCAAACGGCATCCTGCAAGTCGCCGCAAAGGATTTGCGCTCGGGCGGTGAGCATTCCATCGAAGTGCAGCCGAGCTACGGTCTGTCCGACGCCGAAGTCGAGCATATGCTCGAAGAATCGATCGAATTCGCCGAACAGGATTTTGCCGAGCGCCAGCTGATCGAAGCGCGCACCGAAGCCGAAGCGATCCTCACCGCCACGGAAAAGGCCTTCCGCGATCCGCGCTCATCCGAGATCAGCGCCGCCGAGCGCCGTTCAATCGAAAATTCAGTCGCCGTTCTTCGCAGCGGGCTGGCAGGCACGGATTACAAGCTAGTTCGCCAACGCATCGACGAACTGAACCAAGCAACAACGAACCTAGCCGAGATCTTAATGAACGGCGCATTGCAAACGGCGCTGGAAGGCAAACGCCTCGACGATGTTTAGCTTATCGCACCGCCGAGGCACCTTTCGCAATTTGTCGTAGCCGGCATCTTGCCGGCGATTCTGAATCTGATTTTTGTACCGCTGGCCTCCGGCCGGCGCCTTTGAATTTGGATTTTGATTTTATCTTTCGCCTTTGACTTTTGTAGCGCCACCCTTCAGGGTGGCAGGGTTTTTTGAATTCAGCTTAGCGCATGTAGCGGCGGGCTTCAGGCCGGCCAGCTTTATCGTTCCGAACGAAGGAGCAAAAATGGGCGGCAAGAACCCATACATCGAAGAAACAAAATTCACGCCCGCGACGAAGAAGTACAAGATCACCTTCATCAAGGACGGCCAGCCGATCGAAGTCGACCCGGAGAAGGTTCCTTACGGTCACGACGGCCTTCCCGGCAGCATCCTCGATATCTCCCAGGGCTTCCACAAAGGCCTCGACCACGCCTGTGGCGGCGTCTGTGCCTGCTCCACCTGCCACGTGATCGTTCACGAAGGCCTCGAATCCTGCAACGAAGCCACCGACGCCGAGCTCGATCAGCTCGACGAAGCCCCCGGCGTCACCCCGAAATCGCGCCTCGGCTGCCAGTGCGTCCCCGACGGCACAAAAGACATCGTCGTCGAAATTCCCGAATGGAATAAAAACTACGCCAAGGAAGCCGATCACTGATCATGCCGCAAACATTCGATTGGGACGACGTGGAACAAATCGGCATTCAACTCGCCGACAAATATCCGGACATCGATCCGCTCACAGTCCGCTTCACCGATCTCCACAAATGGGTCTGCGAACTACCGAATTTCACCGGCGATCCCAAGCTTTCAAACGAAGGCAAGCTCGAAGGCATCCAAATGGCCTGGCACGAGGAGTACACCGACCGCCAGAGTTAACGTCGTAGAGCGCCCCCCGCTTTTCGCAGAATCTTGACTGGCTCTTTCGCATCCAAAGAAACCGAATCGCCCAAAAAATCGTCTATACGCCTGCGCGGCAACCGAGGAGGGCTAATGGCCTTCGCCACCGAAACAGATCTGCGCTACCCCATCGGGAAATTCGAGCGCCCAGAAAGCCTCGCTGACGACCAGCGCCGCGATTCCATCGCCCAGATCGAGGAAGCCCCCGCAAAAATGCGCGCCGCCGTCTCCGGCCTGAACGATCAGCAACTCGACACGCCCTATCGCCCCGGCGGCTGGACCGTCCGCCAACTAGTCCACCACGTCCCCGACAGCCACATGAACGCCTTCACCCGTTTCAAACTCGCCCTCACCGAGGACATACCCACGATCAAGCCCTACCTCGAAGCCCGCTGGGCCGAACTCGCTGACGCGAAAGCTCCGATCGCCCCCTCGCTCGATCTTCTCGAAGCGTTACACAAACGCTGGGTCGTCCTCCTGCGCTCGCTCGACCCCGCGGATTGGCAGCGCGAATTCCTCCACCCCGAGCATAACAAGACAATGTCGCTCGACCAGACCCTCGCGCTTTATTCCTGGCACGGCCGCCACCACGTAGCACACATCACCGCCCTGCGCGAACGCAATTCCTGGCGTTAGTTTGTGAGTTATTTTGGCGGACACCACGGCGCGGCGGGAGTCTCATAGTTTGAACTGTGCACCCATCGACGTAGAGCGGCCGTCGCACGCGCGATTAAATATCCCCGTAGCTCAGGTCCCATTCTGGCCCGCCGTCGGCCAGAATTGACCTGAGGTCCCCAGTTTAGCTTTCCCAATATGGCCTGTATCCGTAATATTCGTACACTTCAGTACCCCAAGTCTGGTTCGCCAAATCCGGCCAATCTTCCTTATCAAATCCCGGCGCATTCTTCAGCCGGTTCCTGTCGATGTCCAACACGGCCACCTTCTGCGACAAATCGAAAGTCAGCGCTTCCCACGGAATCGCAAAGTGTTTGTCGCCTAATCCGAGCACGCCGCCAAACGACAAGATCGCATATGCTACGCGACTGTTCCGCGCATCAATCACCAAGTCCTCGATCTTTCCCAAATCCTCCTGCTCCGTGTTAATCACCTTCGCTCCCAGGATCGACTTCTTCACCACCACCGTAAACGCGCCAGGTGCCTGCCTCGCTCCGGTTGCAT
The DNA here is from genome assembly GCA_035603595.1 of Candidatus Dormiibacterota bacterium. Lineage (GTDB taxonomy): Bacteria > Acidobacteriota > Terriglobia > Acidiferrales > UBA7541 > Palsa-295. The sequence continues at coordinate 10,340 of DATNKB010000034.1, forward strand.
AAATCCTCCTTCCCATCGTTTCGAATTGCCGCTGGAATTCTGAACCTCTCTCGTTTCCAACCGTCGCTCTGCATGAGCTATGCCACGCGAACCGCTCCAAGGCGAATAGATGAATCCCCGTATTTTTGCGGGATGAATTTCGGCACCATGCCGATCGCGGCCTATTCTCGATCCCGCCAACTTGTTGAAATTCAAAGCCTACTTGCGTCCGCCGCACCAAATACCGCTTACTCCCTCTTCTCCTACCCGCTTCTGCGTATGGTCGCATCGCCGAAAATAAGGTTTAGTTATCTCAGCGCACGCTCTCAAATTCTCGTGGTCGAGTACCAAAACCAAATCTGCAAAAGCTCTTCGAAGCGAAAGGATGAGCTGAATGGACAGAAATAAAAAAACTGCAGTCTTCGGAATTTACCCGAGCCTCGAGGCGGCCAACAACGCCACAGATGTCCTGGTGAAAGGCGGCTTTCCATCATCTGAGATTTCCGCGCTACTGCCCGATAACCTAGGCTCTCGCCCTATAGCCACCGAAAAATCTACGAAAGCGCCGGAAGGCGCGGCCGCGGGCGGTGGTTCAGGCGCTGTAGTAGGCGGCGCAATCGGTCTTCTCGCGGGTATCGGTGCTCTCGCAATTCCCGGTGTTGGCCCGCTCATCGCAGCGGGACCGATTATGGCCACTCTCGCCGGTGTTGGCGTCGGTGCAGCCGTGGGCGGAGTCGCCGGCGCCCTGATCGGCTTGGGCATCCCCGAGTATGAAGCGAAGCGTTACGAGAGCCGTTTGAACAAGGGCGGCGTCCTGCTCTCCGTTCATTGCAATACCGCCGACGAAATCAAACGAGCCAAGAATCTGATGGAGGGCACCGGTGCCGAAGATATTTCGTCCACCGGCGAGGCAACTGTATCGAGCACCGCTAAGACTCGTTCAGCAAAGTTGTAGCCGGTTCGCGATTGAAATCGCGCGCATGCCTGTGCATCAGCAGTGGCAATTGCAGTCGTGCATTTCGGCGCACGTCACGCAACACCCGTAGCTCAGGTCCCTCCCGATCGATTTCGATCGGGATGACCTGAGGCCTCTGACCCTGATTCTTCGTAGGCGGAAATTAAAGGAGGAAACATGCTGCTTCTGATCATCATTCTCGCCCTGCTGTTCGCCGGCGGCGGCGGTTATTACGGATATTCCCGCTGGGGTGCAGGCGGCGGACTCGGCATCGTCGGAACCGTCATCGTGATCGTCCTGGTCCTGTATCTACTCGGCGCAGTTCGCTAGCGCCGTGATTCCGAAGTAGCGAAGTAACGCCGCGTCGCACACCCGTCGCAGGAGGGCCGTGCCCGAGCATAATTTTCTGGGCACGGCAGCCCCACTCCACAAACCGCTTACTCCGATCTCCGCGCGCTCCTTGTCAATTTCCTTCCTTTCTCCCATAATTGAATGTCTCATTTCTCTGAAATCCCACTGTGGCGCTATGGTGCAACGGTTAGCACGCGGCCCTTTCAAGGCTGAAATACGGGTTCGATTCCCGTTAGCGCTACCAACCTTTCAAGAATTCACTACCTGACTCCCGCCAGTTTTTCCATTTCTAAAGCACCGTGCTCACACAGCGGCCTCCACCGCAACGCAAAGCCGCTCTGAACCGCACCCTCCCACAACGCCTCGAACGGTCCGTCTCAAGCATCCACAGAGCCCGGGCTTTACATACCTTGACACGTATATGCTCTATGGAGTATACAAGGAGAATGGAATCTGCGTTCGACATCATTGCCGAGCCAAACCGCCGCGCAATATTGAGCCTCCTGGTCTCCTCACAACAGTCGGTGGGAGAGATCGAGCGTCAACTTCGTATGCCCCAGCCCACCGTTTCAAAGCACCTGCGCGTGCTGCGCGACGCCGGTTTCGTGGAATCCTCGGTGGACGCGCAGCGCCGCCTCTACCGCCTGAAACCCGAATCACTTCTGGAGGTGGATGCCTGGCTGGCTCCGTTCCGTCGGTTCTGGTCCGCTCACGTGGATGCTCTCGAACGCCACCTCGACCGCATCGAGGAATCGACACGAACGAAAACGAAAACAATGAAAAAGCGACGCGGCCCGAATCGCGATCGCGACAAAGGAGCAAGAAAATGAAGATCAAAATCATGAGTCTATACGTTGACGATCAGGACAAAGCCCTGCGCTTCTACACGGAGGTGCTGGGCTTTGCCAAGAAAACTGATTTCAGCCAGGGCCCATATCGTTGGCTCACACTGGTTTCTCCGGAGGACCCCGACGGCACGGAGCTGCAGCTGGCGCTGAACAACAATCCCGCGGCCCAAACGTATCAGCAGGCAATGTTTCAGCAGAGCCAACCCGCGGCGATGTTCTTCACCAACGACATCAAGGCCGACTTCGAGCGGATCAAGGCCCGCGGCGCCGAGTTCACCATGCCACCCACCGACGTCACCGCTTCGATC
>DATNKB010000035.1:0-3973 GCA_035603595.1 Candidatus Dormiibacterota bacterium
ACCAACCCCCGAGAATTCACGAACGAGATCATCCGTTCTCGTGTCCTGCCAGACCATTGCGTTTGATACTGGCTTGCCGGTTTTTCGATCCCAGAGAACAGCGGTCTCGCGCTGATTCGTGATGCCGATCGCGGCAAGATCGTTTGGGCCGAGGCTGCGCTGCCTCATCGACTCGGAAATTACTTCGCGCGCGCGCAACCAGATTTCCTCGGGATCGTGCTCGACCCATCCTGGCTGCGGATAAATCTGGCGGTGTTCCTTCTGTGCGGTAGAAACAATCCGGCCAGCACGATCGAATATGATGAAACGCGTGCTCGTGGTTCCCTGGTCGAGCGCTCCAATGTAACTCCGCACGGTTCCCTCTTCCGCACTGCGTGGCGGACTTAAGCTCCAACTTGAGATTCGACTGCGAGTCCCGCTTTCTGCTGAAAGTCGCGAATCTTTTCGACGTATTCACTTAGGGCCCTGTCGCGATCCGCTTCGGACCATCCCAACTCGCGCGCAAGTATGTCGGCGGTCGCCGGAGCGGCGGCTATTGCCTCGGTCCAGCCGTAGAACTGCAAACCAATGCGCCGCGCGAGAACGTCTTCAATCGTCATTGCCATTTCGAATCGTGCCGCGAATGCGATCTCTGCCCGCAACGGAGCGAGTCCTTTCACGAGCGGCTCACCGAGATCAGCATCTCTTTCGATGAGCGCCAAGAGCTGCGCGGCGCGTGTGCCGTATTTTTCGGCCAGGTGTCGTGCAATACGCTCGGGCACACTGAAATCTCCAACCAAAACCTTCCAGTAATCTGACGAGTAGCCGTCCGAGCCGGCCAACGGATGATTCAAGGTCGAACAGGGCGTGGGATTCCCGCCGAGAGATTTCCGAACAACGTCAATCGTATCCTGAGCCATCGCGCGATAGGTGGTCCACTTCCCTCCCAGGATGCTCACCAAGCCGCTCAGTGAATCCAGTTCAACCTGATGGTCTCGCGCCAATTTCTTCGTGTCGCGCGAATCGCCAGCGCTCAATAGCGGGCGAGCTCCGGCGAAACCGCCGACCACTTGGCCGGCCTTTACCGGCTCACCAAGATAACGGTTGAGATGCCGCAACAAGTACTCTACTTCTTCGCGCGTTAGGAAAAGTTCTTCGCCAACCGCAACTTCCTGCTCGGTGGTTCCTACGAGCACCCGCCCCCTCCATGGAATCGCGAATAATACGCGGCCATCGTCCGTCTTTGGAATCAACATCGCGTCGTCGCTCGAAAGTACGTCCAACGGCAGGAGGATATGAACGCCCTTGCTTAACCGGATGCGCGGCCTCGCAGCTGGATTCGCCATCGCTCGAATTGAATCTGCAAAGGGCCCCGAGGCATTCACAAATGCGCGTGCGCGAACCACGAAACTTTGCCTTCCGAACTGATCTTGAACAGTCACAGCCGCCAGTTTCCGATCCGCGCCCTTTTCGCACGAGGCGACCCGCGCGTAGTTCAGCGCCACCCCGCCCGTTTCAGCAAATGATTGCACGAGCGTCACGTTGTACCGGGCGTCGTCGAACTGCCCGTCGGTATATGCGACCGCGCCCGTTAGGCCCTGCGGATTCAGATTTGGAAGGTGACGCAACGCCTCTTCGCGAGAAACAAAATGGCTCGGAGATAGACTCGCGCTGCCCGAAATCCAGTCGTACAGTTTCAAACCTGTTTCGTAATAGGCGAGGTCGAACCGGCTGTAACACGGAGTGATAAATTCCCTGGCGCCGGCGAGAAACGGAGCATTCTTGAGCATGTGAATTCGCTCATGCAGAGCCCGTTTCACTACTTTGTATTCGGCAGGATCGAGATGGCGAAAGGCTTCTTCGAGATAACGCACGCCACCGTGCACCATTTTCGTAGAAGCGCTTGAGGTGGCCGAGGCAAAATCGCCGGCCTCGACTAATGCCGTACTTAGGCCACGCAACTGCGAATCAAGAGCGCAGCCGGAACCGGTGGCACCGCCGCCGATCACACAAACATCGAATGACTTATTCTGGATGTCTTTGAGCGCTTCCGCGCGGCTCTTCATTCTGGAGTCGCTCGCGTGCGAAGAGATGATCAGGGATTAGCGGTTGCGCCCTTTGTGGCAACGGGGCTAGGCGCATTCTTGCGGTAGATCGCTCCGCGCTTATGAAGGGGATCGCGCCACTCGCGTCCATCGCGGCGGAGCAATTCAGCGGCAGCTTCAGGCCCCCACGACCCGGCCGCGTAGTTCGGAAAATCGCGCGGAGGCAATGCCGTCCACACGTCGAGAATCGGTTGCACGACGCTCCAGCCTGCTTCCACCATATCGGCGCGCTGGAAAAGCGTGGGGTCGCCCATCATGCAATCGTAGAGAAGAGTTTCGTAGCCGGTGGAAGGTTCCGTCCCGAAATAATCGGCATATTCGAAATTCATGTCGACGGCGCCGAGCCGCACCACAGGCCCAGGAACCTTGGCCTCGAAGCTTAGCGAAATCCCTTCGTTTGGTTGAATGCTTATCACCAGTTCGTTCGACGGGATGTGTTCTACGGGCGTCTTGCGAAATAGGACGAACGGCGGCCGCCGAAAACGCACAACGATTTCCGTCACGCGCGTCGCCATCCGTTTGCCGGTTCGCAGGTAGAACGGAACGCTCGCCCAGCGCCAGTTGTCGATGTGCAGCGCGACGGCCACGAAGGTCTCCGTATGGGAGTCTTTTGGTACGTTCGGCTCAGATCGGTATGCGGGCACAGATTTGCCGTCGATCATTCCGTCGCCATATTGACCGCGAACCGCATGAGTGAGCACCTGCTCGGGATTGAGCGGCTGAATTGCGCGCAAAATTTTCGTCTGCTCGTCGTGCACGGAGTCCGCGTCGAACGAAATCGGCGGCTCCATCGACATCAGGGTGATGAGCTGGAAGATGTGATTGGGAACCATGTCACGAAGGGCGCCGGCGCGATCGTAATAGTCGCCGCGAAGCTCCACTCCGAGTTCTTCAGCGACAGTGATCTGCACGTGATCCACGTAGCGGCGGTTCCACACGGGCTCGAAAATTCCATTCGCGAAGCGGAATGCGAGAATATTCTGAACGGTCTCTTTACCGAGATAATGATCGATGCGATAGATCTGGTTTTCGTGCAGAACTTCGCCAATGTCGCGATTCAAAGCTACGGCTGACGCCAAATCGTGACCGAAGGGCTTTTCGATCACCACGCGCTTCCAACCCTCGGAGTCCGTGTTTGTCAGGCCTGCTGCGCCTAGTTGCTTCGCGACAATCGGGAAAAAACTAGGGCTCGTCGCCAGATAAAACAACCGGTTTCCGCAGGTGGCATGATCCCGATCCACTTGCGCAAGCTGATCCTGAATGTTTTTATAAAGGGCCGGATCCTTAAAATCGCCCGAAATATAGTAAAGACGGTTGGCGAACCACTCCCATGCATCACCGGCGGAACCCGTTAGAAATTCCTTCATCTCCTCGGTGGTTTTCTGGCGAAATTGCTCGGTGGAATATTCCTCGCGCGATGCGCCGATGATTGCGAACTGCTGTGGGAGAAGCTTACTCTGAGCCAAATTGTAGAGCGCAGGGAAGAGCTTGCGTTTGGTGAGGTCGCCACCGGCACCAAATATCACCATGGCGCAGGCGTCGGCGGGCTGGCCCCGATCTTCATGCACCAATCCTGCTGGAACGGATGAACTCATCGAACCGGCCTCCGCCTGATTTTTGGATTACAGGAGCGCTTGTTTCACTGCGCTGTTGAGAGATCTCAAGCCCGCCGCTACATCCGGCCCCAGATGGATCCGCAGTGCACGACGATCCCGTTCTGCGAGAACTTGAAAATCACCGCGAGCCTGCGCGGCTTTTACGACCCCAAATGTGTATTTTTGTTCGGGTACAGGAATATCGACCGCGTCATCACAAGTGATTTGGAGAAAGACGCCGGTGTTGGGTCCGCCTTTGTAGGCCTGGCCCGTGGAATGCTGGAAGCGCGGGCC
>DATNKB010000036.1:0-3444 GCA_035603595.1 Candidatus Dormiibacterota bacterium
CGCTATGGTCGCGCTTGCCATTGCGAAAGGCTCGCCCGCAGTGCTTGTGCGCCGCCGCATCAATCTCGTCCAAACGTTCACCTATGAATTTCGCCAGCCGTACCACACAGCTGAAAAGTTGCCGGCTCAGGAAGCCCGCGCTTTCGTCGCGCGCGTCCGATCGGAGGCGCGACGGATGGCCCTTCGCGCAATCCGTGAGCTGAAGACCAAACTTCGCGACCAGGGATATTCGCTTACAGGTTTCGGTCTCCTCCTTGCTTCGGGAAGGCCTCTTCCAGCTTTTGCAAAAATTCTCGCCGCCCATTCGTTGATTCACACTGCTGACGGAGAGCTGTTTCGCGAAGCGCTGCTGCATGCCGCCGCACGCACCGGACTAAAGCCTGTGGTGATTCGAGAGCGTGAATTGGCCGATTCTGTTTCGCGCGTTCTGCGCCGTAAACCTGCAGACCTCGCGCAGAGTATCTCCGTGCTGGGCCGCCCGCTCGGCCCACCCTGGTCGCAGGACGAAAAACTTGCATCGCTCGTCGCATGGCTCGCCGCATCGTCGCATTCATCTACAACACACTCATCGCAAGCGCGAGAGGCTCGATAGATGTTCTGCCCCGTCTGCGAATCCGAATATCGCGAAGGCTTCACGAAGTGCTCCGATTGCGACGTGGATCTTGTCAGGCAACTGGCCGACGATTCAGAAGCGAAGGAACCTCTTTGGGCTGGCCAGGATGCGAGTGTTCGGAGCGCGATCTGCGAAAAGCTCGACGCGGCCAAGATTCTTCATGAAGACGATTCCGTAGAGTCGCAATTCATGCCCGCATTTCGCCAATCAATCTACCGGATTCAGATTCGTAAAAAGGATTTCGATGCGGCGCTCAACGCGGTTCGTGACATATATTTGGATCAGCCTAGTTCCCGGCCGTCACCGGGCCTCGTGCTCGATCGGAACTCTGAGTTACTTGGTTCGGCGAGAGCGAAACGGGACCTGTGGGGTCGCATGATCGCTGATGGTTCTGAGGACTCCGAGCCGAGTTCAGCTCCGAAGATTCCTACAAATGCCCCGGCTTCCGGCAATAGAGACGAATCCCCAGAAGACCTTCCCGACGATCAACTAGAATCTTTCAGCCCAGACGCGGCTACGTCGCAGGTGTGGTCCGGCTCGGAACGCGAAATGGCACAGAACATCGATGTTTGCTTGCGGGAAGTCGGCATCGGTTGCGTAGTCAATGAGTCGAACGGAAACCTCAATGTGTGCGTCGAGGCTTCCGCCAAGCGCCGCGCAAAGGAAATTGTCCGCGAAATCGTTGAACAGACTCCTCCGGAATGAATGCCTGTGATTGCCGAATCCACATGCTTCCTCGACGCATCTGAATCGACGGTAGACGAGGAGCGCGTCATGGGGCGGCCGCTTTGGTTCGAGCGCAAATTCGATTTCAGCTTTCCCGTCGAGTTGTACCCGGAGATCATCGAACGGCTGCGCGGCACGCCCGCGCGGATCGAAGAGCGACTGAGCGACGTGCCGCCCGCTCTGCTCACGCGGCGCGATGGCGACAAGTGGTCAATTCAGGAAAATATCGGCCATCTGCTCGATCTCGATGAGCTTTTCGCGGGGCGCTTTGAAGATTACGAGCGCGGCCTGGAAAAACTACGCGCTGCGGACCTGCTGAATCAGAAAACGCATCAGGCACAACACAACAGCCGGCCGGCGGAAGAGATCCTGCGCCAGTTCCGGCGCGAGCGCCTAGCGCTCGTTGCGCGATTGGAATCGCAGCCGCCCGAATACTTCCACCGGAAGGCCCTCCATCCGCGCCTGAACACGCCGATGCGCGTCACCGACCTGCTCTACTTCGTAGCGGAGCACGACGATCATCATCTCGCTCGCGTCTCCGAGTTGCTTCGCGCCAAATAAGCGGCCGAACTTCATTTCTTTCGCAGGTTCTCTTCGATTATCATCGAGAGCCTCATGACAATCGAAAACATAAAAACAATCGCGGTGCTCGGGGCCGGAACCATGGGCAATGGAATCGCACACGTCTTCGCGCGCCGCGGTTATCGCGTGATTTTGCGCGATGTCGAGAAACGCTTTCTCGATCGCGGGCTTGAAACCATTGCCAAGAATCTCGATCGCGAAGTGAAAAAAGGGAAGCTGACCGAAGACGAAAAGCCGCTGGTCATCGCCCGCATCAGGCCCGTCACGGACGCGGCTGCGCTCGCGGATGCGGACTTCGTCGTCGAAGCAGTTCCCGAGCAGCGAGATCTGAAGCTGCAGGTTTTAAAGGAAGCCGACGCCGCGCTCAAACCTAGCGCGATCCTTGCCAGCAACACTTCTTCTATTTCCATCACCGAGCTTGCCGCACACACGAGCCGCCCGGAGCGCTTCATCGGCATGCACTTCATGAATCCCGTGCCGGTGATGCAGCTTGTCGAAGTGATTCGCGGCCTGGCGACCAGCGACGACACGTTTGATGTGACAATGGCGCTCTGCGAAAACCTGGAAAAGAAACCAGTCGCTGTGAATGACGCGCCGGGCTTTGTCTCCAATCGCGTTCTGATGCCGCTCATTAATGAAGCCGCGTTTTGCGTGATGGAAGGCGTGGCGACGCCGGAAGCCGTGGATGCCGTGATGAAAATGGGAATGAATCATCCGATGGGTCCGCTCGAGCTGGCGGATTTCATCGGTCTCGATGTCTGTATGGATATCCTTGAAGTCCTCTATAAAGGATTCGGCGATCCGAAATATCGCGCTTGCCCGCTGCTTCGCAAATATGTGGCCGCTGGCTGGCTCGGACGCAAATCCGGCCGCGGTTTCTTCAAGTACGCCTGAAGCCGAGTTCCGTAGATTTCCGATCAATCATTCACGCCTCGGGGGTTGAAACCCTGAACTGAGGCTTCCTTTTTCGGCACGGCTAAAGCCCTCCCTTCACGCAGATGAAGCGTGAATGCCTCGGCGTCATCTTCGCGGATTCTTCGGCGAACGTCCAAAACTCATTTGTAGTACCCGCGGGCAGGCGACGCAATCCGGCCCTTGTGCCAGTTTGATACATACCTTTGCGTTGCTACCCTGCCATCCCGCCCTGAACGAACGACTGATACGCGCGTTCAGAATTTCCAAAACTTTCTAGAGGGCTCGGGGTTGACAGGGTTTCCGCAAGAATTTTTCGAATGAGAACTGGGGAGGCTGCCGTGCGCCGTTTGGGACTGACACTTTTGGTTTGCATCGTTGCTGGATTTGCCGCGAGTTGCGTTGGGCTTACCGGCAGCTCATCCACGGGAAACGATCGCGTCGCCATTTCGCCTTCAGGACCTTCGGTGCGCGCCAACGGTACGCAAGCTTTTACCGCGACAGTTGCAAAGGAAACGAACCCAACCGTCACCTGGACGGTGAATGACATCGCAAACGGAAACGCGATGGTGGGAACCATCACGAGCACCGGACCTTTGACGGCAACGTAC
>DATNKB010000037.1:0-20887 GCA_035603595.1 Candidatus Dormiibacterota bacterium
AAGGATCGAGATCTTCCCAGGCTGAAATCGTGTACTTTGCTGATTCGAGCAGTGTGAATGCGTAGACATCTTCGCCGATCTTTCGCGCGGCAGGATTTTCGCCGTCAGCCGCTTTCGCGGTCACATACACCTCGCCAGGCGGACGCCCGTTTTTCCATTTCAGTTTCACGCGAATATCGCGCGTTGGGTAACCGTCTTCTTCCTTCAACCGAATGTCGGCTTTGAGGAGTTGCTGTCCGTCCTTGAGTGTAATCGGCGTGGCGGTGGAAAGATCAGGTGCACCAGGGTAGAAGGCTCGGGGAAACGGTGAATTCGGATCCTTGCGATTCCCCCGATTGAAAACGAGGATGTATTCGCCCGGGCCGACGTGATCAAACTCGAAATCGCCCTTAGGTCCTTGAAAACCCCAGAGACCGGGACGCGAATCTTGATACGCGCCGGCGCGATAGAGCTCCACCGAAGCGTTCGCCAGCGGCTTTCCATTCGGGCCGCGAACGCTGCCGTGAATCCGGCCGGTAGGCAGCGCGTCCACGTTGTATTCGTAACAGGCGCCATTGGGAATCTTGAATGTCGGCAGAGGGCCATTGAGCGTTTTCTGCGTGAGTTCCATGCGCACCGGAAGATTGGCCGTGAATTGATACTGGCCGGCATGGACATCGTAGAAAGTGTAGATACCGCTGCCATCAGTGCTGGTGGCGAAGCGATCGTCTTTCGAGCGTAACTTCAATTTAATATTGGGCAGAGGGTCTTCGGGATCATCGGGCGGCGCGAGCATCGGGGGATCCGAGCGACGCAAGACACCGAAGACGGAAGCTACTTGGTTGCCGTTGCGCATGGAGCGTAGTTGCGGGATTATGGCGCGGCCTTCAGACGCCGGGCGCGTGCCGCTACAAATTGTTGCGAAAAGGCGGCCGTCCTCCGATTTGTTGGGGAATACGAGGTACTGCTCGCCTTGCTTGAAGTAGAAGGCGCAATCACCATCTTCGCCGCCAGCGAAAATATCAACCTCGGTTGTATTTTCTCCTGCGAACCGTTCGCTGATTCGAAAATGGAAGCGAACGACTGCTGGGACGGTGGGCGCGTTCGGATCGGGCGGCACGTTTTCGGCTGCGGTAACCGTGCCGACGAACGCCACATCATCCTTTTGTAAGCCCGGGCACATTCCAGGAGGCGCCTTTGAGCAGGCGCAGGCTCGTGCTACCGCGGGAGCGATGAGAAAAAACAATAACAACACAACAACTCGGCCTCGAATCATCCGACGTATCCTACATCGTGGTGCTCGCTGAAATCGAGGGGCGATTGGAAGTTGTTCGTCAGGAGCGTGCCATACTTTTTTAACCGCGACGATTGATAAAATTGCCATTCGACAGAACAGGTGCCTAGGAAAAGGGGAACCTTGTTTGCATGCTTCAGCGGTCTTATACTTCCGACCATGCCATGCCCGAGAAATGGCAAGTTGCTTCTGATAGTGGCGGCCGGCATTTTTCTGGCTGCGTCTGCCTCTTTTCCAATTTGGGCTCAGCAGCAGGCTTCGGATTTCAACGGCCGGGACGTGCTCGAGCAGGTACTGACGCAAACCTATCAGCTTTCGATTGTGGGCAAAGGCATGATGGGTGTTGGCTCGGCGACTGCGATTCGACGGGCGGGAACAATTGTCTTGGTCCAGAAGCCGGGGCTATACGGTTCGTTCGATCGCAACCAGATTGCTTCGAGTTCGATTCATGGCGATACTGCGACGCTGTACCACGGAAACAATGACATTGAGATTCCAGTTGGCGAACGCTTCTATGTTTTCAGTATCGCCATCGGGCAGGATAACGTGACGCTGGCATTGCTTTCAGCGCAATTGATGAACAATAAGAAGGGTTCGGGACGGGCATGGGCGGCAGTCACCTTCGATTTTCCAGTGCAGACACTTGTGAATGCGAATAAGGACGAAGTGTTTCGTGCGATTGATCCTTGGGTCGCGCCAGAGGGGCACTATACAGGAACTGCGGTAGCGCGAGCCGCCGGTCCTTCGGCTGCGGCCGCGGCTACACCCGCGCCTTCCCCATCTAGCCCCGCAATGGCCCCTGGGCAACTGACTTTGGGAATGACACGCGACGAAGTGGTGGCCGCAATGGGAACACCGCAGCGCGAAACGAGTTTTCAAGGGCGAGCGTGGCTGACTTACCCGAACATGGTGGTTGTGCTGGAAGACGGAAAGTTGAAGTCGATCGATCAATCGACGGCAGCGCCCGCCAAAGTAGCCATTCGTTCGACGCCGGATGGCGCTGAAATTTATCTGGATGGACAAATGATCGGATCGACGCCTTCGAGCCTCGAATTGCCTGCCGGAACGCACGAGTTAAGCGTTCGGCTTCCCGGCTATCATGACTGGACTCGGAGCATGCGAGTTCTTTCGGGCAGCGAAATTAATCTGGATGCGAAACTGGAAAAGAAGTAGTCCGCCGATTCCTGGTAAGAGTTTGTCTCACCTGCCGCTTCTCGAACATCGCTAGAGTAAGTCCAGCGCTGATTTGTTTTCCCGTTCCACTTGCTTCATCGTGCAGCTTGTGGGCGCTTTCTCTGGCCGCCAACGCAGAAGCTTTGTGCCGTGCCTGAAGCGCCCGCCCGTGAAGTGGTCGAATTGAACTTCGACGACGAGACGCGGATCGAGAGGCTCCCATTCAAGCGAATGTTTCGTGCTCCAGCGGCTCAGTCCGCCGGGAGCTTTTCCCGTGAAGCCGGGCGGCTTAATCATTCCTTTCAGCTTTCTTGTGAGCGGCGCCCTATCGTCATTGGCGATGGAAGAAGTAAAACCAACGTGGTTCAGCTTTCCCTGTTTGTCGTAGAGTCCCAAAAGTAACGAGCCGACTAGAGGTTTCTTCTCGAGATAGCGGAAACCGCCCACCACGCAATCCGCGGTCCGTTGTTTTTTGATCTTTTGCATTCCCGTGCGCTCGCCGGTTTGATACGGCATGTCACCGCGTTTCGCGACGATCCCGTCGAGCCCAATTCCCATATGGAACCATTTTCGCGCGAGGACGATGTCTTTTGTCATTGGTGATAGCTCGACGATCGCATTTTTTTTCGCGAATTTCTTAATGAAAGCTTCCAATACTCGCCGCCGGTCACGCAGCGGTAAATTTGCGAGGTTTTTTCCAGAGGCGTCGACGAGCAGGTCAAATACAATGAATTGGCAGGGACTCTCCTTACTCAGTTTCGCAACTCGGCTGGCCGCCGGATGAATTCGCATGAGCAGATCGTCGAAAGATAAATTCCCATCCGATGGAATGACGATTTCTCCGTCCAGCACAAACTGCATGGCCCGAAAAGCGCGGAGCGCTTCGACGAGCTCAGGGAAATATCGGGTCAATGGCTTACCGGATTTGGATTCAAGATCAACTCGGTTGCCATCTCGAAATGCCAAGCAGCGAAAGCCATCCCATTTCGGCTCGTAATGCCATTCAGATCCCTTTGGCAGATCTTCGGCGGGCTGCGCCTCCATCGGCGCGTAGGTTTTGGAGAGCGGGAGAGTCATACAAATCTCGCGAGATTCGTGCGGCCCTTCTGTTCGAGCAGCGGCTTCCACAAGTCGCCAATTTTGGCGAGTCGGGGCGGCACAGTCTTCATGGTGAAATCGCCCATCTCGACGCCACGTTCCACTTCCCGCCAAGTAATCGGTGTTGAGACGGTGGCTTCCGGCTTTGGCCGGACGGAATAGACGGACGCCAGAGTCCGGTTCCATGCGTTCTGGTTGTAGTCGACGAGTACATGGCTGCGCGGGCGCTTTGCAACGCGGTATTCCGCGGTGATCAATTTTGGATGACGCCGAGCAAGTTCGACAGAAAGCGCCTTGGCAAACGACCATACTTCTTTTTGCGTGGGGCCACGAACAATGGGAACGTAGACGTGAATTCCGCGAGAGCCGGTTGTCTTTGCGTAACTCATGATGTCAATTTCGGCCAAGGCGTCTCGGACAACCAGGGACGTCTCGCGCACGAGAGCGAAAGAAGCACCGGGTGTGGGATCGAGATCGAAATGCAGGTAGTCGGGCCGTTCGACATCATCGCAGCGCGCGTACCAGGGATTCAGGTCAATACATCCCAGGTTCACGATCCACAGCAGCGTCGCAAGATTCTGCACAACTGGGAAATCGATCACGTTTCCGGAGTGATGCTCGATCGAGCAGACGGGAATCGAGCGGGGGCGCGACTCCGGTGCTCGCTTCATGAAGAAGAATTCTCCCGAAATTCCGTTCGGGTAACGTTTCATCACCATAGCCCGGTCCTGCACATGCGGCAGGAGCCACGGTGACACGTCCGCGTAGTACTGGAGCAGGTCTCGTTTCGTTAATTTGAGTTTTGGCCAGAATATTTTTTGAAGATTGGTGAGCTTTACTTCGTTGCCGTCGATTTCAATCGTCGCATCATTCGCTTGCGCCGGAATTAGCACTCTCGAACCTTTTGTCGGCGTTCTGCGGGCCTGCGAAGAGCCTCGTTCTTTGATCTCACGCTTTCGGGTCATAGAGGATGCCGAGCGGGCCACAAAAACCTCGCGAAGAAGTGAAATCAGACAAACATGATTTACTAACGGCAATCTCCGCGAAATACAGCAATACATCTAGCCGAACTATTCAACCTTGCAGCGCTGAAACCGGAGAGCCATCCCTACTTCTTCTTGGATTTACCTTCGTCGCCGGAAACGAGCACGAATTTCTGGACGCGTTTGGCGTTATCAACCTCGCCGGTGTACAGGTTGCCGCCCGAATCCGAGGCGATCTGGTGCAGCCAGTGGAATTGGCCGGCATTACGGCCGCTATGGCCCGCCTCGCCCAGAACATTTCCGTTGTCGCGCTCGAGTATCCACAAAACGTTGTCCTCGCCATCAGCCAAAATCATGAACTTTTGCGCAGCGTCGGTTGAAAATGCGAAGTCCCAGGCGGATCCCTGGCCCAACGTTTCTTTACGCACAAAAAATTCCTTCAGGAACTTACCTTGCTTCGTGAAGACCTGAATACGATTGTTCGTGCGATCGCATACGTAGACCATCCCGTCGTTCGAGATATGAACGCAGTGGACGGGATTCCGAAATTGCTGATCGGGTGTTGCCGCCGGGCTGTAGGGGCCGGGATCAGCGTCGTCGGGCGGGTTTCCGTAGGCTCCCCACAGACGCTTGAACGCACCGGTTTCAGAGTCAAAAACAATCACGCGCTTGTTCATATATCCATCGGAGATATAGACCTCGTGCGCCTCATCGTCCACAGCAATTCCTGAAGGACGCCCCAATAAATCGTGACTCGAACTATCAGCCGGCTGCGTGGCGGGAGCGGGATGGCCAATTTGCATTAGGAATTTTCCATCGGGGCTGAACTTGATCACTTGGCGATCCACCGGGGCGTTTCCGGCGACCCAGATGTTGCCCTTTTTATCGATGTAGACGCCGTGCTCAGAAATCGGCCAGTCATAGCCTTGGCCTGGACCGCCAAGCGACCGCAGCAGGTTCCCCTCCGCGTCAAATTCGAGAATGGGCGGTGCAGCAACGCAGCACTCCGAACGCGGCGGTGTTTGCGCTGCCCCTAATTCGTCCACAGTGTCTGACTTGGGGCGCTGCAAAACCCAAATATGATTTTCACGATCCACCGTTAGGCCGCCCACCTGGCCCATAATCCAGTTGTTGGGCAACTGCTTGGGCCACGAAGGATCCACTTTGTATTGCGGAGCGGTGGTTTGTGCGGGCACTGGTGGGCAGGCGCCGAGCATGAGAAAGCAGAGAGTCGAAACGAGCAGAGTTGCCCTAAACTGATAATTCGGAATGCGCATGGAACTTCGTCTCCTGTCAGTTCGTTGCCTTAACGAATCCTGCGGAGCCCACAGCGAGAACGGTTGGTTAAGAATGGGGTGAGCGACGGGGTTTGAACCCGCGACCCTCGGTGCCACAGACCGATGCTCTACCAGCTGAGCTACGCTCACCGCAGTTGCCGCTAGAATACCATGTGTCGGGTGAGGGTTGAACCGTGGAGTAGTTGAGGCGGAGGTCTCTGTGGAGCTCTGGGTGTGAGCGAATCTGATATTTCAGGGCTTGGTCTTCTGCATTTTTTGAGCGCGTTTCGCGGCGCGTCGCTCTTTGGCAGTTAGGCGAACTTCCCCTGGTGTATGCCGCGTGCTTGGGGTAGCGGGCAATTCGGACTCTTCGCCGAATTGCTCGGAAGCCTCGTTCAAGGTCTCCGAAGTGGCGGCGTTTTCAACCGTGGCGTGCCGCTGTACCGGAGGCGCCTGAATACGATCGCTTAGGCGATCAAAGGCCTTGTGAATCGCGGTTTGCAATTCGGCATCGATAAGCTCTCGTATCCGCACGATCTCTTGCGCCACCGCTTGCGCGGTGAACATTTTCACCATTTCCATGACAGAAGCCGAACCGTCCGCACTGTTGGCGGCGGAATTCACTTGAGTAGCGACGACCGGACGCCCTTCCGGTAGCAATAATGTCTCGGTGGCGCACGCTGAGGAAGCTAGCACGTTCGGCGACTCAGCGGAGGAGCGTCCGGAGTCCTTGCCGTCAACCGTCGATGCGCTCAGTACAAACTGATTTGGATGCGCGATATTTTCTTCGCTCGCAACCGGAATCACCAGTTCTTTATCCTCGGGACAGGGAAACCAATCCGTCGGTGGCAACGCGATATCCCACACGTTTCCAGGAACTTCGAATTCAATCCCCACATGATAGAGCGTGCGGTACGCCTGAGGACGTCGTACCCAGATGACTCGCGCCGGAACCACGCGCGGCAGCCGCCGAGAGTCGCCGCGGCTCACCTCCAGCATGATGGAGGAATTCGGAGCAGGATAGCGGATACCCTGATACTGGCAGCCGTAGCAATTCACCATAACTGTCTTCGTTGATTCCCGAAAGAACTGGCCAAGCGTGTCGGTTCCTTTAATCGTGATCGAGGCGGAATGCATCACGCGTGTGCTGCGCCGCTTCTCGGCGCCACCCCCGTTTGAGTCGAGATTCTCCGTCAACGTCCGCCTCCGGCCGGAACCTATTGCGACGGTACCCGGCCCGGCAGGTGAGGTCAATAGAACGGAGATACAAGTAGTAAGCGGGTACTTATAGCCATCATCTTCTTGTGACCGCTCAGGAATCAGCGCGGGCGGCGGAACGGAATCGGAGGAGACTGCCTTGGGCGGCCACCATACTGCTTGAGTCGAGCGCGAGCCTGATCAGCCCAGGGACCTGAAGGAGCGTAGCGAAGATAGAGGAGCCACTGTTCTCGCGCGAATCGGCGTTCGCCCCGTTTTTCATAGGCCAGCGCCAGGTTGAAATGGACGTCGGCATGTGCTGGCATCGCTCGCGCCGCGCGGCGCAGATGTTCGACGGCTTCGTCGACTTCACCTATTTCTTCGAGCGTGCAGCCAAGGTTGTAGCGAGCGATTCCGTTGAGAGGATCGAGTTCAACTGCAACGCGAAATGCGTCACGGGCGTCCGAGATTTGACCGGTCTGGTAGTAAGCGACGCCCAGGTTGATGTGAGCTTCGATCCAATCGGGCGCCAAGTTGACTATGCGCTCGTAGGTCTCAATCGCCTCGGGAATTGTTTCAGGGTTAGCCTCATAGTCCAGCGCTACTTCGAAGAGTTGTTCGGGGGTTCGGCCCACCATGGAGCGAAGTTTCGCCGGCACTACGGATGGCTCAAACGGAAATGCCCACTGCCGCCGAATCGGATTAAAAGGCATTGGCGTACCAGGCGGGACGACGAGGACTTCACGGCCGTGTTGTTGGATGCAGTGTTCCTGCAGAGGACGGGGCTCGGTTCCGAATTGCTGCTCGGTAAGCGAAACTGCGAGACGAACGCGGCGAGCGGGAATCTTACATTCGGTGAGGCGCTTGATAGTGCGGAGCGCGACCAGATCACCGAAGCTATAGAACCGTTCGCCCCAGCGAGCGTGCGGGCGAACGAGCTGCAACCGTTCCCAGTAGCGAAGACGGCTCGGCTCGACTCCCAAAATGCGCCCTGCTTCTCTGCGCGTGTAGCGTTGAGTCAAGCCCGGCGTTCCTGTGCGTCCGAAGAATTGTGTCGAATGATTATGCACCCTCTGTCAATCCGATGCGGCGAGCTTGCTGTGGAAATGTGTGGAAAAGCAACCGGACCGACGTGCCGGACAATAACCAGATGACGACATCGAGTTGCGCGCACCGGGAGGCTTGCTAGACTTTTAAGGGTACTCACCCGCCACGATGCCTCTCGATAGCGCCGAACGTCTATATATTGAGCGCCAGGTTACCCTGGCTCGGGCCATTCTGGTCGCACTAGCTCTTGTAGCATTGCTAGAGACCACGCCGGCGCCAGTGAAACGGTCGGCAGTTATTTTCCTGTCGTTTTATCTGGCCGCATCGCTCGGAATGGCGCTGACAGAGCAATTCCTGAGCGACTGGCACTTGCGAATTCCGCTCGTGGCAGATGCGGTGGCGCTGGGTGTGTTTTTATTCTTGACGCCTTCAGTCTCTGCCTTTTGGTTCCTTCTTCTGTTCTCCGTGTTCGCTCTCAGTTCGTTAGGGAATTCGCGGACGATGCTCGTCCTTGTAGCCGCCGCGACGGTCGGGGTGATCGTACGCGTTGCAAATTCTGTTCCCGAACCGCTCAAGTGGCCCAGCCTGCTTCATTGGCTGATGCTGGGGACGGGAACGCTCATTTCCGGTCTGGGAATGGGATACCTTGGCACACGCGAACGCGAGCACCTCGCGCGACAGCAGTTCCTCGAGAAAGTAACCCGCTTGCTTCAATTCGACCGGGGCCTCGCGGAATCGATCCGGCAAGCACTTGGCGAGATTGCGCTGGCATTCAGATGCGAGCAGGCCTGCCTTGCCATACGCGAGGAAGACCTCGAACGATTGTTCGTCTGGAAAGTCCGCCCAAGCGAACGCGAACCCAACTCTCCAGAAATGCTGCCCCTTTCACGGTCCGACACTTTTCTAGCTGATAGCCTGGAAGTCAACATGTGCTGGGAATTCCGGAATGGCAGTGGGGAGGGTTTCGGTTGGGACCGTCGCACAGCCCAGGTGTTTCGGGATGTCCCCATGCCTCCGAACGCCACTCGTGCCGAGTTCGGCGCCAAATCGTTGATGGCGGTCACGATCGAAGCGGGAGGCCGGCCGGCTGGAAGGGTATTGCTTATCAATCCGACCGCGTCGAATGCGGCGCTCAAGCGATTTTCAAAAGGCGATCTTAGATGGCTTGAGCAGATCGTGCGGCATTTGGGCCCTCCGCTTGAGAACGTCTTCCTCCTGCGCCACCTCAGGGCCCGGGCTGTGGAGGCTGAGCGAAGCCGCATCTCGCGCGACCTACACGACGGTATCTTGCAGACTCTCTTGAGCCTCAATATTCAGCTCGGAGTGCTCCGCCAGAAGACGACGCAGACCCCGGAACAAGCCTGTGCCGAGCTTGGGAGCCTGCAGAAGACGGTCCAGCAGGAGAGTGAGGAGTTACGGAGGTTTGTCACCGACCTACGCCCCTTGCGCGTGGAAAGCGCCGATATGAGGGAACTGATGCTCGGATTTGCCGAGCGTTTTCGCAACGAGCAGGGCATGGGAGTGGACCTTTTCATCGAAGATCGCAATTTGACGCTGCCAGACCGGATTTGCCGGGAGCTGTTCCAGATTTACAGAGAGTCACTACACAACGTAAAAAAGCATGCGAATGCGAGTCACGTCGTGGTAAAACTAGGTCAAGACGAGGCGAAGGTCTTTCTCGTCATAGACGACAACGGCCGAGGGTTTAGCTTTTCAGGGCGATACACAAGCGAAGAACTCGATCGGCTGCGTCTCGGCCCGATTTCGATCAAAGAACGAACAAGAGGCGTCGGGGGAACGCTTACGGTGGAGTCGAATCCCGGGCACGGAGCACGCCTAACCGTTGAAATCCCATTGAGTTGAGATGACGAAAGCAAAACAGGTGATTCGCATCCTGGTGGCGGACGACCATGCCATCTTCCGCGAAGGTCTTCGCAAGTTGCTCGATGCCGCCGAGGAAATTCAGATTGTCGGCGAAGCGTCGAACGGCGTGGAATGCATCAAGATGCTGGCGAAATACAAGCCGGACATCCTGCTGCTCGATCTGCGCATGCCGGAAAAAGACGGCCTTGGTGTGCTCGAAGAGATCAATTTCGATTCGATGCCGACGCGAGTGATCGTTCTAACGGCTGCCGAAGACGATCGCGACGTGGTGCGCGCGATGCGGTTGGGTGCGCGCGGCGTGGTGCTGAAGCAATCGGCGAGCGATCTGCTCGTGAAAAGTATCCGCAAGGTATCCGACGGCGAAATCTGGCTCGACAACCGGATGACGGCGGAAGTGATCGACGCCTTCAAGAAGTCCGCTGAATCGGGGCAGCGGCGCGAGAAGCCGTTATTGAGCGATCGCGAGAAAGAAATCGTGCAGCTTGTGGCGCAGGGATTTCGCAACCGCGAAATCGGCGAGAAATTGTTCATCAGCGAGCAGACCGTAAAGAATCATCTCCACAATATTTTTGACAAGCTGGGAGTGTCCGACCGGCTCGAACTCGCGTTATATGCAATTCACCACCGTTTGATCGATCAAGCCTGACCGCCGGCGAGATTTCTAGGGATTCCGACCACTTTACCCTTCGCACGTTCGATGCGGTATTCTAATCCTCGGAACAACAGGCGTAATGGCTTCTTCGACCAGCACCACTTCCAACGCAGTAATCCCGAAGAAGTATTCTCGCGAGATTGTTTTTCTTGCGACCCTGCTGCTGCTTCTAGTTTTTGTAATATTCACCGCCTTCGCCGCCCGCATGTATCACAAGAAATACCATGTGCTCGGAGATGAGTGGTTCGCACGGGGCGAGCAAGATTTTCATTCTGGAAATGCCGCGGCGGCGCTTAGTGACTATCGCAACGCTCTCCTTTACTCGCCCGGCAACACAAATTTCCAATTCCACCTCGCCAAGGCGCTGGCGGCCAACGGACGGAATGACGAAGCCCGGGCTTACCTTGTCACCCTGCTTTCGGATTCCCCAGGAAGCGGCGAGACGAATCTCGAACTAGCCCGAATAGCCGCGCATGGCGGCCCAAAGATGATGCCGGACGCACTCCGCTATTACCATGCTGCGATTTACGGGGTTTGGGATACGGATCCAATTGCCATGCGCTGGCAGGTCCGCAATGAGTTTTGCGAGTATCTGCTCGACAACAATGCAATGAATCAGGCCGAAGCCGAAATCATTGCCCTCGCTGACAATACGAATCCGGAAGATTTTGGAGGGCAGAAAACCGCCGCGAATCTGCTGCTTCGCGCTCGAATGTGGAGCCGCGCGTTGCAAGAGTTTCAGACTTTGTTGTCGCACGACCCGCATGATGAAGATGGCCTGGCAGGCGCAGCGACTGCCGCATTTCAACTTGGCCAATATCCGGAGGCGGAGGAATACCTGCAGCGGTTGCCCCGCGAAAAGCTTGCAGATCCCGAACTTGCGAGGATGCATGAGGTTTCGAGGAGTGTTCTCTCCTTGAATCCGTTCGAGCCCGGCCTTTCCACAGACGAAAAAGCAAAGCGAACGGCAAAGGCGATCGTGCTGGCTGAAGCTCGCGCCACTGCTTGTGAGCGCCAAAACGGCGGCACGCCGTCTCCCCGTGTGCCGGCATCGTCCCTCACATCCGCTCTAGCGACCAGCAATCAAAACGCAGCCGATTGGACTGAACGCAATCTTCGCAAATATCCTGAACGCATCGATCCCGCTATGTCTTCAGTTTTTGAGATGGAGGACGCGGCCGCCGGCCTATGCGGAGAGCCGCAAGGCTCTGATTACGCGCTGTGGCTAATCACGCGCAGTCGGGCTGGTAATTCGAAATGAGCTTGACCAGCCTGCCGCCGCTGCCTCCCGACACCCAACCCGAACCGATTCCCCAGAGTTCGCGCCCGTCCATTCGAAGTCTGTGGGCCACCTGCAGGTCCTGGAGTAGCCGCATCCTTTCGTTGCGCGAGGACCAGTTGTTTATGTTCCTCGCCGTTTTAATTGGGATCTTTTCGGGACTGGCAGTCGTCTGCTTTCGAATAGCGATTGAATGGGTGCACTTGGTAACTCTAGGTTCATCCATGTCTCCGCCTGTGCCACGCGTTCTGGTCGTTCCTGTCGTAGGAGGACTCATTGTCGCGCTCCTCGTGATCTACGCTTTTCCCGCCGCGCGCGGCAGCGGTGTGAACCAGACGAAGGCAGCCGTATACATCTCGAACGGTTACATCCCGTTCAACACGGTAACCGGCAAATTCGTGATCTGTGCCCTCGGTATCGGGACGGGCCAGTCGCTTGGGCCGGAAGACCCTTCGCTTCAAATAGGTGCCGGAATCGCTTCACTTCTCGGCAGGCGACTCAACCTATCACAGGAAAAAGTGCGGTTGATCGCTCCCGTAGGCGCCGCGGCTGGCCTCGCGGCTGCCTTCAACGCGCCCATCTCTTCGGTGATTTTCGTAATCGAGGAAGTGATTGGCACCTGGAGCGCCGGTGTCCTGGGAGCGATTGTGCTGGCCGCCGTTTCAGCCGTCATCACGATGCGCATATTTATGGGCTCGGAGTCACTGTTCCGAGTTCCACCCGTCCGTGTGGCGAACGCTGGAGAACTTCTCGCATACGTAGTTCTTGGTGTTATCGGCGGTGGCGCTTCGCTGGCTTTTCTGAAGTGGCTGGCATATGCACGCCCAAGGATCCAAAAATGGCCCAACTGGACTCGCTATTGCCAGCCTGCCGCCGCTGGATTGGTGATTGGATTCATTGGCATCCGGTTCCCGCAGGTAATGGGAGCTGGATATTCGGTGATCGATCAGGCGCTGCACGGCCAATTCAGTTGGAAACTGCTTTTGGTCCTGGCGGCTCTGAAGATTTTCGCCACCGGAATCTCATTCCTGAGCGGCACGCCCGGTGGAATGTTCGCCCCAACCCTCTTTATCGGGGCCATGCTTGGCGGCGCTGTCGGGAGCTTTGAGCACCATTTTTTCCCCAGCTTGACGGGAACCGTAGGCACATACGCCCTCGTCGGCATGGGCGTATTTTTTGCAGGTTTTCTGCGTACGCCAATTACCTCGGTTTTCATGGTGATTGAGCTCACCGGCAGCTACACAGCAATCCTCCCGATCATGACGGCAAACCTCGTTGCCTACTTCATTTCCCGAACTTATCAGAAGGTTCCTCTATTCGACTTGCTGGCGCGCCAGGATGGCTTCGTCCTCCCCTCGATCGAAGAGCAGCGGGAGCAGGTGCCACTTACAGTCGAGGTGGCGATGAAGACGGACAGCTCCGTAGTAGCGTTGCCGGATGAATTGGCCGCCGATCTCGCGCGCCGCACCGAGGAGCAGAAAGACGCGTTGATCCTCGTCCGGATGAATCCGGGCCAGTGGTTGCTGCTCGATCGCGATGAACTCCGCCGCCTCGCGGCCGATGGCGCCATGACCACCAAAGCCGCCGAAGCGAAACCGAGAGGCCCTTTACCGATCCTCTTTCGCGATCAATCTCTCGAAGACGCGCTGCACGCGGTAGGCGACTGGCCAGCTGTGCCGGTCGTGAGTCGCGCCGACCTCAGCGAACTCGAAGGGGTTGTGACCCTCGCAGATATTCTCCGCGCGTTCCGAAACGCATCGCCCGAATAGGCCGCCTTTTTCAATTCCCTTTAAAAACCGGGGCAGTTTCTCCAGCCGTAACGCTCCGCTCCTAGTACTTCTGTACCGAAATCGACCTATCGAATTGGGGCCTTAGAGCTATTGGCCCGGGAGCTCCTAACCCTCACTCTAGACAGGAACTTAAGAGGCAGGTGTCCTGTGTCATCGAAAGAACGACGTGCAACGCGCCGTTTCCTAATGCGTTTGCCCCTGGTGGTCCGCTGGACCGACGAAAGCGTGGTCGGCGAGGCCTCTACGGAATCGAGGGAAGTGAGCTCCAGGGGGCTCTATTTCCACTTACCAAAGGGTTTGAAGAGTGGCGCACCGGTCGAAATCGTCATGACCCTGCCGCACGAGCTGACTCAGGCGGGCCCGGTGAGGGTGCGTTGCCTGGGACGCGTGCTACGCAGCAGCCCGGAGCATTCAGGCGAGGTGGGAGTGGCTGCCGCAATCGAACGTTACGAATTCATGCGGAACGGCGAAACCGCCGCTTAGCCGCATAACAAGTTCTTACCCAGACCCTGCGGAGATGGGTGAGAAAATGCCGGGCGGTTCGGGTCCCTCAGCCGGTGCCGCCCGGCTATTATTTAGGATATCGGCATCTTCCCGCCGCAAACCTGGCATAAACCAGCGCAATCTGCTTTTTGGTGCAACCTGCTTGCTGCAGTTGCAGCGACAATTTTTGGCACTTACGCTAGTGGCGCCGCCCGTCGAACTTAAAACTCCCGCTTCGGCGGCGTTTGCTCCGCCCCCACGCGTCCTATCGTAATTTCAGCCTTGAAATAATTTTCCGCGCGGACAGACGCGCCCGCGATTCCACGAAGCAGCGCAATCTGGCCCACGTGCGTCAGCGCATCGGCCACAGGACCTTGGAACAACCTGTCGGCAGAGGCATCGAGCGATGCACCCGATGCAAGGTAATCGTCAAAGGATTGCAATGCTGCAAAGAATCGCTTCGCGCTCTCCTCCCACGAAGTCGGCGGCGAGTCATGCCATTCCTGTTTTCCCTTCGCCATCGAGAGCGCCCAATCCATCAGATCGCTCAAGTGAGCAAGAATCTGCCCAGGCGTGCGCGTTTTCTCCGACGCCTTAAAATCGGCGAACCCGTCGGGCGCGCCGCGAATCGCTTTGCCGCCTCGGTAGGCTAGGGTTGCGAGGCAATGACGCAGAAGGTCGCGGTCAGTGCTTTCTTTCTTCTCTTCCGGCTTTGCGCTCATGGATGCCTCCGCGAGAAATGCTGCCAAGTATTGTGGGACGTGCCACCCACCTGACGCGACGGAATTATAACAAGCGACGGCAAGAAAGGAGCGCGGCGGAATTCTGAACACCCTCTAAGCTGTTCCTGCGCATTATCCGGATGTTCGGTGGCAAATCTCCGTAGTTACACGGTCGTACGAGCAACGAAAGCTCCTTTGCGTCTCGGTAATGCTCGGTAATGCATAGACCCGCGCACGTTCTAAAACTATACTTCGGACATGGTTTCGCAAACTGAACTGCGTGGCGCACTCCGGCGTTTCTGGGGCTACGACTCCTTCCGCCCCATGCAGGAGAAAGTCGTCCGCAGTCTGATCGCTGGCCACGACACATGCGCGGTGATGCCGACCGGTTTCGGTAAATCACTTTGCTACCAGCTCCCCGCGGCACTGCTGTCGAACGAAACAGTGGTCGTGGTTTCACCTCTAATCGCGTTGATGCAGGATCAGGTAGCGCAGCTCACGCAAATGGGAATCCCGTCCGCGCTGCTCAATAGTTCACTTTCAAAGCCCAGGCAAGCACAAGTGATCAACGAAGCCACGGAGGGAAAATATCGTCTTCTCTACCTTTCTCCTGAGCGCCTTACCGCTGCGGACACATCTCAATGGCTGCGGCGCGTGCCGGTCTCATTTTTCGCAATTGACGAAGCACATTGCATCTCGGAGTGGGGCCACGAATTCCGGCCTGAATATCGTCAACTAAGTCGCCTGCGAGCCGAGTTTCCCGAGCGTCGCATTGCCGCCTTCACGGCGAGCGCCACGCGCCGAGTGCGCCACGACATCATCGAGCAGCTTGGTCTCAGCGACCCGCACAAATACATCGCCAGCTTCTACCGTCCCAATTTGCGCTATTTCACAATCGAATGCGACCAAGAGCTGCAGCAGAAAATGCTGCTGTCCGCCCTGCGCTATTATTCCGGCGAAAACGTGATCGTCTACGCTCCAACTATCTCCAAGGTAGGGGCCACGGTTGAGTTCCTCGAAAAGAACAAGATCGCGGCTCTTCCGTATCACGGCAAGATGGAATCCGACGCCCGTCGCCAGAATCAGGAGCAGTGGATGTCGGACGAAGTGCGCGTCCTCGTCGGCACGATTGCTTTCGGTCTCGGCATCAACAAGGCTGCCGTGCGCGCTGTGATCCATCTCGCTTTGCCGAAATCGATTGAGCAGTATTACCAGGAAGCCGGCCGTGCCGGTCGCGATGGGCTTCCCGCCGATTGTGTTCTACTCTGGCGCAGGCGCGATGCAGGCCTTCTCGCGTATTTCATCGGCCTGCTCACCGACCCGGCAGAAAAGGAGCGAGGCTGGCAGCGCTATCACGAAATTCTGGGATACGCTGAATCGAAAAGCTGCAAGCATCTCCAGATTTGCAAGCATTTCGGCGAAATTCCGAGGTGGAAATCGTGCGACGCGTGTGATGCTTGCAGTTGTACACTCGCATGGTCGCCGTCGAGTCCGAAGGTCGATAAAAAGCAGAGCCCTGAACCCGCACCGCTTTCCGTGGTGGGGCCTTCTCGATCCGACCCGCCGATGAATCAGCTCGCGGCGGAAGTTGATCCCACGTTGCGCGAATATATGCGCCAGTGGCGGCAAGAAACGGCCAAGCAGAATGGCATGGCCGCCTTCATCATCATGCACGACACGTCGCTCGACGAACTTTGCCGCCTTAGGCCGCGCACGCTCGGCGAACTACGCAAAGTTCCGGGATTCGGCGAGCGCAAGACCGAGCTCTACGGACCGCAAATCCTCGACGCCTTGCAACGTTTTCAAGGCGGCGCTCGAGCGTCCGCGCTTGCGCCCAAAATTAGAATTCGAAAGAAGAGGCCGTGGGGCGAAATGCGGCGAGCCGCTACTTAATCGCGCCCACCGTGAATCCGGCGATGAAGCGATCGAGGAACAGATTATAGAGCAGCGCGATCGGAAGGCTCGTGATCAGGCACGCTGCCATGAGCGAGCCCCAGAAGTAGACGTCACCGCGCACCAGGAATATTGGAATCCCCACGCCCACCATCTGTTGCGACTCCGGCGAAATAAACGTGAGCGCGTAAACGAATTCCTGCGTCACCAGCGTGAACGTGAAAATCACAACGGTCAGTATTCCTGAAATCGAGATGGGAACGACGAGCCGGAAGAATGCCCCGAAGCGCGTCAACCCATCCACCATCGCAGCGTCTTCCAGTTCTCTCGGGATTGACTTGAAGAAACCCATCAGCAGCCAAACGGAAAAGGGAATCGTGAAGCTCGGATAGACCAGCACCAGCGACCAAATCGTATCCTGCAATCCCAGTATCGCCACAATGCGCGATAGCGGAATAAACAGCAGCGTGGGCGGAATCAGGTAGGTGAGAAAAATCGCGATGCCGATTCGCTGTCCCCAGCGGCCCGTGAGCCGCGCCAACGCGTACGCTGCTGGCAAAGAAAAAGCCAGGGTGATAAAAACGACAAGCACTCCCACCAGCGCCGTATTGCCGAGCCATCTCACGTAGCGCGTCTCGTTGAAGAGCAACTTCAGATGATCCAGTGTCGGCGGCAGGTTGAATTTGAACGGATTGTTTTCAACGTTGTAGAGATCGATGTTCTGTTTGAAGGTGGCGACAAACATCCAATAGAAGGGAAATGCCAGAAGTACGACAAACACTGCGAGCACTACGTATCGCAGCACCTCCGTCCCGATTTGTCGCCCATCGCCGCCCGGCATCAGGCCACCTCCGCGCGATGCGCGGCCCGGAGCATGAAGTAAGCGATCAGAATCAGAACAGGAACGAGAAATAGCGAAATCGCCGCGCCCGCAGCCAGGTCGCTGCCCTGAATTCCGGTTGCAAATGCGAGCGAGGGCAGCACTTGTGTGGAGTCGAATGGCCCCCCGGCTGTCAAAATGTAGACCACGGTCATGTCCGTAAACGTGAAAATCGTTCCGAACAAGACTGCGACGCTGATAATCGGCATCATCATCGGAATATTGATTAGAAACTCGGTGCGCCAGAAGCCCGCGCCGTCAATCGCCGCGGCTTCAGGAATTTCCTTGGGAATCGAAGTCCGCCCGGCAAGCATGATCACTGTCGAGAAGGGAATCAGCCGCCAGGAGTGAACCAGAACCACGGAAGCCATCGCTAGGGTTGGCTCGCCAAGCCACATCGGAGCGCCGTAGGGTTTAAAAATGTGCGCCCAAACCAGCACCCAAGTGATGACGCTGTAAATCGAATCAAGAATCCACTTCCATCCAATCGCGCCGAGCGAAATTGGCGCCACCCAGGGCAACAAGATCAGCAACCGCACGAACCAACGGCCATGAAATGCGGGTTCCAGTGCGATGGAAAGAATGCTGGAGGCCACGATCACGATAATCTGCGCGGATATGGTGAACACCACCGAATTGCGCAGCGCCGCCCGGAAGCTCGGGCTTTGCAGAATGCTGCGAAAATTCTCGAGCCCCACAAAATGGAAACCCATCGTCCCGATGCGTGCGTCGCTGAACGCGTACAGAACCGCAAGAAGCAACGGGACGCCGATCAGCAGCGCGATGTAAGCGACCGCCGGCAGAAACATGAACACGCCGACTTTGCGATCGTCTACTGCCACGGAAAAGGCCTCGGGGGGATCCGCTTGCCACTTTTCGCGTCGAAAAATTTCAGTTCGTGCTCAGGCACCGCAAAATCGTAGGTGGTGTTCGGCGTGTAGGTCTCAAGCACGCTGGAGGACACCCGCGCACACACAGGCTTCTCGCGAAATCGTGTCTCCGAAAGTTTTCCGTAAAGCACGCGCTCGGAACCAAGGTATTCAGAGTGCTCCACAAACAACCGCAGTGGAATTCGTTGTCCAGGACCG
The DNA here is from genome assembly GCA_035603595.1 of Candidatus Dormiibacterota bacterium. Taxonomy (GTDB): domain Bacteria; phylum Acidobacteriota; class Terriglobia; order Acidiferrales; family UBA7541; genus Palsa-295. The sequence goes on from DATNKB010000037.1 coordinate 18,720, forward strand.
AGCAGATCCGCAGGGAGAAGATTCTCGTGCTTAAGGGTCTTGGCCACCTCGTCCATGGGTGCCCAGGGGGCAATGAGTCCGGCAGGAAGAAAGCGCTCGGGCCGAAACCCTACGATCACATCATCGGTCTCGAGCAGATTCATAGGCGGCGAGCCTAGAAACGTGGCCACAAACGTGTCGGCTGGATCATCGTAGACTTCCTGCGGTGTTCCGATCTGGCGGACCTCGCCCTGATGCAGCACCACAATGCGATCGCCTAACGCCATCGCTTCTACTTGGTCATGCGTAACGTAGATCGTAGTCGTCTTGATGCGTTGGTGGAATTCGTCAAGCTCTTCGCGCGCGGAAGTTCGCAGCTTGGCGTCGAGGTTGGATAGCGGTTCATCGAGCAGGAACACTCGCGGCTCGCGCACGATCGCGCGCGCGAGAGCCACTCGCTGACGTTCGCCACCGGAAAGCTGGCGCGGCTTGCGGTCAAGAAGTTTTTCGATTCCAAGCAAGCCTGCCGCCCATTCCACTTTTTGCTTGTGCTGTTCCTTCGGGACTTTCTGCGCTTTGAGAGGGAAGGCAATGTTCTCGCGAACGCTGAGGTGGGGATAAAGCGCGTAGCTTTGAAACACCATCGCGATTCCGCGCTCGCGTGGCGTGAGATTGTTGACGACATTACCGCCGATAAGAATTTCGCCGGAGGTGGGTGCTTCGAGCCCCGCGATCATCCGCAACAGCGTGGTTTTCCCGGAGCCGGACGGGCCGAGGAGGACGAGGAACTCGCCCTCCTTTGTTTCCAGATTTATGTTGTTAACTGCTCCCGGTGTTCCTGCCTTAAATACCTTGGTCAGATTCCTGATCTGAACGACGGCCATCGAGCCCCCAAACAGCTGTCACAGTTGCCTCATTTATTCCATCGCGCAAAGATGCGTTTATATTCCGCTTCGGCCGCCTTCACTGCATCCTCCGGAGATTGATCGCCGCGCGCCACCTTGGCAAACATTGTGGGGATCACCCACGTCTTAAAAGCCTCGTCAATCGCAGCACTAGCATAACCCGGATACCCCACGTTCGTGGCCCACTCGAGCACATTTCCGAGCACTTTGTATTTGTCAGCGGGATTGGCTCGCGAATCGTTGGAAATTTCCTTTTTGAGATCGGGCACGAGGGTGGGGAAGCACGGGAAATTGTAGAATTGACCGGCCTCGAAGCCATCGTGAAAGTGGTCCATGTAATCCACCAGGAACTGCTGGGCGCCTTCCTTGTTTTCTGCGAAATTCCAGATGACGTAGCAGTTCATCACGTGTTCTGCGGCAATCCGGCGCGCGGGGCCCTTGAGAGCCGGGCTGATCATGATCTTCGAGTCAATCGGAAGATGTTCGCGTTCAGCTTGGCGTGTGATGGAGATGGCGTTCATCACGAAGGAAACGCGGCCCGCAAGCATCGCCTGATTGTTCGAAGGCGGCGTCCACGTAAATACCTCGGGCGTCTCCGTCTCCTGAAACAGAGCTTTCACGTACTTGAGCGCTTCGATGGTTTCCTTCGAATTGATCGTGACGTTCCCCGCTTCATCCTGCTCGGCGCCGCCAAATGACCAGAGAATTGCCCGCATGGCCATGCTCGTGTCTAGTTCTTGCGCGAGCCCGACGCCGCAAGGGTGCCCGCTCTTGTCACGAATCTTTTTTCCGCCCACCCGCAAGTCCTCGTACGTGTCGGGACCATTGGGATACCCCGCTTCCGTCCACCAATCCTTGTGCCAGTTTCCCGGATCAGGGGTGTATGCGTCCGAGAAAGCGAAATACCTTTTCGTCTTCGGGTTGTAAGTGGACTTGTGCGCCAGTTCAATTTTTTTGCCGTGCTTCTTCTCCACTTCCTGGTACACGTGGGACATATCGATCGTCACGTTTTCGTAGGCCGCGGGTGGCGAGAGGAACATGAAAAGGTCATGGCCCTTCTGCGCCGACACTTCCGATGCGGCACGGGTCCCCAGATCCACCAAATTGATGTTGTCCACCACCACGTTCGTACTGTTCTTCTGCCCCCATTCCTTCGTGAACGTGCCGTTGAACCACGTGTCATACGCAGGTACGAAGTGGCTCCACTGTAGAATCTTCAGCGTCTTCTGCTGGGCCTGCGCGCGCTTCGGAAAAAGAAATGCTGGTCCCGCGCCTGCTGCTAGC
>DATNKB010000038.1:0-2129 GCA_035603595.1 Candidatus Dormiibacterota bacterium
TGTCACTCGGATAGAAGGATACTGCTGATTCCATTCTACGGGAACATGTTCCAGCGTTATTTGAAAGTCGCGCCGCTGGCCTCCCGGTAGGGCAGCATCTTTCGGCCCGATGAGCGGCTCAGTCTCCCGCAGGATTACCTGATTGAACGGGTCGTGGAATTCCAGCGTCACATCCAGCGCGCGGATGGTGCGCGCGCCATCGTTCCAAAGCGTGCCTGCGATGTAGGTGAATTCCTGATTCAGAAAATTGTTGGCTTTCGCCATCTGGATATCTTTGAAGTGGATGTGCTCGGCATATGCTTGCTCGGTGGGACCAAAAGGCAATTTCGCAGCGGCGCCCGCGCCATTGGGATGCGAACCACGCGAGAGCAAAATCACACCGCCCAGCAGCAACAGAACAACTACTGCCCCGGCGCAGAATGCGATGGGAAACTGGCTGCGCTGTTCTCGCTGGGGAATTCCTTCGGGAGACATCGAACGAGCCTGCCTTAGCGGCCGAATTGCAACCGGAGGATCAGCGGTTCGGGAAGGCCCGCCGCTGCCATGCGCTTTTGCACTGCCTCTATATCGTAGGGAACGCGCCAGAATTCCACAACTTTGTTGTCGACGTCTGCGATCGCGAACGCTGCGCGCGTGTCCCCATCGCGCGGCTGGCCGATGGAGCCCGGATTCAGCAGGTAGGTGGTGCCTGGCTCGATCTTGAGAGGAGAGAATTTATTTTCGCCCTCAGGCTTGAAGTGCAGTACGCCAACCCTGTCGTCCTCACCCCCGAGCGTGAAGCCGCCCTGCAGATGGGTATGACCAAAAAAAGTGATCGGGGTCGCAGCCTCAATCAGGCCGTCGAGGGCTTGCGCCGGAGCGAACACGTATTCGTCCTCGTCGCGCGACGCACCGTGAACGATGGTAAAACCGTTGATCGTTGCCGGTCCAGTCGGCAATTTTTCGAGATATTCGCGAAGTTCCGGACGCAGCTTATCGCGTGTCCAGAGGGCGGCATTCCGCGCGACAGGATTGAAATCCTCGGCGTTGGCCAGGCCGCTTCCGGCTTTGTCGTGGTTGCCGCGAATTGTGATCGCGTCAATTTCGCGGATGCGGTCGATTACTTCGTTCGGGTCGGGTCCATAGCCGACGACGTCACCCAGGCACACCGCTTTGTCCCACTTGCCTTTGGCGGCAGCGAGCACGGTGTCGAGCGCCGTGAGGTTGGCGTGAATGTCGCTGAGAATTAGATAGCGCATTTAAGACTGCCTTTATTTGGCAGGTTGCGGATTATAGTCGAACGCGCGCCACGATGCACGAATCTCGCCCAGAAATTCGGCTCGCCCACCGCTTTCAGCGGATTAGCATACAATCGCCGTAACTGTAAAAGCGATAGCCGTCCGCGACTGCATGCCGATAGGCTGCTAGCGTGTTTTCGAGCCCGGCGAATGCGGCAACCAACGCCAGCAAGCTCGATTTCGGAAGATGGAAATTCGTTAGCAGTTGATCGACAACGCGAAACGGCTTGCCGGGGAGTAAGAAGATGCTTGCATCAAATCGACCCGGGCGCAGGAGCGTGTTGCTGCCTGCCGCTTTTTCGGCTGCATCTTCCAGCGCGCGCACAACCGTGGTCCCGACGGCAAGGACAGGGCGTTGTTCTCGTTTCGCGCGAGCGATCGATTCGACCGTACCCTCTGGGATCTCGTAAGACTCCACGTGGATTTTATGTTCTTCGAGTGACTCGGTGCGAATCGGCTCAAAGGTTCCAAGGCCGACATCCAAGGTCACCTTAGCGGTTTCGATGCCGCGCTGGCGCAGCGATTCCAGTATCGCCGGCGTGAAATGCAGTCCAGCCGTCGGGGCCGCTACTGCGCTTCCCTGTCGAGCGTAAACGGTCTGGTACCGCTCGCGATCGAGCGGTTCGTCCGCGCGCTTGATGTACGGTGGCAGCGGAATGTGACCGAGACGGTTTAGCGCGTCATGAAAACCGTTTTTCGATTCGAACCGCAATACCCGCAGGCCGTATTCGGCGCGGCCTTCCACTCGAGCCTGCAGTTCGCCTTCGCCAAACACAATTCGCTCGCCCACCGGAATTTTACGGCCCGGCCGCACAAGCGCCTCCCATGTGTCCGGCGCAAGCTGACGAACTA
>DATNKB010000039.1:0-3651 GCA_035603595.1 Candidatus Dormiibacterota bacterium
GCGCCTGGTGGCTGGGGCGATGGTCTTCAGTGTGGGCTTGGGCTTAATGGCTCACAACAACATCGACACCTTTAGCTACGGTTACGACAAGTTGAGGTTCATCAAGCCAGTATTCATAGGCGACACTCTCTACACGATTCGCACCAATCTCGAAAAGCGGCCGAAATATGCGACGATGGGAATGGTGCGGGTCTCTTACGAAGTTTTCAAAGTCCCGGGCGAGCTGGTCCTTTATTGCGAGCATCTGCAAACGGTGAAGTACCGTGATTCATCCAAATTTGCGAACGAGATCGAAAAGAAGTAGCCGCACACAAGAAATCGGGCACGAAAAAAGAGATGATCCTGCAAGGGAAGACGGCTCTCGTCACCGGCGCCACTACTGGAATCGGACGCACCATCGCTGAGCGTTTTGCTCGTGAAGGGGCGCATGTCGCCGTTAATTTTCGCAGTTCGCGCGAGATAGCCGACCAATTGGTCGCGCAGATTCGCGCAGCCGGAGGCGCTGCGATGCCGGTTGCAGCCGATGTTTCGGTTGAATTTGAAGTATCCGCGATGTTCGAGAAGGTTGCGCGGGAGCTTGGTCGCCTCGATGTCCTCGTCAATAACGCAGGGTGGAGCACTCGCGTTCCTCATCGCAAACTCGAAAGCCTCACCGATGACATTTGGGATAAAACGTTCGATGTCAATCTCCGTGGCCTTTTCTACTGCGTGCGAGCGGCTACCCCACTACTCAGAAGGCAACCCGGCGCCGCAATCGTCAACGTCGCGTCCGTCGCGGGCTCCACTGGCGTGGGAAGCTCGATGGCCTACGCTGCCGCCAAAGCAGGTGTCATCACCATGACGAAATCCCTCGCTCGCGCTCTCGCTCCCGAAATTCGAGTGAATGCAATTTCTCCGGGACTTATCCGTACCCACTTCGCCGGCCGGCCGGATTCCGACTCCGATTTTACAGCCGAAGAAGTGGCAACGCCTTTGAAGCGCCTGGCAACCGTTGACGAGTGCGCCGAAGTTGCGCTTTTTCTGGCCTGCTCAGCCACTGCTGTTACCGGCCAAACCATCCTCGTCGATGGTGGATTGTATGTCCTCGGCCCAAATCGTTAGAGGCCGTACATGTAAGTAACGGTCTTGCCAGTCCGAGTGGCCGGAACTCTGAAGCGCGACCTTACGCATCGAGGACTATTGATAGGTAATATTAAGCGAGAAGACGTTTCGCGTCCCCGCGTCAATCGAAAGCGTGAAGATCACGACCTCGAGTTTCGGGAAGCAAAACGACAGCGAGGATCATAAGCGCATAGGCAGCCACTGCAAAGACGGCAATAGCGTGGCTCAAAGACATCGTCGCACTGAGGTATCCAACGAGCGTGGGAAAGATGGCGCCGAGGGCCCGTCCAAAACTGTAGGAGAAGCCCTGGCCCGACCCGCGTAGTCGGTTGGGGAAAAGCTCGGTGAAGAACGCGCCGATCGGGCTAAAAACGCCCGAAGCAAAGAATCCGAGCGGGAATCCCAGCCCGAGCATCAGAGGATTGCCAATCGGTGAGTGTGTGTAGCCCACGACGGTTGCGAACGAACCCACGGCAAAGAGAATGAGCGTCGCTTTGCGTCCGAGCCAGTCAGCCAGATGGGCGCTTACCAAATAGCCGGCGAACGACCCCGCGATTACAACAGCGAGATATCCGCCAGTAGTCAGAACGGAAAGGTGGCGCTGAGTCTTGAGAAAGGTCGGCAGCCAGGTGGTGATCGCGTAGTAGCCGCCCTGTGCTCCGATCGCCGTCAGGGAAGTCAGCGCCGTGATGTGAAGGAGATTGGGACGGAAAATTTCGAAAACGCTCACTGCGTGGCCCGCAGCGATAGTTTGACGAGTTTTGCTGTACACCTGTGGCTCTGGGACGTTTCGGCGAATGTAGAAGACGAGCAGCGCTGGCAAAATGCCGATTAAAAACATCCCTCGCCATGCGATTGTCGGGGACAGAAACGAGAACAGAAGTGCATAACAAAGCGCCGCAAGTCCCCAGCCGATCGCCCAGCCTGCTTGCACCGTGCCCACAGCCTTCCCGCGATGCTGGGCGCGAATCGCTTCTCCCATCAGTACCGAGCCCACTGCCCACTCACCGCCGAAGCCCAACCCTTGCAGGCCCCTCGTGAAAAGCAATTGCCACCAGGAGTTCGTCAGTCCGCTCAGGAAAGCAAAAAGCGCAAACCACGCGATGGTAAGTTGAAGGATGCGCACCCTGCCGTAACGATCCGCGAGCAGCCCGGCGAGCCAGCCACCAGCCGCGGAGATAAGCAGCGCACTGGTAGCGAGTAGCCCCGCTTCGCCTCCGGTGATATGCCACGTCGTCATCAGGGTAGGAACCACGAAGCTGTACGCCATCACGTCCATGCCGTCGAGCGCCCAGCCGCCGAATGTGGCGATCAGAGTATTGCGCTCGTCATGAGTGAGTTCCGCGAGCCATTTCCCTTCAAACCCCATGGTGCGCCGCGCCTTTCGCGAGCCGCCGGTATCGCCTACAGTCATGTTTGTTTGCGTAGGTCTAATTGTTCGAGATTGTATCTCCGACTGGCGCGAGTGTGGACCGCTATGAGAGTTGTTCCGGCGAGTGATGTCGCTAGTCCGCGCGCTACATCGTCAATAGCTTTGTGTTTTCCAGTAAACTGGCTGCCCAGTGAGGGATTGCCACTTGCACAAACTTAGGTCGTGCGTCCATCAGAGTTTCATCGCGCTCTTCATTCTTCTACTTCCGGGGTGCGCAGCTGCCCAGTCAGTGCCTCCGCAACTTATGAGCGGCCTAAAATGGCGGCTCATTGGCCCATTCCGTGGAGGTCGCGCGGTTGCCGTCGCAGGCGTGCCCGGCGATTCGACAACCTTTTATTTCGGTGCGGTCAATGGCGGCATCTGGAAAACTACGGACGCTGGGACTGTCTGGCGGCCAATCTTTGACAATCACCCAGTCGGCTCGATCGGGGCAATCGCGCTTGCACCATCCGACCCTAAGACGATCTTTGCCGGAACTGGCGAGTCCGACATTCGATCCGACTTGTCTAGCGGCAATGGCGTTTACAAATCGACCGACGGCGGCTCGACGTGGACCCACGTAGGCTTGGAGAATACCCGCCAAATCAGCCGAATCGTAATTGATCCTCGAGATCCGAACATCGTCTACGTCGGCGCTCTCGGTCACGCCTACGGACCAAATGAGCAGCGCGGAGTTTACAAAACCGTTGATGGAGGGGCGCATTGGATCAAGGCCCTGGATCAAGGACCCGAGATTGGCATTTCAGACCTAGCGATTTGTCTCGGGAACCCGCAGCTCCTGTTTGCGGGCGCGTGGAATTCGCATCGTCCGCCATGGAGCACCTATGCTCCTATCGACGGACCGGGTGGCGGCCTGTACCGCTCCCAAGATGCCGGCAAGACATGGTCTCGGCTCAACACTGGTCTGCCGGAAGGTGATTGGGGACGCATCGGCATCGACGTTGCCGCAGATGGTAAACGCGTTTACGCACTCATCCAGGCGAAGAAGGCAGGTTTGTACCGCTCCGACGATGGCGGCGATACCTGGACCTTGGAGAACACGGATCCTCGTCTCACCAGTCGCGCCTGGTACTTCAACAGCATCACCATCGACCCACAGAATCCCGATGTGATCTACA
>DATNKB010000040.1:0-10017 GCA_035603595.1 Candidatus Dormiibacterota bacterium
GCCAACTCAGCAAGATCAAGAAAAGGCGCAGTCGCCCGCCCAGGGGTTCAAGATCGGCGACGCAGTCCTGACTCCCGGAGGATTCGTCGATTTCGAGAATATCTTCCGCACAACCAACACGCAGAGCAACATCGCCACGTCTTTTGCCTCGATACCCTTCAGCAACACCCCGCAGGGAAATATCAGCGAATTTCGTACTACAGCGCAGTATTCGCGCCTCAACTTGATGGTCAAGGACAAATTTCGCGGCGCCGAAATCATCGGCTATGTCGAGGGCGATTTCAGCGGCAATGATGCTCCTGGCGTGTATCAGAGCGTGAACCCGCACACCAACCGTCTGCGGCTGTATTTCGGGGACTCCAGGCGGGGCAAATGGGAGTTCCTTGGCGGGCAAACGTGGAGTTGGCTGACCCCTAACCGCACCGGCATAGGACCGATTCCCGCAGATCTCGCCATTACTTACAACGAGGATCAGAACATCGGAGTCGGTCTGGCTTACACACGCGCCGCCGAGTTTCGCGTCGCCTACCACGCCAACGAACATTGGGCGATGGGAGTGGGCATCGAGACCTCGAATCAGTTCATCGGCACCTTCGTCGCGCTGCCGGCGGCCTTCACTTCCGTCGGGCCTCAGTTCGACAACGGCTCGCAAATCGGCGCCGCGAATGCTTTCCCAGATATTCTTTCCAAGGTCACCTACGATCGGGATTTTTCGGGACGACATTTTCATGCGGAAGCCGCCGGGTTCGTCACCGGCGCGCACGCAACCGTGAAGCCGGTTGGGGAGGGTTCGTTCAAGCAACACTTGGCCGTCGGTGGCGGCGGCCAGTTCGCTGCGAACTATGAATTACTGCCAAAGCTTGTGCTGCTGGGCAACATTTTTTGGAGTGACGGCGGCGCTCACTATCTGGTAGCCACGGGACCGCAGCTTGTGGTTCGTCCGAATTTGGCCGGGACTGATATCAGTTTATCCATGGTGCATGCAGGGGCGGCCTCAGCAGGCATCGAATGGAGAGCGACCGATAAGCAAGCCTTTGCCGTTTACTACGGAGCAGATTACTTTGGACGGAATTTCTTCCCCGATACCACAAATACGGCGGAGCCTGGAACGATTATCGGATATGGCGGACCGGGCTCGCCCAACACAAATAACCGCGCCATTCAGCAGGCGACTTTTGATTGGCTGCAGACTTTCTGGAAGGACCCAAGATATGGAGCGCTGCAATCGTACGTTCAGTATTCTTATCTGACTCGCGCTCCATGGTTCGTAGCTCCAGACGCTCCCAAGAACGCGCATCTCAGCATGGTATATTTCGGCGTTCGCTACGTTTTGCCGTCGACCTCGGGTACCCTGCTCCGTGTGCCGTACCCGAACTAGAGCGGCCGCTCCGCACAAATGAGATATAGCGAGCAAACTCGGAGGCTGGTGAGCAAGATCGCCGGCATCGGTGTATTGATTGCCGGCTTCTTGCTGGCCGCGAGACTTTGCTTTGGTGGGCCGGCGGATCCTTCCCAGATTCCCAGCATATTCAGACCGCAGTCGACACCCGCGGATTCGATCTTTCGGCTGTCGATGGTGGTGCTGACAATTACGGGTGCGATTTTTGCGGTTGTCTTCTGCTTGCTTGTGTATGCGATTTCAAAATATCGCAGGCGCGGCGACGACGACGGTCGCGAGCCGCCGCAGGTTTACGGCAGCAATCAGGTGGAAATTGCCTGGATCGTGATTCCTGTCTTGATCGTGCTTGTGCTATTTCTCGTCACGGCACGGGTGATCCATTCAATCCAGGATGCTCCTCAGCCGCCCGGTGCGATTGAGGTCGTCGCCATCGGCCATCAATTCTGGTGGGAATTCCGTTATCCCGCCTTGGGCGTAGTCACAGCTAATGAACTGCATGTGCCTGTGAGCAACCCTTCCCATCCCACACCGACGTTCATGACCCTGAGTTCGGCGGATACGGACCACAGTTTCTGGGTGCCGCGTCTTGCCGGAAAGACGGATCTAATTCCAAACCGCATCAATCACATGTGGATCGAGCCGCATGAAACGGGAGTGTATCTGGGCCAATGCGCTCAGTACTGCGGGACGCAGCATGCCAAGATGCTGTTGCGCGTGTACGTTGATTCGCCGGAACAGTTTGATCGGTGGGTTCAGGAAGAAAAAAAGCCGGCAGTGTTGAACGGTTCGGCGGAGCAGGGCCGACAGGTCTTTGAAACCACGGCCTGCGTGAACTGTCATGCCATCTCGGGAACAGTGGCGGACGGGCGATTTGGTCCGGACCTCACTCATCTGATGAGTCGAGACACGATAGCTTCAGGGGCCGCTCCGAACACTCCTGAACAACTCAAACTGTGGATCCGGAATCCCGACGCGATCAAACCGGGCTCGTTGATGCCAGCAATGCAGCTGAGCGAAAAAGATCTGGACGCGCTCACCACATACCTCGAGACGCTCCGATGAGAAGAGCGATGAGAAGAGAATAGCGATGGCCTCTGAAACAATTGCGATCACAGGAACCGCCGAGATTGGCCGGCCAATCAGCGAGAGGTTGCACGATTGGATCGTCACCGTCGATCACAAGAAGCTGGGGATTCTCTATATCGTCTACTCCCTTATATTTCTCGTAATTGGCGGTGTCGAAGCCACCATCATCCGCGTACAGTTGATCGTTCCGCACAATCAGTTCGTTTCTCCTCAAGTTTTCAACCGCATGATGACGATGCATGGCACCACAATGATTTTTTTCGTGGCCATGCCGATCCTGTTTGGTTTCGGCACGTATTTGATTCCCTTGATGATTGGCGCCAGGGACATGGCCTTTCCACGGCTAAACGCCTTCAGTTTTTGGATGACAGCGTTTGGAGGGCTGCTTCTTTACTTCAGTTTCGTCGGCGGCAATGGACTTTACGGCGCCGGGAATGCGCCTGACGTTGGATGGTGGGCTTATGCGCCGCTTACTTCTCGCGCGTTCTCAGTCGGGCACAGTACCGATTTCTGGACGCTGGCCCTGCTCGTGTCGGGTGTCGGCAGCATTGGTACCGCTGTGAATTTCATAACCACGATCTTGTGCATGCGCTGCCCCGGAATGACTCTTGGAAAAATGCCGCTCCTGGCGTGGCTAAACCTTGTAATGGGCGGGATGGTTATTCTGGCCGTATCGCCGCTCACCGCAGCTCAGGCGATGCTATGCATTGACCGTTATCTCGGCGGGCACTTCTTTGACACGCAGGCTGGAGGGTCGGCCGTTCTTTGGATGCACTTCTTCTGGATTTTCGGACATCCAGAGGTGTACGTCCTGATTATTCCCGCGTTCGCTTTCCTGTCGGAAATTGTCCCTGTTTTTTCCCGCAAGCCGATATTCGGGTATCCGGTGATGGTGGCGGCGACGGTCTGCATCGGTTTCGTGAGCCTTAGTGTTTGGGCTCATCACATGTTCACAGTCGGGATGAATTCCTACGCAAACAGCTTCTTCACCATCACCACGATGGCCGTTGGTGTTCCCACAGGAATTAAGATCTTCAATTGGCTGGGGACGATGTGGGGCGGAAAGATTCACTTCCGGACTCCGATGCTTTTCTGCATTGGCTTTCTGTTCCAATTCCTGATCGCTGGCCTTACGGGAATCATGCTGGGTGCCTCTCCGTTCAACTGGCAGCTCAGCGGCTCCTATTTTGTGGTCGCGCATTTTCATTACGTCATCGTGGGAGGAATTCTATTTGCGCTCTTCGGAGCCTTTTATTACTGGTTCCCGAAGATGAGCGGCCGGATGTATGACGAGGTTCTTGGGAAATGCCATTTCTGGCTTTTCTTAATCGGTTTCCATATGACTTTTGACTTCATGCATATCCCGGGAATCTTAGGTATGCCCCGCCGGATCTACACTTACGAACCGGGGCGCGGATGGGAAATCTGGAACCTGATCGTCACAATCGGAGTGGTCTTTCAAGCAGCCGGCGTGCTCGTATTCGTTGTGAACCTGCTCTGGTCACTTTTTAAGGGCGAGCCGGCCGGTAACGACCCGTGGGATGCGTGGACGCTCGAATGGTCCACAACCTCACCTCCGCCAGACTACAATTTCGCGACGATTCCGGTTGTTCATAGCCGCCGTCCGCTCTGGGACCTCAAGCACCCGGAAGATCCGGATTGGAAATATGAGTAGAGGAGAACTCGATTGAGCGCCGCAGTGGTTGCACCAACGAGGACTGAGCCGGAGTGGATTCTTCCCTCGCGCGGGCGAGTGGGGATGATTTCACTGATTGTCGCTGAATGCGCGATCTTCACGATTTTCGTGGTCGCGTACATCTTTTATATCGGCAAAAGTTTGTCCGGGCCGATGCCGAAAGACGTGCTCGAAATTCCCATCTTCAACACCATTTGCCTGCTCTCGAGCAGTCTGACGATTCATCTGGCTGTGAGAGCGCTGCGTAGCGCAAGAGTGAACGCGTTTGGATTGTGGTGGTTCGTCACGATGGTTCTAGGCACTATTTTTCTGGTCGGAACGGGTCGCGAATGGCAGCACTTGATTTTCGAAAAGGGACTGACCGTCAGTACGAATCTCTTTGGCACGACCTATTACTCGCTGGTCGGTCTGCACGCCTTTCACGTCACCGTAGGATTGATTGGGATTGTCCTTGCCATGATTTTCACGCTCTTAGGCAAAGTGGAACCGGTGCACGGCGAGCGTGTCGAGGTGTTTTCGATGTATTGGCATTTCGTTGATGCGGTGTGGGTCGTCGTTTTCACGGTGGTTTACATCATCGGTCGCTGAAGGAAGCAGAGTCACATGGATTCTTCTAATTCAAGAGCAGAGGCAGCTGACATCGCGCCAGGCACGATCACACTGCCCGCGCCAACAGCTTGGCCCATCATTCTTGCGTTCGGCATCACTCTGCTGTTCGCAGGCCTGGTCACGAACGCTTCCCTCAGCATTCTGGGTGCGATTCTGGCGGTGACCGCGTGCGTTGGTTGGTTTCGCAATGTCCTCCCTCAAGAGAAGGAAGAAATACTTCGAGTCACCGCGGAAATACCATTCGTCGCTACTACTTCTCGGCGCGAAGTCGAACGGCTCGCGGTGGCGCCAGAGCTCTCCCGCGCGCTGCTGCCATTGGAAACGTATCCAGTTTCGGCAGGAATCAAAGGTGGCCTCGCTGGAAGTGTGGCCATGGCTGTACTCGCATGCCTTTACGGATTGATTAAACAAGGAAGCATCTGGTATCCGATCAATCTGCTGGCAGCGACCGCCTATTCTGAATTCCTCCGGTTCGGAACGGCGTCGCTTGATACTTTCCACTTGGGTAGCTTTTCTATTGCCGTCGTCATCCACCTGCTCACGTCTCTGCTAGTCGGGCTGCTGTATGGAGCCATGCTTCCGATGTTTCCACGCCGGCCAATTCTTCTGGGAGGGATCATCGCGCCGATTCTTTGGACGGGCTTGCTCTACAGCATGCTTGAGCTCCTAAATCCCTTGCTGAACAAGCATATCGACTGGCTGTGGTTCATTGCTTCGCAGTTTGCTTTCGGCATCGTCGCCGGTTTGGTTGTTATGCGCCAAGAGCGCGTGCCAACTCACCAGTTCGTGCCGTTTGCGATCCGCGCGGGTATTGAGGCTCCGGGAATGACAAGGGAAAAGCCAAGGCCGGGTGAATCAAAATGAGGTTCCGACACCTCGTCCTCGGGATCGCGAGCCTTTCTGCTGTTATTTTGTGCGGATGCAGCGGTGTATTCGGTAGGCCGTCCACAATCGAAGTTCCGATCGTTCCGGGCGACATTTCAGATTTCAAGATTCTTTACGCGCAGAACTGCTCGGGTTGCCACGGCCCGGACGGTAAAGGCGGGGCTGCCATTGCTCTCGCCGACCCGGTGTATCTCGCAGTTGCAGACGACGCAGTGGTTCGGCGCGCGGCGGCGAACGGGATCGCAGGGACTGCGATGCCTGCTTTCGCGCAAAGCGCTGGCGGCATGCTCACCAGCAAACAGATCGATTTGATCGTCGGCGGCATTCGCGAACGCTGGTCGAAGCCGGATGCTTTGCAGGGCACGAGTCCGCCTCCGTACTCTTCATCCGAGCTTGGCAATCCTTCGCGCGGATCGGAGGTTTACGCCAACTACTGTTCTTCGTGTCATGGTGCCGGAGGCCGAGGCGGACAAAAGGCCAGCTCGATCGTGGATGGCTCATTTCTTGCCCTGCTCAACGATCAGGAACTTCGGACACTCGTGATCGTGGGCCGTCCCGAACTCGGAGCTCCCGACTGGCGAAATAACGTGCCGGGGAAGCCGATGTCAACGCAGGATGTCTCCGATGTTGTGGCATGGCTCGCCTCCCAGCGGCCGAAATTCCCCGGTCAACCCTATCCGAGTGTCGCAAAGACAGCAGGAGAAGCTCGATGACGCTCCCAGGCGGTTTTACCAGACGCGATGTGCTGATGAAGATCGGAATCCTCCTCAATGGAATCGTCGCCGCTATTCTCGCCGTGCCCATTGTGCGTTATCTTCTCTCTCCTGTTGCGCGCGGACGTAAGGGAGGCTACGAATCGTGGGTTCCACTTGGTAATCTCGAACAGTTCCCTTCCGGCCAGACTCGCCTCGCTACTTATCGCAATCCCATTGTGAATCCCACCGATGGGGATACGGCAGACATCGCGTGCTGGGTTCGCAATGTGGACGGGCAAAACTTCCAGGTCTTCGCGATCAACTGCGCGCACCTCGGATGTCCGGTTCGCTGGTTCCCACAATCGAGCCTGTTTATGTGCCCATGTCATGGTGGCGCCTACTATCAAGACGGTTCCCGCGCCTCCGGCCCTCCAGAACGCGGTCTGTTTGAATACCACTATAGGATCGAAAGCGGACGGCTATTCATCAATGCGGGCGAAATGCCCACGCCAGGCAGCCCCACTGCTTCAAATATCGTCACCGAGATACGACCATGCGTCTGATCGAATCCATTGGCGAGTGGCTCGACGCGCGCCTTCAGGTTGGCACGTCTATTCGCGAAACGATGGAACATCGGATACCTCGCGAAACCTCCAGTTGGTTTTACGTATTTGGCAGCGCTGCCTTCGTCGTGTTTATACTTCAAATCGTTACCGGCATCATGCTCGCCCTTATCTATGTGCCGTCTGCGGGTGAAGCTTGGAGCAGCCTCCAGACTCTCAATCACAACGTTGCGCTCGGTTGGTACATTCGAGCTCTTCACGGTTGGGGCTCGAACTTTATGGTGGCGATCGTTCTGATCCACATGGTTCAGGTCTTCCTATTTGGTGCCTACAAATACCCGCGCGAGCTCACCTGGGTCATCGGCGTCTTTCTCTTGCTTGTCACTCTCGGCATGGCCTTCACCGGGCAAGTTTTGAGGTTCGATCAAGACGCTTACTGGGGTCTCGGAATCGGCGCGTCGATCGCAAGCCGTGTGCCCGGGATCGGGCCATGGGCCGTCAACTTAATGCTCGGGGGCCCGATTATCGCGGGTGCGACACTCTCACGGTTCTTCGCGCTTCACGTCTTCGTCATCCCCGGACTTCTCATTGCATTCGTGAGCGTTCATCTTTTGATGGTTCTGAAGCTCGGAATCAATGAATGGCCCGTGCCGGGACGGATAGTGCGCAAGGCTACCTACATAAAGGAGTACCACGCGCTCACAAAAACCGACGGGATTCCGTTCGTTCCCGACGCGATCTGGAAGGATATGTTTTTTGCCGCTTTCATCTTGCTTTCGATCGGTCTGTGCGCCGCTTACTTTGGTCCTTTCGGTCCGTCAGGCCCGCCTGATCCAACAATTATTCAAACCTCGCCGCGCCCCGATCTCTTCTTCTTGTGGCTTTACGCAGTACTCTCGTTCTTGCCGCCCTCCATGGAAACTCCCGCTCTGCTCATCGGTCCGGTGGTCGGGATTCTCGCCTTGGTTCTCTTACCATTTCTCTTCGGCGAAGGCGAGAAGAGCTGGCGGCGCAGGCCCGTTGCTGTACTCACAATTCTATTGGTTGTGGTTGCGCTGGCAACATTCACACACCTGGCTCAACATACGCCGTGGAGTCCCATCATGGACGCCTGGAGCGGTGACCCGATCCCGCCCGAATTTCTCCACAGCCGCTCCGCTCTTGAGCGGCAAGGCGCTCTTGTGTTTCAGGCAAAGCAGTGCCACAACTGCCATTCGCTCGGCGACCAAGGCGGAAAGCGTGGTCCGGCTCTAGATGCCGTGGCCGTGCGACTAACGCAAGATCAACTCATCCGGCAGGTGATCCAAGGGGGCGGAAACATGCCTGCGTATGGCAAGAACCTGAGCCCGGCGGAGACCACGGCGATTGTGGCATTTCTCGAGACGTTGCATCCCCCAGGGCAGCAGCCTGCACGGAACGCCTCGCGCGCGCTCGCAATCGAACCGGGTACGGGTGCGCCGTCTTCGAGCCATCAATGAAATTGCCATGACCCCTGACGCCCAAGCCATCTTGCAATCGTGGTCGGCTCCGCTCGGTGTCAACTTGGCTTTGGGCCTCACCGTCGCTGTCTACGTACGGGGTTGGATTCGTTTGCACGCCGTCTTTCCGAATCTGTTTTCGGCGTGGAGGCTTGCCGCATTTCTTGCGGGAATCATCTCAATTTGGATCGCCATCGGCTCCCCTTTGGCTGCGTTTGACGATGTGTCCCTTACCGTTCACATGGTGCAGCATCTCTTACTCATGGCCATCGGCCCGTACTTCATCCTCCTTGGGGCTCCAACGCTGCCGTTGCTTCAAGGACTTCCACAACTGACCGCGCGAAGAGTCGTAGGACCGTTTTTCAGATGGGCTCCTCTTAGAAGGTTCGGCCATCTGATCACAAATCCTGCGATCTGTTGGCTCGTGGCCACCCTTGCTTTGATCGCATGGCACGTTCCCGCGGTGTTTGAAGCGGCGTTGCGTAATGACTGGCTGCACAATTTGGAGCACGCCTCCTTTCTAGGCGCCGGGCTCTTGTTTTGGTGGCCCGTAGTCCAGCCGTGGCCGAGCACCGCACGCTGGCCTCGATGGTCGGTTCCGCTGTATCTTTTCGCCGCCACGTTGCCCTGTGACGCGCTTTCTGGTTTTCTCGCCTTCTGCGATCGAGTCGTCTATGTCTCTTACAACTCCGCGCCCCGGCTTCTCAATATTCCGCCGCTCGAAGATCAGCAACTCGCCGCATCCCTGATGTGGATCTGTGTAACGATCATCCTTCTCGTGCCGGCAGTCATCGTCACGATGCAAATACTCTCGCCCCAAGATTCGCGTTTGATGGAGTCGACGTGGGCCGAGGCAGGCGAAATCGAAAGTCAGGCTCGTAGTAAAGATGAGAATCGTCCCGAAATGACGACCGAATCCTCGATTGCGGTCGTGCCCTGACCTGGATAGGAACAACAGCGCTGAAGGTGTCTCGGATGAATCCAGGAGCAGACGCTGCTTCGGCTGCCCGGGCAACAATTCTGTCACACGGAAAGTCGAAATCGAAATGAGCGAACAACTCTTGCCGCAGGCACAAACACAAAATCGCGAAGCCGGACAGTCCCCTGCTCTCGAGATCCGCGTTGAGAACCTACACAAATCATTCGGCAGCCGTAGCGTGCTTGACGGCATTAACTTGGAGGTGCATCGCGGCGAGATGATCGCCATCGTGGGAGGATCGGGGAACGGCAAATCGACTTTCCTGCGGCTTATCATCGGACTCGATCGACCCGACGGAGGAGGCGTTCTCGTCGCAAACCATGAATCTGTGGGCTCACCTCTGGTCGATCTGTCCACTCTGAATGCCACGGGAATGAAAAGCCTTGAGCGGCACTGGGCAGTTGTGTTCCAGAGCAATGCGTTGCTGTCGGGAAGAACGGTGGGCTACAACATCGCTCTGCCGCTACGCGAAGTCCAAGATCTTGGCGAATCCACTGTTCGTCGCAGGGTGTCTGAAGTGGTGCGTGAGGTTGCCTTGGATCCCGACAAGGACCTGGATCTGTCCACTGATCAACTTTCCGGTGGCATGGCAAAGCGAGTGGCCATCGCCCGTGCGTTGGCGCTGGA
>DATNKB010000041.1:0-10022 GCA_035603595.1 Candidatus Dormiibacterota bacterium
GTCTAGGGGCGGCATGCTCGGGTACTGAGTCTTTTCGTCCGCCGCTTGCGCTTGGCGTACCGCGCCCAGGGTGATAAATAACACCCACGCTCCCAATGCAACTGCCTTAACTTTCTGTCCGTTCATTGGGTTCCTCCCTGAGGCTCGGCTCTCAAAAGTGACTTCAAGAATTAACGCTGGCTTATTTGTTATTTGTCATGATGCTGACGCCTCCGTTTAGGGATGTCTTGGAGTTCGTTTGTCTCTTGAAGCGAGAGACGTCATCGCTTCTCGTACGCCCCGCGTTATAACGAATGGAGAGCTGAGAAATCGATTGTTGGCCGCAGCTATTATCCTAAAAGACTGCCCAGGCTACTCACCGGCCGTAGCGTCTGAACGCGCGAAAAAAAAGGGGGAGTGTATGACACTCCCCCTCGGGTTGAGCAGGTTTGTTAGAACTCGAGCCGCATGAACAGCCGAGCGTTGAACGGAGCCTGAATGCCGGAAGGTAGGGAGCTAACAAAAAGGGTGTCCCCTACCGTTGATGGCTTCAGGAAATCCGCATTTGGGACGCCGAACTTTAGGTCGACGTTCGAGCCGATGAAATTGATTCGCTTCGTGTTGGCCACGTTGAAGAGGTCAGCACCAAAGCGGAGATGGAACCGTTCCGACATACTCCACACATAGTCGGTGTGAAAATTGACGGTCCCAGTCGTAGGTGTGCGGCCAAGCGCACCGCGCCCTCCGATTGGAATTTCACCAGAGTCGAGGTAAACGGGGTGTGAAGCCAACTCCGTAACCGGAGTACCGGTTGCGACGCTGACGCCCGTACCCAGGGTCAGGTTCTTCAACTTGCCGTGATCAAACACGTAGCTGAAGTAGCCGTTCGCCACTTGCTGGCGGTCCTGGTTCAATATACCAGGGGTCGTTTGACCACCGAGTTGGTTGAAGTTTCCTTCCGTGAAGTCGAACAATGAGCTGATGCCCGGGTCGGACTGGCCGTTGTCGTTGCGGAAGGCACCCTCGAAGTTTCCGAAAACCTTCGAGATGGTGTAGTTCGCACGCAATTGCCAGTTGTGAGAGAACGACTTGTTGACCTCGAATACCATGGCCCAATACTTGTGTACCGGATCAGCAAAGCCATCGGGAATACCGTCTGGACTGAGGCTACCCTCCGGCTGGCCGTTGACGCCAAGCCCAGTTGAACTGAAGCAAGCGCCGTTGTTTCCCTGAGGATCGGTGATAGGGGCGCCGAAGCTGTTCGTTGGGAAGTTAAACGTTATGTCGCCCGAAGGAATTAAAGGCTTCCCCGCATCTGCTGACGGCACACAGGCAGCCGGCAGTACACCAGCCACGAAGCTCTTTCCCGTGGGGCTACTCGGGTCAGGAACCGTAGTGCCTGTAAAGTCGAATTCCTGAGGGTTGGTGAAGATGTCGAGGCTTTTCTTCGGATTGGTGATCGAGAACTGCTGGGCGATTCCGGCGTTTGCCGCTTCCGGCGCGATACCGCCAGTGTCCTCGACGATTCTCCTGAGGCTGCGGTGCATGTATCTCGCTGTGAGTATGACTCCATGCGAGAACTCATGCTCTAAGCCCAGCACGTATTCATCCTCATACGTCAGCTTGGTCGAGGAGTGAATTCCTTCCAAGCTTTCGGTTGAGCCGAATATGCCGCCGAACGGCGAACCCACTGCATTGTTCAATGTGTGGGCGCTGTCAATGATCGGGGTCACCGTGCCGAAACTGTTGAGTGTGGCCACTCTGTCTCCGTTCGCATTCACCGTGAAAGCAGGAACCAGAGCTACGCTGAACAGGTCGAGCTCGTTCGTCAAAGAGCGCTCTGCCAGATCGAGAGGCAGGTTGTAGTTATAACGCCCGAAGCTGAACCAGAACTTGTTCTTGCGGTCACCGAATGGATCCACGGTCACCCCAAGAGAGGGAGACCAGTTGTCTGTGAACGTGTACTGAGTGTTCTCTCCAATCAAGCGCTCCTGCTGCCAGCGGAGGCCGGCATTCACGGTCACGTATTTGTTGATCGTCCAACTATCGTTCGCGTACGCGGAATGAATTCTTCCGGTCGTGTCGAAGTGTTTGAACCCATCGGGGGAGACGCCGAACTCGCTACGGAATTCCTCAAGCGCCACGGGCACAAACGCTGAGGTTCCGTTCGGTCCTAAACCAGGAACGTTCATCAAAGCGCATACTGCTCTGGTCCCCCCACCACCTGTTGGGCAGTAGTTAGCGCCGTTGGGATCGGTATTTTGGAGGTTGTTGAGGGTCCACAGGTAGTTAGCGGTAGTACCCGACCACGGACAATGCGTGGTCGCGCCCGTTCCTGTGCATTGGAAACCGAAACCGGCGAGGGCGCCGTCCTGGTTGAGAACCGGAGCGGTAAGCGCCGGACCTGAATTGGTGCGCTCGCCATCGTAGTAGGGGCGATTGTAACCATAACCGATGTCGAAGGCATGCTGGCCCCAGAAATTCACGATTTTTGTTGTGTTGATATGGGCGCCATAGCTTTCGTCACGGGTATTTTCCACGAATCCCCTACCAACCGAAGTAAACTGCCCTTGTTGAACACCGGCGGGAATGCCCGAACCACCAGCAGCTCCAACGAGTGTCTGGGTCTCATCAACGATTCGGGAATCGGCATTATCGTAGCCGGTTTCAGTAAATTTATTGTGCTGCCAGGTGACATCCAGGTTGAGGATCCAGCTCGGAGAGAGCGTGCCATTGTAGCGTGCCACCACGTCACGATTTCCGAAGTTCAGCTTGCTGAAGTTGGTGTTATTGGGGATGCCGTTAACGCCCATCGTCAAGCGTGACCACGGAAACGAATTTGAGCTCGTAGGATCGCCAAAGACCGATCCTTCTATGGTGTTCTTGTCGTTGAGCTTGAAGGTCAGCTTGGCAGCATAATTCAAGCTCAACTGTCTCCCGCCGAGGGCACCAAATGCAGCGTTGCCGTCCAGAGGCGGAGACATTGCCAGGGTGTCGACTCTTGATGGATCAAACGAACCGAAAAAGAAGAGCTTATTTTTCAACCCCGGAACAGGCCCGCCGATTTCGCCGGAAACATCAAAGTTTGCCTGGTGTAGCACGGAACCAAAGGGATTTGCGAGATCGAAATCATCAACATTCAATCGCTTGGCCTCAAACTGGTTTGGCTGAGCGTAACCGGCGATTGCGCCGTGATAACTGGTGCCGCCGGATTTGGTTACGATCTGGACGACGCCGCCCGTTGCCCCGCCGTACTGCGGCTGAATGCTGCCGGTCTTTATCTGCACTTCCTTGATGAACGTAAGGTTGATGCCCGTGCCCACCGAGCCGTACACGCGGGAATACAAGCCCAATCCGCCAAAGGCTGTGTCGGTGATGCTGACGCCGTCGGCGATATACAGGTTCTCAAGGCCCGTGGCGCCACCAATGGATGGATTCGAGGAGCCAGTGCCGCCGCCACTCACGACGCCAGGAGCCAGGTAGAACAGGCCCGCGACGCCGCGCTCCAGAGGAAGCTTGTTGAAGAACTCATCGTCGATGTTGGTCGCCACGGCAGTGGATGTCGTATCCACGCTAACCGCGGTGCCCACTACCTCAACGGTGGTGGTGATGCTGCCTGGCTCCAATGGAACGCGGATGGCTGTAACGCTTCCCACGTTTATGGTCACTCCGGCAACCTGCGAGGTCTTGAAGCCCTTCATCTCGATCCGGATCTTATAGGCTCCTGGAACCAGGTCCTGAAAAATGAAAACTCCGGAACCATTCGTGAGTTGATTCACGTCCCCGAAAGGACCGGAAAGTGTGACCGACGCACCGACAATGGTTCCGCCGGTTGAGTCAACCACCGTGCCGTTCAGCGTACCTTTGGCCGCTGATTCCTGTGCCGACGCGCATGGCGCAAGAACTGCCAAAACGGCGAGGAACAGAATTCCGAGCATCCCTGCCTTTTTCGTCTTCATCAAAGACACCTCTCGCATTCGATTTTGGGAGGCCCCAACTTCGCTCGACGCGCCTTCGAGCGGCCGACCCTGCAAAATAAGGAAGCTCGGAGGTCGGGGACGCCTCGGAGGGGTTAATGCAAGTGCATCCCCACAATCGGCGCGGGAGCAACCTAAATTGGTCTAAACGGAACCTAACTGTGTAATTGCCATCGTGCGAATTGCTTCTGAAAAATGGCGTAAGGTGTTAGCGGGACGTCTTAGTCTGGTAGGGTCCGCAAACTATTTCACCTGCATCGGCTCATCCGTATTTGTGAAGAAAAATGTGAACTTCGGAATACGGCGCTTAACCAAATGCAACATTGCGCTCAATAAACCCTTCAATAAATGGGCGCGACTATAGTTCCGAGAAAAAGTGAAAAATCCTTGGACTGCTTCCAACCCCAAGTTTCGATTGCGGCATCTAACGGCGCAAAGACGCCTCGAACCGAGGTCGAGAACGTGCCGGGCCGTCGAGCCGGTACGGGGGCTGTGTGAGAAACTTCCAACCAATAAATAGTTAGGTGTATTAATTTATGAGTAGCTCATTCGATTAATAGAAGGCGGGGCATAATACTGAAATCTCTGGCGCGAGAAGGTAAACAATGAATCGCCAATACACACCCAACATTTCAGAGAAAGCCCGGTTCGAGGATTTTGAGGTTGATCTTCGAGCCTCCGAGGTGCGGCGGAATGGCCACAAAATCAGATTGCAGGAGAAATCGTTTCAGATTCTGAGCTTGTTATTGGAACGGGCGGGAGACATTGTCACGCGGGAAGAGCTAAAACGACGCCTGTGGCCCATGGAGCCACTCATCAGTTTCGAAGACAACCTGAACACGAATCTCAATCGGGTCCGGCGGGCGCTGGGCGACTCGGCAAGCGAGCAAAAGTTCATCAGGACAATTCCACGCCAAGGTTACCGTTTCACCCCTCTCGTTACCTGGACCGACGAAAACGGCCGCGTGCCCCCTGCACGGCTTGAACCGCCTGCCTCCTTAATCGGAGGCAACGGATTCACAAAGCCGCCTTCGCGCCATGCGTCAGTTTTTCCGCCTTATCCCTGGATTGGGCCGACGCTGGCCTTAGTCGTGATACTTGCTCTGGGCGGATTCGCTTACCAACAATGGGACAGGCGTACAGCGCAAGCAAACGGCGCCTCGCACCGCGAAACAATTCTGGTGACTCCGTTCGAAGACCTAAGCGGAAATCCAAGCCAGCAATATCTGAGCGACGGACTGACGGCGGAGATGATTACCCGGCTGGGCGCAATCTCACCCGAGGGTCTTAGCGCGATTGCTCGAAGCACTGCGATGCAATACAAAGGCGCACATAAGTCCATCGAGGAGATGGCGCGAGAAACGCACGCGGATTATGTGCTGGAAGGAAGCTTTCAGCGGCAAGGCGAACGCGTTCGAATTACCTCCGAACTTTTCCGCGCCCGCGACCATGGAATCATTTGGACGAAAGCGTATGACCGCAAGGCCGAGGACCTGCTCAGCGTTCAACGGGAAGTCGCCGATAGCATCGCCGAGTCACTTTCGCTGGCGGTGTTAACGCCCGAGATGCCGTCATCGACGGCAACAAGCACCGTTAATCCGGAAGCGTATGATGCGTATCTGAAGGGCCTCATGCAGCTGAATGTGCGTTCCCGCGAAGATGTTCGCAAGAGCATTGCGAGCTTCGAGCTCGCGTCTCGGAAGGATGCTCAGTTTGCGCCGGCCTACGCGGCTCTGGCCGGTGCATACAATATGTCCACTGATTGGGGTTATTTGAATCCGACCGAAGGGTATCGAAAAGCGAAGTTTGCCGCTCAAAAGGCGCTAACTATCGATGACACGCTGGCCGACGCGCACATCGCGAATGCCCAGGTTTTGCACCAATACGATTGGGACTGGGCCGGAGCGGAACAGGAGTACATTCGGGGGCTGGAACTCAATCCCAGTTCGGTCATGGGGCACGTTATGTACGCCCTTTATTTGAGCGACGCGGGACGGTATCCGGAGGCGCTCGCGGAAATCCGCCGGGCGCAGCAGTTGGATCCGTCTTCGCTTATGACGCATTCAATGCTTTGTTTAGTGCACCTCCACGCCCGCGAATATGAGACGGGAGTCCACGAGTGCACACAAGACCTGGAAGTGGAACCTCAATTTTGGCCGGCGCATGTTTGGCTCGCGTATATGTACATATACAGCGGGCGCTATACCGAGTCCGTCGCGGAAGCCAGAAAGGCGATGGAGTCATCCGGAAACGAAAGCAGTATTCTGCCGGTGCTGGCCATGGCGGAGGGCTTCGAAGGCAACACCGCGGGCGCAAAGAAGATCCTCAGCGAGATACGAGCAGGCGCGAAGCAGTCATACGTTGCACCTTATGACCTCGCCGATGTGTTTATCGGTCTAGGGGATAAGGAAGGAGCGTTGACGATGCTGTCAAAATCCATGGATCAGCATGACGCCGAGTTGGTGCTCCTTGCAACGGCACCGGAATTCGATGGCCTGCGCGATGATCCGCGATTCCAGGCGATCGTCAAGCGCATCGGTTTTCCGGAGTCTGCAATGCGACTGTCCTCTCCTCTTAGCGCAGAATTGCGAAGCCCGGCATCGGTCCGCTAATCGCGTTGCGCGCAAAATTTCGGCTCCCTGGAGTCGCGGCCACCCAGGAGGGAGCCGCTCACGTGCCGAAGACTCCGTGCGGCTTGCTCGAAAGGACGGACGCGATCGTAGGATCAAGCTGTGTACGAGAAGGGTTCGGGTGTGTGGGAGGAAGCCCGGAAACCGGACAAAGACGCCAGAAATATCAAATCGACCTGGAAACGCGCGTTCTGCAGGATCCAAAATGTTGGTGCTAGTTTAGTGTCAGTTTTGGTGCAGTTTGACGCAGGAGGGTGAGCTGGATGGAATTGGCATTAAGGATGGTGTTGGTTGAGTCGAATGTAATGGGGTGCGTCGAATTCAGAGGGAAAAAATCCAAGCGGGGCCGCGTTAAATTCGGATTTCGCGCAGCCCCGCTTGTTTATCTCAGCAACTGACTGATCTTAGCGCTTATGCTGCGGCGTCCTTGCGTTCAGTGTAGCGATCAACTGCGATGCCGCCGGAGGCGGCGGTGTTTCGTGTCGAAGGACGATATCCCTCGCCGACACTTTTTCGCCATAGATTCTGCGATTAGCATCGTTATCGGGACGGATGGTGGAACCTTCGAGCGAGACACCTGCAAATGCACCCCGAGCGCGCGAATAGCTCAAGATTTCTGCCCGCAGGCTGGCATCGCTCTCCGCTGAGGCGGTTCGCCCGACGGGACCGGCTGCCACGGATGCGTCGCCGCCAAGTTTCACTTTGCTGGAAAGTATCCCGTTCGCTCCGCGGTCATTCATAACGAGAAGGACGAAGTCCGTGGCTTCGCCGCCGATTTGCAACCCAAAACTTCCGCCTTCCAAGGCCATCATTGATGGAGCGCCCCACGGCCCGGTGAAGTCGGGACCGGTGCGGCAGGTCATGACTCCTCGCCCGTAACTGGCGCCGACAATGAAGGCGGCTTTCAGAACTGACGGAAACACAACCACGCAATCGGCTTTATCCAACAGATCCTGCGGAACGTCGTCTGGAACATTGAGGATTTCCGTCATTACTTTCCCGGCGTCTTTGATACGGTCCTCTTCCTTTTCCTTGTCGTCAGCAGGGGTGCTGAATGCGAGCAGCAGTAGTGCGACGGTAAGTGATGCGAGAATACTCTTCACTTTCATTAGGTTCCTCCAGCGGCTCGTATTTTCGTATTTGAGGTTTTGAGTCAGTCGGCAGAGATTACGTAGCTGTACCACCGCGAAGAAGATGCGCCACCAGCGTGACGACAAAGATCACCAGGAAAATAAAGAACAGAATCTTGGCAATTCCTGCTGCGGCAAAAGCCACGCCGCCAAATCCCAAAAACCCCGCGATTAACGCGATGACCAGAAAAACCAGAGCGTAGTAAAGCATTGCTCCTCCTGTGTTTCCCACTCTTTGTGGATTCGGGCGTGCAGCATGCCCAATTCTCCCGAGCATACTAGCCGGGTGGACGATATAGACGAATCAGCCAAAAACCCTACTGGCTGGGGTATTAACGGGTAGGGATTTTCGCAAACGACTTAGGGTAACCAACTGAGGGGCAAAGTATTAGAAAGGGGTATTGGAAAGGATCCAACCGTTCAGGCTACCTCTGGAGAACGATGCGAGACACGGCAGACGCTGCCGTCAGCCGTGCCTCGCTCGATGTGACGCGTTTCAGTCGCCCGATTACTTCTTAGCGGGCGAGGTCTTGTCGAGAAGATCGACCAAGCCTTTGCCTGCCGCAGGAGTAGATTCTCCTCCGTCTATGATCTGTTTCGCGGTGATCGATTTTCCGTAGACGGCTTTGTTGGCATCGTCATCGGTTTCCATCGAAGCGCCTTCGAGCGAAACGCCTGCGAACAAGCCCTTGGTACGCGAATAGGTCAACACGTCGACCTTCATTGAATCGGCGTTGTAGCCATTTGCGGCGGCACCCGTGGGACCTGCTGCGGCTGCGGCATTGCCTCCGAGCTTCGTCTTGCCGTTCAGAATCTGCGCGGCGCCTTTTTCATTCATCACTACCAGCACAAAATCGGTGGCAGTGGAACCGAGTTGCACGCCAATGCTTCCCTGATCGAGCTTGTACATCGCGGGAGCGCCCCAGCTACCATCCTTACTCGCTCCGGTGCGGCAAACCATTACGCCGCGGCCGTAGCTGCCGCCAATACCGATCGCGACTTTTTTCACGCTCGGAAAGACGACGATGCAGTCTGCTTTGTCGAGAATACTAACGGGCAGGCCCTTGTCTCCGGAGAGAATGGCTTGCATGGCAGTGGCCGAATTCGCGAGTCGCTCGTCTTCTTTCTTTTGAGCGAAAAGGGGTGATGCGAGTGCCAGACACAACGCGAGAGTTACCAATCTATTGTTCAAGGTCTTGTCCTTTCAAAACGAAAAGTTAATCGCGAGCCGAAGCTCGGAAATGGTGTTTTTTTGGCCGGTTGAGTGGACGTCTTTTCAGACGAGCGTATTGTACACCGACTCCGTCGCGTGGTGTGATTTAAACATCTGCTGGGGGCTCCGCGGGAAGGTATCAGCTCCTCGACAAGCCGCAGGCATGATGTAGACTCAGGCTTTCAAACTCGCTTGTATCTTCCTGGGGTGAGAATGCGGAAACCGATTGTGGTGATGGGCAGCGTTAATCTCGATTTGGTGGCCACTGCAGAGCGCGTGCCGCTGCCGGGAGAAACACTGACGGGGATTGATTTCGGCACGTTTTACGGCGGCAAGGGAGCCAATCAAGCTGTGGCGGCGGCTCGACTCGGGTATCCCGTAAGCATAATCGCCAAAGTGGGCGACGATGATTTCGGGCCGGGGCTCAAGCAGGCACTGCGGAAAGCCGGCGTCGATACGCGGGCGGTGGAAATCGCAAAGGGATCTTCGGGGGTTGCGCTGATCAATATCGGGCGCGACGGACAGAACAACATTGTGGCGGTGCCGGGTGCAAACGGGAAAGTGACCGGCCGCGACGTGAGGAGGAATGCGGCGCTTCTGCGAAAGGCTGGAATGATTCTGGCCCAACTGGAGATTCCGCTTGATGCGATGGAAGCACTGGCAGGATTTGCGCGCAAGAACGGCATTCCGCTGATGCTCGATCCCGCACCGGCTCGCGAACTGCCTGCGGATTTGATGCAGAGTACAACTTGGATTACTCCGAATGAGAGCGAGACGCGAGTGCTATGCGGACTGCCTCACGATGAGCCGGTGACACCCGCTACAGCGGCTCGCTGCGCGGACCTGCTGATGGAGCGAGGACCCAGGAACGTAGTGATCAAGATGGGTGTCCAAGGCGGTTATATTGCGACTGCGGATGGAATTCGGGAGATGGTTCCGGCGTTTCGCGTGGAGGCAGTGGATTCGACGGCGGCGGGCGATGCATTCAATGCTGGATTTGCGGTGAGCTTGCTGTCGGGCAAAGGCCCGCTGGAGGCGGCGCGATTCGCGGCAGCCGTAGCTGCGATCTCCGTTACGAGGAAGGGAGCACAGC
>DATNKB010000042.1:0-12027 GCA_035603595.1 Candidatus Dormiibacterota bacterium
CGGTTCGCCGCGTTCGCCCAAGGTCATCGCGACGGAGTTGGTCGAATCCGTTTTGAAAAAATGGTAGATGCGTTTTCCGAGCGGCCCCGGATGCAGCCGCCTGTGCAGCAGCGTCGGCGCGAGGATATCGGGCGCCTCTTCGATTTGATAACCGGTGCGCGGATGGCCCTTCACTCGGACGCCGAGAGCGCGCAGCTTTTCGATCCAGCGCCAGACTTGCTGGCGGGAGACGCCAATCTCCCGGGCGATTTTTGCGCCGCTGATGACGATGGTGGAATTTTCGGCGAGGAGGGCGAGGAGGGCGTCGATGCGGCGGTCGGTGGTGCCGGGAAGCGTGGCCATGCGCGCGGTGGGCATTGGGAGCAGGGAAGCATACTTGAGGCGAGCGGGGAGGACAAGGAAGGCAGTGATGAGTGATGAGTGACGGGTGGCGAGTGACAGGCTAACGGAGGCCAGCACAAGCGCATTGAAAAGTGCCGTTTTTGTCTCGATTAGAGTTTTGTATTGTGCTGTGTTTGTTGGAGTTATGGGAAATTCTAATCGCGGTGTCTCGTGTTTTAGAGGCCCGCAACATGGCGGCCAGGGAAGGACAGTCATGAGTGTCCCTTCGCGGGCATCGAGCCCGCTCTGGGCAAGCGAGTGACGAGTGATGAGACGACTCGATCCCGGGCTCGGGAAACGCGATGAAAAATCGCTGAAAATTTGCGATTAGAAATTTGCATGTGATTGGTTTTGCAGCTCGTTAGTTGGAATTCTAATTCCAGATTTGCGATTGGAAGTTGAGAACGTTGGTGGCGCAGAGGAGAGCGATAAGAGAGATCCTTCGACCCCCGTTGGTCGCTCAGGATGCCGATGCTGGACGCATCGGCATTTGCGATTAGACTTTCGAGGCCCCGGGGTTTGAGGATCGAAGCTGGAAAAAGGACGAAACTGGACGACGAGAAATGGCCATCCGTTCGCGATTAGAAATTTCCAGCTGGCTGGAATCGTTGCTAGTTAGCTTGGATCTTAATCGCGCATTCTCGATTAGACGCTTATGCCGCCGGGGCAGAGGTGCGCCTCGGCTGATTCCCAATTTCGGAACGGTGCTACTGTCCGAGTTTTGCAGCGCTCGCATAACTCAACGATGACGGTAGCATAGTGATCAACAGGATTCAACGGTTTTCTGCCCGGCTATCCGGACGACTGCAAGGTTAGTGGGTTCGATTCTTGTCGTAAGTGAAATCGACCATTCCATCGCGATAGTCGATTTTGATGTCCAGCATGCGCAGCATGGCGAAGCCCAGTGTACCGGACACCTCGGTTCCGGCACCGTCGCTGATATTTGAGAGGTCAAAGGCAATGAGATCCTGGCGATCTTGCTGGAAACGGGAAAAGCGAATCTTGACTTTGTCCGCCGTGTAGACCTTCGCGACATCCCCGTTCAAACCTTTGACGCGATCGTACTCGTCGCTGCGGATTTTGGTCACCTCCTTCGCGGCGCCCGTGTCGATCGTGTTGTCGAATGCTCCTGTATCGATGAGGAAGAGTTTCGGTGGCTTATCGTTGAGGGAGGTAGGAATCAACAGCATGTGACCGACGCGATAAACACCGGAGTACGATTTTATTTCCGGAGCAATATAGGGATCACGCCAGGCTGATTTCCCGGAGGGGTTGGCTTCGAGGGAAGCGGTGTCGGACGTCTCCTTGGGATCTTTGGGAAGCTCGCTGAGTCCGAATTTTGCGTCCGGCAGATTGATGTCGATTAGATAGTGCTGAAAGACATCTGCGCCGATCAAACCTTGATCGTTGAGGACCGCACGCTTCTCAACAACCTCGACGATACAATCGTGAAACTCGAGTTCGCCCACTTTGATGGTGTCGGCAAAGCCGAGGTAGCCGCCCGAGCCGCCCTTGCTGCCGATTCCGTTGACTTCGGTTTGAACGACGGGCTTGATTCCAGCTTTTTCCGCGATGAGGCGGTCCACCAGGATTCCGCCTGCACCGGTATCTAGCATCAACTTTGCATTTGTTCCATTCACGTTGACCATCAAGCCATAGCCACGAATCTGACTCGGAGAGTTCCAAAGGGGTTCGAGGGAAGTCTGGGTAGAAGTGACAGTGTTCACCTGACGGCACCCTCGGTTAGGTTGGCCCGCTTCCTGCTGAAGAAGAGTGAGCATGTGCGTCAGGTGGGCGCGATCCTTCGCATCGTCATCGGTATCCCCAGAGAGATAATTCTGCAGCTCCTTCACGCGCTGCTCGCGCGGCAAGGTATTGAGCCATTCGCGCCTCACATCGGGGTCGTCGGGGTCGAGGCGATGTGCCGTCTCGATCATTGTCTTGGCGCGGGCATAATACGAGGCCGTTTCGGCGATGCGGGCTAGGTCGAGGTAGGCGCGAGCGGTGCGTGAGCCGGAGTTGACGACGGTGACGAGTTCGCGGTCGGCTTCGATGATTTTGCCCTGGCGATAGTAGACTTCCGCTAGTGCCACATGCACGTCGGGCGACTTGGGAGCGAGCTCAAGAGCTTTGTTTACGGCGGCGTATGCATCAGTGGTGCGTTTCTGCTGCAGATAAACGCGGGTAAGCCCGGCGTAGGCGGCTCCGGGATCGACTGAAGCGAGCTTGGTGTAGGCATCGATTGCGGCGTCGAATTTACCGGTGCGGTAAAACAGCAAGGCTTGAGCCTGCGGCGTGAGAGGCGCAACAGGCTGGGCGGGTACCGGGCTTGCGGCGGCAGGCGCGCTGGCGGGAGCGGCCGTGTTCGTCGTCGGCGGAGCAGTGGGCTGTGAGGGCGGCGTGGACGAAGCGCCCGGAGCAGCGCCTTTCTCCTGTTGTTGCTGGGT
Organism: Candidatus Dormiibacterota bacterium; assembly: GCA_035603595.1. Taxonomy (GTDB): domain Bacteria; phylum Acidobacteriota; class Terriglobia; order Acidiferrales; family UBA7541; genus Palsa-295. Next base: position 2,829 of record DATNKB010000042.1, read on the forward strand.
GCCCGCGAGAGGTGCGGAGATGATGGCGACAAGACTGAGCGAAAAGGCGAGCAGATGTCTACGATTCATGGCTGGGGCCTCGGGCGGCTCGCGTTGCCGTCATCATCAGACTGGTCAGAGAGAGCCGCGGTTTCCGAATCTTCCATATAAGTGCATCACATGTCAATAGGTCGGATAGGTACGAAATCGACAACCAGGCGTGGATTTCTAACACTTTAGCGGGCAGACGGAGTACCGCGCAAAATGGTTTCGGCGGCCAATACGGAGTGTCAAAAAGAACTTTGTCGGGCACAAAATCGAGTGGATTTGTTTCTGAGGGATGCAGCGCTCGACTTGCACTAAGGGCGCTGGCGCGGTAGAGATCGCTCAAACGACAACGGATGGCGACCTGCTATGGCCGCCACGCAGTGCGTCGTGTTGGATCGTCAGAGATGACTTCGCTTACGGTTGGTAGCCGTCTGCCATCCATTTTGCGAATAGGTCAATGCGAGATTGAGGCCAAGGACCTTCTCCTCTTGGCGGTGGCGGAGGCATCAAAGCGCCACCGATTCCGCGGATGCGGTCGTAGATGGCGGGCGCGTGCGCTTTGACGTCATCGTAGCTTGCTAGGTTGAACCCTTTTTTCATGCCCTCAATATCTCGCTCCGTAAACAGCGGGCGAATGTCGGCTTGAAAGCTCGTCAGTTTCGTCATTGGCACCTCACGCTATCTGGGCATTCTAGTTGCGGTTGCGTGTTCGTGTTCATCTGGCTTGTTCATCTCCCTTGTGGAATGAAACCCGGCACGCCGGTTTTCACCACTGTATTCAATCGCTGTCTGGTCTGAATTCGATTGATTTCATCGAGCGCGTCTTGCGGAAGGGCAGTGATGTCGAAATTCTCTTTCGCGCGGGCCGCACTCCTAGGTGTGGTGAGCAAAGCTGTGCCGCGCTGCACGGCCCAGGCCAGCAGCACCTGTGCTGGCGTCTTTCCAACTCGCTCGGCGATGGACACAACGACTGGATCTTCGAGCGGGCCCGGCCGCGTCCCGTGACCTAATGGTGCGAAAGCCAAGAACACAACGTCCGTCTCCTTGCAGAATTCCAATAGCTCCGTTTCTGGCAGATACGGATGAGATTCTACCTGGACCACTGCCGGCTTGATTCTCGCTGATTCATAGATGGGCTTCAAATCGTTCAAACTGACGTCTGAGAGTCCGATGGCGCGGCACTTGCCATGGTCCACAAGAGTCTCCAGCGCTTTCCAGGTGTCGAGCAAAGTCACGCCGCGGTCGTAAATCACGTTGCCGTTTTGATCGCGAGGATCCTGATTGTCCCCGGGTTGAAATGCAAACGGAGTGTGAATGAGGTAGAGATCCAGATATTTGAGGCCGAGTCTTTCCAGACTCGCCTCGAAAGCCGGTTCGACGCGCTCGGGCCGGTGATTGGAGTTCCACAGCTTCGTGGTGACGAAAACGTCTTCGCGCGCGATCCCTATCGAGGCAAGTCCTGCCTGCAACGCCGTGCCAACCTCGCGCTCGTTCCCGTATCGTTCCGCGCAATCGAAGTGACGAAATCCGGCTTCGAGTGCGTCTCTGGTCGCAGTTATCGTCACGGCTGGGTCGGGAATCAAGGTGCCGAAGCCAAGTGCGGGGATATAGCTGGCCCCGTGGTTGAGCGGGAATCTCGTCATTCGCAGAGCTGAGGATTCAATCATGGTTAATCCTCCAAGCTGTTTTACGTCCGGTGTCAGCGTTCGGTTTCAAAAATCAGATGCCGGACGGCGCAGACCGGGTGCTAGCTTCTGATTCGTCGCATGATCGAAAACATCATCGGTAGTGGCCGCCCGCCAATCGACAAAGAGAGATCCCTCCACTACGGTCGGGATGACAGGCGGAGAGCTTCGATCTGTCCGCATAATTACTCGGGGATGTTGAAGTCGTAGATGCGGCCGCTGGCTGCGCCTCCAGAGGAGGAGGAGACGCGGCCTGAGGACATGTTGGCTTGGGAGCCTGTGCCCATGAAGAAGGCGTATTCGCCGGGCTTGAGGTCTTCGTTCAGGGTGATTTTGTACATTCTGATGCCTACGTGTTCGGAGCTGCAGGAAACTTCCTTGTCTTTTTTCACGCCGGATTTGCCGCCGCCGATGCCGCCGAAAGAACCGACTTGAAATTCGCGGCGGTCGCCTTTTTTCTGGAGCTTGATTAGCGCGTAATCCGCGGCGCTGGACCCGTCCGGAACATACAAGTAAAAAATTGGGCGGCGATCCTTCACGTGATTTTTTGAGGCGGGGCCTTCGAGGACTGCGTCCCAGTGCTGGCCGCGAATGCCGTCGGTGGCGAAGCTGGCGGCGCGTCCGCCGGCTTTGGTGCGCGCGATGGCGGCGCCTTGGATGAAGACGAAGGTGGGACCGTCTTTCCAATACACGCCGACTTCGGGAGGCGGAAAATTCGGATCGAGGGTCATGGGGGCGGCGGTTGTGACTACGGGTGGAGGCGGAGGAGTGGGGTTGATCATCACTTTGATGACGGCGTCGGAGACGTTGGCGGCTTTGAGGGCTTTGAGGCCGTCGACGCTAGTGTCGAATTTGGAGGCGTCGGCGCCGGTGGCGCTGCGGATTTTGGCGATGATGACGTCGTCGGAGAGGTTGAGGTTGGTCATTTCGATGATGTCTTGATTGGTGAGGCGCTTGGCGGGAGCGTCTTGGGGAAAAGCTGGGCGAGCGACGAGTGCGATTAGGACAAGTGCGAGCGGGCGGAGGATTCGCATTTGGGCTCCCGGATGAGGTGCTGGGTTTTGGACTTGTTGCTGGGGATTATATAACGGGGCGGAAGCAAAGTTGTGAGTGGTTTAGGAAAGGCTCAGTGAAGGGCAGCGGCAAAATTCAAAAGAGCCGGCGAGACGCCGGCGTTATGGAAGTGCAGCGTCCTACTATCGAATTCGGGGTGGGTTGAGATTGCTCTGCAGGATCCTTAGAGGCGAAAGGCAGGGGCAAAGCGAAAGGAACGATTTCGCGTGGTTTGCTCAGTGGCGCGACCTTGCTGATCGTTAATTGGGGCACAGGCAGGAATGCCTGTGCTACTGAACGTCAGGAGCGACGGCCTGAGGCTAGTGGTACGCGAAGATCGGCAGCTTCGGGAGCGGTTTTGGCGTAGGCGATGGCGAAGAGGATCAGGAAGAGCCAGTCGAGGCTGCCGAGTGCGAACATGCGCGGGGCGATACGATTTTGAAGATGCAGGAAGATCAGCGCGACGGGATATCCTATTTTCTCGAGCATAGATGGGATCATCATGGTGCGGTACTTGATCGGGTCGGTGCCGAGAATCAGGAACAGGATTTGCCAGGCAATTCCAAGCGCGAAGAAGCCGTAGAAGAATTCCGGGTGGGTGACGGGCGGCGGGTAGTCGCGGCCGAATTTTGATTCGAGAAAGAGTGGCGGAACGAGGACGACGATGCCGTACATTCCGGCTACTGTGAAGACGATTCTAGCGAAGCGCATAATAGGCTCCTACTATTACTGATGCGAGGGCGGGCGTGTTGGATTCTGCGAAGACAGATCCGCGCGCGGACTGCGTTTGAGAATGCGAATCCGCAGTGGCGGAAGTTGTTCGAGGCGAAATCGGATTCGCCGGAGCGGTTGGTTTCGGTGGAGTTGCTGACGGAGATGACGCATAGGAGCAAGTCAAAGGAGCCGGGGGGACGCCGGCGTTACGGAATGGCAGGGTTTCGCTTCGTGTTCTGCGGAGTCTTGATCGATGATGTAGGTCGTGCAGGCTTGAAGCTGGACGAGGGCTATTCGAGTTGAGCTAGGCGATCGAGAAGTTTTTGGTGCTCAACGATGCGCGACGCGAGTGTGGATTTCAGGTCGTCGACGATTTTTGCGGGGGCTTTGCTTAGGAAGGTTTCGTCGGCGAGGCGGGATTTTTTGGACTCGATGTCTTTGGCGAGGCGGTCGGCTTCTTTTTTGAGCCGCGCGCTTTCGGCGGTCTTATCGATTGTGTCACCGTAGGCGATGCGCAGATCGAATCGGGCGGTGGAACGGAGGGCGGCACCGGCGGAATCGAGATGGCCGGATGAGATTTGGAGCGCGGAAAGACTTGCGAGCCGGAGGATGGGATCAAGATTTTGCTCGACGAGCTTGCGGATCGCGGGATCAGCGGATGAGAAATCTGCAGCGATTTTTTTCTTCTGGTCAATCTTCATTTCGGCGCGAATGTTGCGGGCGGCGGCAATGATTTCCTGAAGGATGGACATGTCGCGCTCCGCTGCGGCGTCGGTCCACTGGGCGTGCGGTTCGGGAAACTTGTCGAGGGCGATGGAATGCGCACCTGCTGGTTGCGGGAGGCGGTGCCAGAGTTCTTCGGTTAGGAAGGGCATTATCGGATGAAGGAGGCGCAGGGCGGCGTCGAAGGCGGCGAAGATGTTGCGCCATGCGGCGATTGCGATTTCGCGGTTCGCGTCGGCTAGCTGGGGCTTGACCCATTCAATGTACCAGTCGCAGAAATCTCCCCAGAAAAATTGGTAGATGATGTGGCAGGCTTCGTGGAAACGGAAGTCTTCGAGGGCTTTGTTTGCTTCGGTGGCGACGGCCGAGAGGCGCGAGAACATCCAGCGATGGACGAGATCGCCTTCACCTTTTGTGAGATAGGGAGCTCTGGCGCGGATTTCGGGTGCGGCCAGGTCTTCGAGCGTGACGCCCTGGGCTTCGATTTTCTCGAGGTTGAAGAATAGGAATCGGGCGGCGTTCCAGATTTTGTTGGCGAAGGCGCGGGCGCCCAGGATGCGGTCTTCGCTGAGGATGATGTCGGTGCCGGGGGCGGACATGCTGGCGAGCATGTAGCGCATGGCGTCGGTGCCGTATTGGTCGGTGAGTTGGAGGGGGTCGACGCCGGTGCCTTTTGTTTTGGACATTTTGGCGCCTTCGGCGGTGCGGACGAGGGAGTGGAGGTAGAGGCGGTGGAAGGGGATTGTGGATGGGAGATTTTTTTCAGCGTTCGGCGCGGCTGAAACCGAGCCCTGACGTGAGCCATCTTTGAATCGCGTGCCGCTTAGGTGGATGCCCATCATGATCATGCGGGCGTCCCAGAAAAACAGAATGTCGTAGCCGCTGATGAGGAGGCTCGTCGGGTAGTAGGTGGAGAGGTCGGGGGTGTCGTCGGGCCAGCCAAGCGTGGAGAATGGCCAGAGGCCGGAGCTGAACCAGGTGTCGAGGACGTCTTTGTCCTGGGTGAGTTTTGAGCCGTCGCATTTCGGGCATTTTGTCGGCGGGCTTGCGGCGCGGGCGTAGCCGTCAACAATTTCGACATCGGAATTGAGGGCCGGGACCATTTCCTTGCAATCGGCGCAATGCCAGATGGGGATGCGATGGCCCCACCAGAGCTGGCGGGAGATGCACCAATCACGAATGTTCTCGAGCCAGTTGAGAAGAATGGTGCGCTGATTGTCGGGGGCGACCTCGATGAGGCCGTCGAGGACGACTTTTTTTGCGGGCTCGGCGAGCGGCTTCATTTTCATGAACCATTGCGTGGAGAGGCGTGGTTCGACGATGGCTTTGCAGCGGTCGCAGGTACCGACGGAGTGGGTGTGCTCGGTGATGCGGTCGATGAGGTGGAGCTCTTCGAGATCGGCAACGATGCGGGCGCGCGCGATGAAGCGTTCGAGGCCGGAATATTTTCCGGCGGCTTCGCTCATGTGGGCGTCGTCGGTCATCACGTCGATTTCGGGGAGATTGTGGCGCTTGCCGACTTCGAAGTCGTTGGGGTCGTGGGCGGGCGTGATTTTGACGACGCCGGTGCCGAATTCGCGGTCGACGTAGGCGTCGGCGATGATGGGGATTTCGCGATTCATCAGCGGCAGCGTTACTTTTTTGCCGATGAGGTGCTTGTAGCGGTCGTCGTCGGGATGGACGGCAAGGGCGGTGTCGCCGAGCATAGTTTCGGGGCGGGTGGTGGCGACGATGAGGTGTCCTTCCGCGCCGACGAGCGGGTAGCGGATGTACCAGAGCTGGCCAGTGCGCTCGTTGTGGACGACTTCGAGGTCGCTGATGGCGGTCTGGCAGCGCGGGCACCAATTGACCATGTACCTGCCGCGATAGATGAGTCCTTCGCGATAGAGGCGGAGAAAAGCTTCGAGGACGGAGCGGTAGAGCGCGGGCTCGAGCGTGAATTTTTCGCGCGTCCAATCACAGGAGGCGCCGAGGCGGATCATCTGGCCCTTGATTACGCCGCCGCTTTCCGCTTTCCACTGCCAGACGCGGCGCTCGAATTCCTCGCGGCCGAGGTCCTGGCGCTTGATTCCTTCCTTGGCGAGCATGCGTTCGACGACGAATTGCGTGGCGATGCCGGCGTGGTCCATTCCCGGGAGCCAGAGGGTGCGGTCGCCGCGCATGCGGTGCCAGCGGACGAGCATGTCAATCTGGGTGTGCTCGAGCATGTGGCCCATGTGGATGGAGCCGGTGACGTTGGGGGGCGGGAGGGCGATGGAGAATCGGGGGCCTTCGGCGGTGCCGGAGTTTTCGGCGCGGTAGAGATTTTCGTCAAACCACGTCTTGGCCCAGCGGGCTTCGATTTCCTGCGGCTCGTAGGCTTTAGGTATTTCGCGGGGCATTGGTCCCTTAGTGCACGTTTGAATTTTGCGTGCAGAGGAAGCAATTAATATAAGGGTGGCGAGTGGGGAGCGTCAAATCGGGTGAGGTGGAGCGTCTGCGAAAGAGCCTCAGGTCAGTCGCGGCCTGGTGGCCGCGACGGGACCTGAGCTACGGTGATTGGTAGAGCTAAGCTGATTAGAGGGATCGGCGACACGGGGATGCCTGCCGGCTCCGTTATCTGTTGTCTTTTTTCGCGAGTTCGGCTTGGAGCATGTTCTCGACGAGGGGCTTCAGCAGATTCTTCGAGAGCAACTCGTGGAGCTGAGGCTCGAGACGCTCCAGAACCTTCTGGACCAATTCGTCGACATTAGGCTGTGGCGCGGAAGCTTGAGGAGAATTCACTTCTTCGAGAGCCGCGGCTGAGGGCATCAGGAATGGAATGCCCGCGAGAGCTTCGCGATTTGGCGGAGGCACGGTCGGGATGCGTTCGCTGAAATCGACATGCTCGGATTCGTCAGCGGCTGATTCTTCGGAGGCCGTGGCGAAAATGGGCGCGGGCGTTTCCTCCTGCGAGGTCACGACGGGATCGGCGGCCGGTTCGCCATTCGTGGGCTCAGGTTCGCCAGGGAACGGGAACGATTGAAGCGGCGCGCTGTGCTCGTGATGATCTTCGTACGATGAGAATGCCGGTTGTTCATCGCAAACAAGCGAAGGTTCGGGCGTGACGTGAGCCGCCGGTGGCATTTCGAGTGCGGGATCTTTGTGCGACGGAGTGCCATGGTCAGCCGTGGTGATGATCTCGGCGTCGGATTTCGTTTCAAAGCTCCGGTGCTCGCTGAAGTGCGGTGGAACTTCGGCAGTTTCCGCAGCGACGGGTTCCTGATGGACCTGCTCGTGGGCCTCTTCACGAACAACCGCTACGAGCGCGGTGCTGACGACAGGCTCGGGCATCCGCTCGGAAGCCGCTTCCGATACGTTAGCTTCTGCGTGCGCTGTGCTGACGGGCTGTTCTTCCTGAGTGGGCGATCCGCCTTGGACGACTTCGCGGACGGCTTCAATGGCGTCGGCAAACCAGGACTTCTTGCGTGGGCGCGTTTCTTCATGCGCTGACGCTTCTTCGGTGCGATGCTCGTGCGCAGGTCGCGATTCAAGCGGTGAACGCCAGGACGACTCTGACGATGCGGGCGGCGCAATAGCAGGTTCCATGCGCCATGCTGGAGCTGAAGCGGCTGGCTCCGATACGTGTTCGGGCTCAGGCGCAGAAACATGAGGCGCGGGAGCTGAGCTTGATTCCGTCATCCAGCTGCCTTCGGGATATTCCGAGGGCGGAGCGGTCAAATCCGTCCAAGGAGTGGATGCGTGAGAAGTCTTGGTTGTGACCGGCGCGGGCGCAGGCTGCTTCATCTCGATCACGGCCGGGATTTCTTCTTTTTTCGGCGTAGCTGCCTGTGCCGGAGGTTCTTCCTCGGGTGCCGCTGGATTGCTCACCGCGGACTGAAACGCAGGACTCTCGTGCCAGGCAGAGGGAGCGTCCTCTTCGGATGCGGATGGATCGGCGGAAAGCCGCATGCCGTACGGCGCGAAGGATTGGGTTTCCTCTTCCTCGGCTGCCGGCGAGGACTCTACCGGTTTCGAAGCGAGTTGCTGCCCGATCGGAGCCAGAGGCGCGACAGGTTCGTTGTCGAGGTCATTGTCAAGTTCATCGTCGCGGACGTGAATACGTTTCGGGGGAACTTCTTTTTCCGACGGGAACGTGATCGGCGCCAGATCTTTGCCGTACGAATATGCCGGATCAACGGCGGTGTTTTCGGGAATCTCGAAATCCATTCCGCCGGTGCGGCGCCAGTCGGTGGCAGTGGCGGCACCGTCGAAATCGTCTTCGTCTTCGTCCTCGTCAGCGTCTTTTGCTTTTGCGACGGGCGCTTTCGGCGCTTTTCTTTCTTCGGTCTCGGTCCCGGGCTCGTCATCGAGCGAACGAACGCCTTTGCCAAAGCCATAGATCGCAGCAGCTTCTTCCGGCGTCGGCTCGGGGAAGTCCGGAAGTGGTTTCGGTTCGGCCTTCGCTGCAATTTCCATCACCGGCGGCGGTGGCGGTTCTGGCGGAGTTTCGCGCGCCTTGGCGAGTTCTGCGGCGACCTTTGGATTTTTTTCGAGCGCGGACATCACCATGGCGATCAGCGGGTCGGGCGGAACGAAAGGCTTTTTCAGAACGCCATCGGCGCCGACGCGGCGCGCTTCTTTTTCGTCGAGAGGATCAAATGCGCCAACCAAGAGAATCACGGGAACGTGAGCGAAGCGGGTATCTTTCTTGACGAATTCGCAGACTTCATAACCGTTGCGCACGGGCATGAAGACATCAGCGAGAACCAGATCGGGATTCGCATCAGGAATGCGGCGCACCGCTGCTTCGCCATTGCCGACGGCAACTACATCAACACCACGCTCTTCAAACGCCAACACGACCATCTTCTGGATGTTGGTATTGTCGTCCGCGACCAGAATTCTGGGCACTTGAACCACCTCGCGGCGCACCCGCACGGCGACACGCCGACGCCTTTCGCTACCCTATTGCAGCACCCCTCATGGGGGGCGTCAACGGACACGAAGTACAGGCGTGCCTGAGATGTTAGCAGGCG
>DATNKB010000043.1:0-16881 GCA_035603595.1 Candidatus Dormiibacterota bacterium
CGCCGCAAATCGGTAGAAGTTGGCGGAAGAATAAGATTTAACGGGAAGACTCATCGCGATCCCGCAGCAGATCGACGGATCATACGGTGCTTCGACTTAGCGTTGCGAGGAATGTTAGCGAGGACGCGCCAACGGTCTAGCCCTCCACGCCGTGGCATTTCTTGTATTTCTTGCCCGAGCCGCAGGGACACGGATCGTTGCGACCAACTTTAGCCGCCGCTCTCACCGGCTTGGGAGGCTCAGCCTGCGCAGCGCCCGTCTGAAACTGCAAATTCTGTTGCTGTTGTCGCTGTCGCCGCTCGATTTGTTTGGCTTCGTCCTCGGGCTTTGCGGGCTGCACCAGGAAAAGGAACCTCACGGATTCTTTATCGATGCGATCCATCAAATCATCAAAAAGTGTAAACGCTTCCTTCTTGAATTCGACGAGCGGATCCTTCTGTGCATACCCTCGGAGTCCAATGCCTTCCTTCAAATGGTCGAGGCTCAGCAGGTGATCCTTCCACTGCGCGTCAACGATATCGAGCAGGATGCGCCGCTCCAGCCACCGCATTACCTGCGCGCCAAACAGCGTTTCTTTTTCCTCGTATCGCGCGTTCACTTTCGCAATCAACGCGTCAGCCAGCGCATCGTGATTCAAGTTGGCAATATCGATTCCCACAGCTTTCGGCTCAAATCCGAACTGGTTTAGCACTTCATTCGAAAATTGCGTCACATTCCATTGATCGGGATGCTGGTCGCGCGGGCAATAAATATCCACGAGCTCATATGCAATCTCTTCCGCCTTCTCCAGCACGAGCTCTCTTTGATCCGCGCCCTCGAGAATTGCGCGGCGCGTGGAATAGATCGTCTCGCGCTGCTTGTTCATCACGTCGTCGTATTCGAGCAAATGTTTTCGCGCTTCGAAGTTCTGCGCTTCCACGGCCTTCTGCGCGTTCTCGATTCGCTTGCTGATCAGCCGCGATTCGATCGGTATGCCTTCTGTCATGCCCAGCCGGTACATCAGCGCCTTTACGCGCTCACCACCAAAAATCCGCAGCAAATCGTCCTCGAGCGAAAGGAAAAATCGCGACGACCCCGGATCGCCCTGCCGTCCTGCGCGCCCTCGCAACTGATTGTCGATGCGCCGCGCTTCATGCCGCTCGGTTCCCAGAATGTGCAGCCCGCCCATCGCCACCACTTCGTCGTGCTCCGCGCGGCACTGTTCCGCGAACTGGTCGTAAATCGGCTTCCACTGATCCAGCGGCACCTGATAAATCTTGCCTTCCTGTTGGAACAGGACCATCGGCGCGCTATTCGCACCGCTCGCGCCGTTACCCGAGGCGCCAGCAGTCGCACTCCCAGCCGTGCCGCCTCCCGCCGTCGCCGCATCCGCCTGAGCCGGTGTTTCGGTTCCCGCCGGAGCGCCGATCACAGCCCCCGCCGGCATATAAGGCATCGCGAGCTTGTTTTTCAACGCATACTCGCGCGTCATCGCCTCGGGATTGCCGCCCAACAAAATGTCCGTTCCGCGGCCGGCCATGTTCGTCGATACCGTTACAGCGCCCTTGCGCCCCGCCTGCGCAATAATTTTCGCCTCGCGTTCATGCTGCTTCGCGTTCAGCACCTGGTGTGGAATTCCAGCCTTCTTCAAATGCTCAGCGATCTTCTCGGACTTCTCAATCGAGATGCTGCCCACCAGCACAGGCTGCCCGCTCTCGTAGTATTGCCGGATGCCGCCCGCCTTCGTGTTGTCTTCCTGCAAAATTCCGTTCACCGCCGCTTCGAATTTCTCCGCTTCCGTGCGGTAAACCACATCCGGATGCTCCACGCGAATCAGCGTCTTGTTCGTCGGAATCGCCACCACTTCAAGCTTATAAATCTTGTCGAACTCAGGCGCCTCGGTCTCCGCCGTTCCCGTCATGCCCGCCAGCTTCTTGTACATGCGAAAATAATTTTGAAACGTGATCGTCGCCAGCGTCTGGTTCTCGCGCTCGATTTTCACGTTCTCTTTCGCTTCCACCGCCTGATGCAATCCGTCCGACCATCGTCGTCCCGGCATCTGCCGCCCGGTAAACTCGTCCACGATGATCACTTCGCCGTCTTTCACCACATAATCCACATCGCGCTGGAAAAGCGTGTGCGCACGCAACCCTTGATAGACGTGATGAATGATGTCCATGTGCGCAGGGTCGTAGAGGTTTCCAAGGCTCAAAAGTTTCTCCGCCTTCGACACGCCCTCTTCCGTCAATGTCGCTGTCTTGTGCTTCTCATCCAACGTGTAATCGATGTCCTGGATAAGCTTCGGAATCATCTTGTCAATCTTGTAGTACTTGTCGGTGGACTCTTCGGCAGGTCCGGAAATAATCAGCGGGGTGCGCGCCTCGTCGATCAAAATCGAGTCCACTTCGTCAACGATCGCGTAGTGATGCCCGCGCTGCACGCAATCCTTCAGATCGTATTTCATGTTGTCGCGCAGATAATCGAAACCGAATTCGTTGTTCGTCCCGTAGGTGATATCCGCGCCATATGCCGCGCGCCTCTGCCCGTCTTCCAGGTCGTGGACGATCACGCCCACCGTCATCCCCAGCATCTTGTAGATCGGCCCCATCCACTCCGCGTCGCGACGAGCCAGGTAATCGTTCACTGTCACGATGTGCACGCCGCGTCCCGCGAGCGCGTTCAAATAAGCCGGCAAAGTCGCCACCAGCGTTTTACCTTCGCCGGTTTTCATTTCCGCGATCTTGCCCTGATGCAGCACAATGCCGCCGATCAACTGCACGTCGAAATGCCGCATCCCGAGCGACCGCCGGCCAGCTTCGCGCACGGCCGCAAACGCCGGCACAATCGCCGGCTCCAGCGCTTCTTTCAGCTTTTGCTTGATGTCCGGGTCGTTGTCTTCAACGCCCTCCAGCCGCGCCTGCACCTCGGCCTTCAGTTTCGGCGTGTACGCCGCCAGCTCCGCGTCGGTAAGCTTCTGCATCGCGGGCTCGAGCGCATTGATCTCGCTCACCACCGGTTGGATCACCTTGATGTCGCGCTCGTGCTTCGTCCCGATAAATCGCGCGACGACGCTATCAACTATTCTCTCGACGTCCATATTTCCTTAGTTAGATGCCTCTAGGGGGTGAAGCGCAATCCGTCAAAGCGACGACGCGCACAACCACTCGATTCAAGTAAAACTCAGCCTATTATTCTATCCGCTCGCGTGATTTCGCGCAAAGCACGGTTCCTGGTAGCCACGATGAATCGCCGTCAATTCGTCGTCGGCTTTTTGACTTACGTGTTCCCGTGTTCCCACACCTTGCCGCCTCAACTCTGCCAGTCTATGATTAAGGTTCACAGATAAAGATTCGCATCAGCACCACACTCGAAAGGATCCAATGCCTCCCGCACCCGGACAAATGCCAGGAATCGGCCCCAATCAGCCGCCGACAGAAAAGAAGGCCCCGATCCCCGGCATCAAGAATCTCGTCGCCGTAGCCAGCGGCAAAGGCGGCGTCGGCAAGACCACCGTCGCCGTAAATCTCGCGCTAGCCCTTAAAGCCCTCGGCGCAAAAGTCGGCCTCCTCGACGCCGACGTCTACGGCCCCAACGTCCCAGTAATGCTCGGCACAGTCGAACAGCCGCGCGCCCTCGACGAGCGCACCATCATCCCCGTCGAAGCCTACGGAATCAAAATGATTTCGATGGGCCTGCTGAATCCCGGCGACAAGCCGCTCATCTGGCGCGGGCCAATGCTTCACAGCGTGATTCAGCAATTTCTTCGCAGCGTGCAATGGGGCGAACTCGATTACCTCATCGTCGATCTTCCCCCTGGGACCGGTGACGTACAGCTCACGCTGATTCAAAGCGTCGCCATCACAGGTACAGTCGTCGTCACCACGCCTTCGATTGTCTCGCTCGCCGACGTACGCAAAGCCGTCGAAATGTTTCGCCAGGTTCACGTCGAAATCCTCGGCGTCGTCGAGAATATGAGCTATTTCAATTGCCCGCATTGCGATGGCCGCATCGACGTCTTCGGCCACGGTGAAGGCCGCCGCATGGCCCAACTCTTCGGTGTCCCATTCCTCGGCGAAATCGAAATCGATCCGCAAATCCGCATCGGCGGCGACAGCGGCAAGCCCGTAGCTTCAATGGGCGAAGACGCCCCCGGCGGCAAAAGCATCTTTGCCATGACCCGCAACGTTATGCAGCGAGTAGAAAGCGTCAACGCCAACGCCACGTCCCCAGTAGTCCAGATACTGTAGTATCGCTGCCTTGCCTTTCGTACCGCCGGCGTCTCGCCGGCTCTTTTGACTTGGTGGCCACTGCCGCCGTACTCGCCATGGGCCTCGCTGATCCTTTGAGATGTTAGCCCGTCGCAGAGAAAAAAAAAGCGGGACGCTCGCGCGTCCCGCTTCGCTACCACTCAGCACAGCTCGTAGCCGAGCCGTCCATCTTTACCGGCCGTGCCCTCCGCCTCCGAACCCACCACCACCGCCGCCATGGAAGCCGCCTCCGCCACCGGAGAAGCCACCGCCATGAACTGCTCCTCCACCGCCACCGCCGCGGAAACCATTACTAGCATGTCCGCCCTGCGACGTAGCGTATCCGTGACCGGCGTGATACCCGCCTCCGCGAACGCCTGGATTGTAGTGCATACCGCGATCCCCGCCTCGGCCGTTAGGGTCGAAGTGATGATGGAAGTGCCCATCACCAAAAAAGATCGGAGCATCGAACGCAAAGAAAGGCGAATAGAATCCCCAACCAAACGGACTGTAGAAGATTCCGTCGCCCGGAATAAATGTGTAGGCGCTAAACCACGGATCCCAATACCAACCCGCACCGTACCATCCAAGGCCGTAGCCCCCGCCGGCAATGTAGCTGGGCCCAAGGTCTACGTTGGCTTCCGCGAGATATGCGGAGCGCAGGCTGCTCCAGTTATACAAATCGCTCGATTCATAAGTCTTCTTGTCGAAGCTCTGCGGCTTCGTGGACTCCTGGTTCAGAGTCAGCTCGTGGCCGCCCTTCACCGTCACCTGTCTGCCGTTATCGTCTACGATCGCTTCGCCGTCGAGAACGCGCATTTGATTGTGGGCCGCATCAAAATCGTAATACCCGTTTTTCACGAGTTCGGTCGTAACGCCGTCTGCATCAATGCGTATATCATTTTGTTTATGAATCTCGGCGACTTCGACACTCGCTTCGCCTTCCTCCACCCCGATTTCGGTGTTGGTAAGGCTCGGAGAAATCATCTTCACCGCGCTGTTGCTTCCCACCCGCAGGAAAACGCCGGGCGTGAGCAGCACTTCTGCTTTTCCGTTTTCAGTTGTGATCGACTGGCCCGGCTCCAAAATGGCCTCACCAATCGATTTTGAATTAAGTGGCTGAGAATCGAGAGAAACTTGCCCTTCGACATAATTCAACGTGCCGGGAACTGCATTTCCTCGTGACTGGGTGTCGCCTCGCGCCGGCATAGCCAGCGAGGCCGCCAGAAGGAAACCTGCTGTTAAGGTTGATCTTAGATACCTCATTTTATTTGACCTCTAGTCAATTAGATGCCGCATAAATTCAAGCGATGCCCTGCCGAAGTCGCTGCAAATTACTGAGGATGCCTGCCTTGCGATTTTCCGGTTCGAAACTTGAATTTGCTTCGCGGCACGCAAACCTGCTAGATTTCCCGGCTCGGCCACACTTCACTCACATGAAACCAGCCACCTTTCGCAAGATCGCACTCTCGCTTCCCGAAGCCACCGAAGGCTCCCATTTCAGCAACGCCGATTTCCGCATCGCCGGCAAAATCTTCGCCACCCTCGCTCTCGAACACCAAGGCTACGGAGTCCTGCTGCTCACCCCTGATCAACAAGCCGGCATGGTCCAGGACGCCCCCGAAGTGTTCAGCCCGGTTCCAGGCGGCTGGGGCGAAAAAGGTGCCACCCGCGTCACCCTCGCAAAGGTTCCCGCCGACATCCTCAAAGCCGCTCTTCGAGTCGCCTGGAGCCGCAAAGCCCCCAAGCGCCTCCTCTAGCGCCCCTCAGGGTGGCAGCGTTTGCTTTGGTGTTGTATAAGGAAGGCAGTCGTGAGCTTGACTGACGAAGGCGAATCGACCACACGAGGCGTCGCTACGACGCGAGGCGATTCTCTCAACCCCGCCCGCGCCGTAGCGACAAGTCATTACCAATACGAGCTAAATACTACTTTGCAACCAGCGAAATACTCTCCACCGTCGCGCGAACCCCAGGCTTCGCCTCTCGCTGCTTTTCGCCTTCAGGTGGAATCGGCTCCTGTGGCACAAACGTCACAGTCAGCTCTTTCCCCGACCAGGCTTTTTCTTCCTTCATCGTCTGAATCAGCCGAGTCAGATCAAAGCTCACCATCCCCGTCTTGTGCGCCGCATGACCGGCCTTCCTCGGCAGAAAAAGAGAAAGGTTGCCGACATAATAGATACAGTGAAAATCAGGCGGCTCCCGGAAGGGCCACGGAAGATTGATATACACCTCATAGTAGCTTCCGGGATTTCCCTGAAACTCAACACCATTTAGATTCAACACTACAGCGTGCGGTTTTTCCCGGTCAGCCAGCATCCGGTCGATTTTGCTCTCGGCATCCGCCGATAACTTAAGCTCGATGTGTACCGGTTCCGCTGCGAGCTCTACTTTTGACTCCTCCCTCACAGCGAGTTTTTCTGGCGGTCCCGGCGCAATCTGTCGCGCCGCCACTGCCTCCCACGGTGGATGCCAGATAATCCAGCTCGGCGGATCGTCGTCGTATCGGTAGTCCAGTTGGGTGATCGTGTTCAGAATATCCTTTCCCGCTTTGGACGCCAGGGCGCCGCTCTCGTCGTAGAACTGAAATGTCGTGTTCATCCACGCCGCGTCAGAGGTCGGACTCGACCGGCCTCCGCCCTGATCGAGCCAACGTTTCCACAGCCGGTCGATGTTCGAATGGTGCAGCCAGAACACAGGATCTTGCGCTGCCGTGTCTGGATCACACATCAATCCTCCCACCACGCAATGGATTACGTTGTGAGGTTGCGACTCCAGATCACCCGTACCGCTGTCGAATTGAATTGGGGCAGGGACGGAATTACCCCCGAAGCTCGCTCCGAAAGCTGCCTCGAAGTTCAAATCTGAGAACGCTACCGAATAGCTCACCGCCGAAGCGGGGGCGGAGCCTCCCGCGTTCATGGTTGCATCCCGGTTAGCCACATACAGTGGATTCGTCCCATCTGCTGGCTGCCGGTACGGCAACGGAATAGTGCGCTCGCTCGGCAACGTATAGTTCCAGTAGGGAAGCGTCAGGTAGGGATCGCCCGAGGCTGCCCGCAAAATGCGTTCGAAGTAGTAGAGGTACATCCGGTGCCAGCTGAAGAAAAAATAGCTCGCGTGCTGGCAGCCGTTCCAAAGTGGCTGTGGGGGTGTGTCGTACGTGCCGTGCATATTTGCCTGGTACCACCAGCTCGTGGGATCGCTCGGAGCTCGGCTCATCATTACTTTCACGCCTTTCCGGAGAGATGCGATCTCATTCGCCGAGAGCGTTGCAATATCTTTTCGTACGTGCACGCCATAGCAAAGCGGGTAGAGCTTGAGTTTTTCTTCTTGCGCGTTGCTCGAGGGAATCGCCGACGCTAAACCAAACACCGTCGCGATACAGAGGGCAAACGGAAGGGCCCGATATGCGAGGGACGTTTTTCTCATGGGAACCTCCTCCTGAAGGTGGGACTAAGTGAGCAGATGGTAGGCTTGGATAACTACCCTGTCAACACAATAGTCTTATACTACCCGGAGGAGTCCTCTGACGCTTCGCCATGCATTTGCCCAGGGGACACAGGCACTCTTGTTTACCCTGAGAATCGAAGGGCCTATGCGCCTTTCTCGAAGCCTCGCATCTACTCATACTCGCATCCGCAAACCCACAACCCGACCAACCGCGAATTCTTCAATCCTTGTAGGTCGCGGCTTCAGCCGCGACATAAATCAAGTCGCGCGAAGCGCAAACCTAGAACAGAGCGAAGCGAGGGCCTGCGTTGTCATTCTTTCGAGCAGGACGTGCAAGAGACGGGATTGTCACATCCGATTCGCCTTAAGTGGCACAGGCACTCTGCCTGTGCGCCTTTCTCGAAGCCCCGCATCTTACCCGTCCCGCATCCGCAAGCCCGCAAACGGACCGAACCCGAATTCTTGTCACTGCGATTCCCCTATGCTAGCGTCTCCTCCGCAAAGGAGCCCACATTGCTTCGCACCTACCGCGGCCGCGCCCCACGCATCGCCGAATCCGCTTACATCGATCCACAAGCCGTCATCATCGGCGACGTAACCATCGCCCCCGACTCCAGCGTCTGGCCCTGCGTCGTCATCCGCGGCGACGTCCACTTCATCCGCATCGGCTCGCGCACTAATGTCCAAGACGGCTCCGTCCTCCACGTGATGCGCGACACGCACCCGCTCGTCCTGGGCGACAACGTCACCATCGGCCACGGCGTCGTCCTCCACGGCTGCACAATCGAATCGCGCTGCCTTATCGGCATGGGCTCGATCATTCTCAACGGCGCAAAAATCGGCACCGGTTCCATCGTCGCCGCCGGCACCCTCGTCCCCGAAGGCACCGAAGTCCCGCCAGGCAGCCTCTTCATGGGCCACCCAGGCAAATTCCGCCGCGCCCTAACCGACGCCGATCAGGATTCCATCGACGCCTACGCCCAGCGCTACGTCGAATACAAAGAAACCTACAAGCAAGAAAACCCGTGACTCGTAATTCGTGGCCGCTGACCCATGAGGCGGATACCCGCGATTTTTCAGTAGGGGCACGGCATGCCGTGCCCGAACGAGTGACTCAGCTCCTTGTCGACATTCGATTCGATGTGACTCGTGACGCGCACACCTCGACAACTGATTGGCACCCGCTCAGGAGCACGAGCCCAGCCCCGTAGGCGCGACAGAAGTTAGCCCAGCGCGGAAGCGCTGGGTATAGTTGGCGCAGAGCCCCTTCCTCTCGCGGTGGGGTTCCCCGCGAGCCTTCGTTTCTTTCGTACCGCCGGCATCCTGCCGGCTCCTGTGCCTATCGCTTCTGGGGAGCCCCGCATTCACGCAGGGGAGGAGCGCATCCGCGCCATTTGGTTTTAGATGTGGCTGTGCCGTTGGGTCGGCGCCCCCGTATTCACGCGGGGGAGGAGCGCATTCGCGCCATTTGGTTTAGATGTGGCTTTGCAGTTGGATGGGAGCCCCCGCATTCATGCGGGGGAGGAGCGCTTGTGAGCGCTCCGATAAAGACTCACCCTCATCCATGCGCTTTGGCGCTGGGTAGTCCTCCGTTGCCGCCAGCACGATAGATCGCACCAGCCGCTAGCCCTCTCCCTCCCTCCCCCACCACGACGCCATTCATTCCTGATATATTTAAGGATTCACCGTCAGGGCACGACTTCAGTCGTGCCGCAAGACTCGCGAATAGATGAGCGGCTTAAGCCGCTGGGGGCAAATGTCGGACCGAAAACAATTTCGCGCCATCAAAGGAACGCGCGACATCCTCCCCCCGGACTCCGCCCTCTGGAACTGGTTCGAGCACACCGCCCGAGAAGTCTTCGAATCCTACAATTTCGGCGAAATCCGCTTGCCCATCTTTGAGGAAACCACATTATTCGCGCGCTCGATCGGCGAAGAGACGGATGTCGTTGCCAAGGAGATGTACACGTTCCAGGACCGCGGCACCATCCAAGTAGGCTATCCGCAGACCGTCGAAGAGGTCATAAGCTCCGACGAAGCAGTGCGGGCAGCGTGGGAATTGAAGCGACTGCCGCAAACCCCTGAAAACGAGCTCCGGGTGAATCTCATGCACCACGCGTGCCGCAGCATCGCCGAGGAAGGCGCTCCTGCATTGTTACGCTTCGTTGCAGAATTACATGCCCTTGATCTGGGCGATTCGATCACTCTTCGCCCCGAAGCCACCGCCTCCGTCTGCCGCGCCTACATCGAGCACAACATGCAAGCTCTCCCCGCCAATCAAAAGCTTTATTACATCGGCCCAATGTTCCGCCGCGAGCGCCCGCAAAAAGGACGCTACCGCCAGTTCTACCAAATCGGCGCCGAAGTCCTCGGCCAATCCGATGCCCCCGCCATCGACGCCGAAGTCCTCGAAATGCTGCTCGTTTTCTTCAATCGCGTCGGCTTGACGCGCACAACGCTCTACGTAAATTCGATCGGCGATAAAAACTGCCGCCCGCAATACGTCGAGCTGCTGCGCGAAGAACTCCGCAAAGTAAAAGACAAGCTCAAGGAAGACTCCCAGCGCCGCATCGAAACCAACCCGCTGCGCGTTCTCGATTCCAAAATTCCCGATGAGCAGCCCATCATCGAAAAGCTGCCGCGGATCTCCGATCATCTGTGTGACGACTGCCGCGCCCACTTCGCCAAGCTGAAAGAAGAATTGAATCTGCGCGGTATCGAATACAGAGAAAATTGGCGCCTCGTCCGCGGCCTCGACTACTACACGCGCACCACATTCGAAGTCACCGCCGAAGGGCTCGGTTCCCAAAACGCCGTCTGCGGCGGCGGCCGCTACGATGGCCTCGTCGAACTCCTCGGCGGACCGCCAACGAAAGGCATCGGCTTCGCCATCGGCACAGATCGCTCGATTCTTTCCATCGAAGAAGGCGGCAACGCGCCCAGAATCGGCGGCCTCGCGGCATACATCGCGTGGATGGGACAAGCGTCCTATCCCACAGCCGTCAACATCGCAGGGAAGTTGCGCGCCGCAGGGCTCTCCGTCGAGCTGCCGCCCGAGGAAATGAAATTCAAGAAATCGCTCGGCCTCGCGGATAAACTGGGCGCGCGTTATGCTCTGATCATCGGCGAAGACGAAGTCGCGTCGCGTACTTTCACCCTGAAACGGCTCGCCGACGGCGACCAGAAGAAGCTCGCGGAAGGCGAATTGCTGGAGTACCTTGAATCCGAGCGGCGGCGCTAGGATATAAATCTAATACACGGTAGCGTGATTAAATCTCTACGTAAGTGGCGTGCAATCTGCAACTTGCAATTTTCTAATAGGCGGTAGAAGGGCTGGTTAAGAGACGCCGGTCGAAACAAAAGCGAAGCTAGAAGGCTAAAAAAGTAAAGGACGGCAAAATTGCTCGAAGCTCTCGGAAATCTGAAACGCACAAATTATTGCGGCGCGCTGCGCGCCTCGGACGCCGATAAAGACGTCGTCCTCATGGGCTGGGTTCAGCGCCGCCGCGATCTCGGCCAGCTGATCTTCATCGACCTGCGCGACCGCGCGGGAATCGCGCAGATCGTGTTCAACAATGAGTTGCATCCCGAAGCTCATGCGAAGGCTGAAGAGCTGCGCTCGGAATTTGTCGTCGCGGTGGAAGGTCGCGTGGTGCGGCGCCAGAAATCGAACCCGGAAATTCAGACCGGCGAAGTGGAGGTGATCGCGACCCGTTTGCACATCCTGAACAATGCGAAGACGCCTCCGTTCCAAGTGGAAGAAGAAGTGAACGCCAGCGAAGAAACACGGCTTCGCTATCGCTATCTCGATTTGCGGCGTCCGCGCCCGCATCGCAATCTCGAACTGCGCCATCGCGTGATTCTCGAGATGCGCAAGACGATGGACGAGCTTGGTTTCTTCGAGATCGAGACGCCGATGCTCACCCGTTCGACGCCTGAAGGCGCGCGCGACTATCTCGTTCCCAGCCGCATTCATCACGGCCAGTTTTACGCGCTGCCGCAATCGCCGCAGATCTTCAAGCAGATTCTGATGATCTCTGGAATGGATCGCTACTTCCAGATCGTGAAATGCTTTCGCGACGAAGACCTGCGCGCCGATCGCCAGCCGGAGTTCACGCAGATTGACGTCGAAATGTCGTTCCCACACCAGGAAGATATTTTCCATGTGATCGAGAAAGTGATGGAGCGCACCTGCGCCGTCGCAGGTGTCGAAGCGAAAGGTCCGTTCCGTCATCTCGACTACAAAGACGCGATGCGCCGCTATGGCTCAGACAAGCCTGACCTGCGATTTGGCATGGAGCTTCAGAACGTGACGGAGTATTTCGAAGCGGGACGCGCCACGATGCACATTGAAGGAAACGTGCAAGCGGTTGTCGCGCCGGGCGCGGCGGCGTGGTCGCGCAAGCAACTTGATGAACTCGCCGAGTTCGCGAAGTCGGCGGCGGCACGCGGCGTTTACACGGTGAAGGTGACTGCCGAGGGAATTAGCTCGCCGCTCGAGAAAACTCTTGGTGCTGATGCGCTGAAGAAGCTTGCGGAAAAGCTCGGTGCGAAGACTGGCGATCTGATCGTTGCGGCGGTGTCGAAAGAGCAGATTCCGCACACCGATACGTCGCTCAATGTTGCCGGACAGATTCGCCTGTATCTTGGTGACAAACTCAACTTAATCGATCGCAGCAAGTGGGAGTTCGCCTGGATCACGGGCTTCGCGCTTTTCGAGTGGAGCGAGCGCGAAAAGCAATGGGTGAGCGCGCAGCATCCGTTCACCGGAATCGTCGAAGAGGATCTCGATAAGCTCGAGACCGCCCCTTGGGAATGCCGGTCGAAGGGCTACGATCTCGTGCTCAACGGAGTCGAGCTTGGTTCCGGCAGCATTCGAATTCATCGGCAGGACGTACAGGCTCGCATGTTCAAAGCGCTCGGCCTCTCGGACGAGCAAGCGCGGCAGCGCTTTGGATTCTTCCTCGACGCACTCACGTATGGAACGCCGCCGCACGGAGGAGTCGCGCTGGGCGTCGATCGCATCGTGATGCTGTTGGCGGGAGAGAAATCGATTCGCGAGGTGATTGCGTTTCCGAAGACAACTGCCGCGCAGGACCTGATGGCTGACTCGCCATCGAGTGTCGACACCGATCAACTCGACAATCTCGGTATTGCAATCAAGAAACCGAAAGCGGCCGGAGAAGCCATGTGATCGCACTCAAGGAAGTAAAGAAATGAATTTTCCACGACGGTACAGATTTCGGTGTCCATCGTGCAGGACAGTTTTCGCGAAGTCGTTTTCTCGCGTTCGCCTAGGTCCTGGACTCTTCGAATGTAAGTATTGCCATCATAGATTTCCGGATGGGTCGGTGGAGTGGCCTCGCGCCAGTAAAGGGGTGAGGATCGAGTACTTGGTTCCGTCTAAGCTGTTGATTAACTCGTTTGTTGGGACGATTGCGGGTTTGATTCTGATCCTAAATCTCTGGCCAATTAAAAGAGATTTCATTGCTGTTGCGCTCTTCGGTGCAGCGTTGGCGTTTGCACCTCTCCTCATGCGCTTGACAGTGTGCGCTGGTGAGATTTCGAAATCGAAGGCCCGGTATGACAAATGTTTTCTCGACAAAATGGGCTACGTCGGCGGAACTGCGGGTCAAGGATAACCTCATGTTTCAGATAGGAATGTTGGCCCTAATAGCCCTCGGCGCGGCGATGGGCGTTTTTCTGCTTACACGAATGATGCATGGACTTTCGTTGCGAGCTCAATTCGGAGTTCTTTTAGGACTCGGGGTCGCGATTGGCTTTATTTTTCTGATGATGGTGCAAATGGCGTCGTTTCCGATGTGGCTGGGAATTTTGCTGGTTACCGTCGTGTTTATCGCGAGCTTGTTTGGCACGCGTATCTTCCTGCGCAGCTTGATGCTGGAAGAAAGAGAAGAGGAAGATCGAGTGCGCCGCGAAGCAAAGGGAAGTTTGTTTGACGGCGGATATTCGGATTTGAATCCACCGGCCCGGAGCGGCAACCCTCGATGAGCCGCATTCGCATCCTTGCTGAAAATGTCGCGAATAAGATTGCGGCTGGGGAGGTTGTCGAGCGGCCTGCTTCGGTGGTGAAGGAGCTACTGGAGAATTCGCTGGACGCCGGGGCACGCTCGATTCGAATCGAAGTGGAATCGGGCGGGAAGCGCATGATTCGGGTAAACGATGACGGCAGCGGCATGAATCATGACGATGCGCTGCTCGCGTTCGAGCGGCACGCGACTTCGAAATTGCGTACCGCCGATGATCTCCTTTCCATCGCGACGCTTGGCTTCCGCGGCGAAGCGCTACCGACGATTGCGGCTATTTCTCGGCTTCTGCTCGAGACGCGAACGGGTGAGGACGGAGAGGGAACTCGCGTCGAATTCGCGGGCGGCAAGCTGCTGGGCGTGAAGCCGGCGGGCGTGCCGAGCGGGACCTCGATCAGCGTAGCGGATATTTTCTATTGCGTGCCGGCACGCCGGAAATTCCTGAAATCGGAAACTACCGAACTGGGACACATTGCTTCGCTTGTGACGCACTACGCGCTGGCGCATCCGGAAACGCAATTTGTGTTAAAGACACCGACGCAGGAAATCCTGAACTGTGCGCCCGTGGAAAGGCTTTCCGAACGCGTGTATCAGATTTTTGGGCGTCAGGCGCTCGAAGAGCTCGTAGAGATTCCACCGAACGAAGCGCCGATGCGCAGTGCAATCACCGAGCCGGCGATTGAATCGGACGAGCAGGCGGCAACCCTGCGCGTAACGGGATTTACTTCGCGCCCGGAGGTGCAGCGGACGAACCGGAACGGCATCTATATCTTCGTGAATCGACGGCTGGTGCGCGACCGGCTCCTGCTTCACGCGATTGGCGAGGCGTATCGCAACATCGTTCCGCCCGGCGTTTTTCCGGTGGTGCTGCTATTTCTCGATTTGCCCTACCAGGAAGTAGACGTGAACGTTCACCCGGCAAAAATCGAGGTGCGCTTCCGCCATCCACAGTTCGTTCACGATTTCACGCGCGACGCGCTGCGGCATGCGCTTTCGCTGGCGAGGCCAATTCCAGGGTTTCCCGCAGCGCGCGCCGCCGCGGCTGCCGCGCCGATTCCGCTGGGCGGCACCGCAAATTTAGCCAATGGCGCGGGAATGAGCGATGCGGCGCAAAATGCAGCCAGCGCGAGCGCAGACGCGAGTTTCGCGGGACCTCCACGAGCCGAGATTCCGGTGGGATTCTCTCCCGGCGCCGGATTCGCTGAGGAGCTCGAGTTAACCGGAGCGCCGGACCGGCCGCTGCCGCAACGCTTGCAGTTTGGCTCGGGTGGTGGAAATGACTTCCCGTTTCCTGGACAGCAGGCCGTCGCCGGTCAAACGGCGTCAGCGGATGAAGCGGCATCGGAATCCGGGGGCGCGCTGCCGTCGCCTGAGACGATTGCGGATTTGAAGCCGCTTGGACAGGTGAACAGCAGCTTTATCGTGGCGGTGAACGGCGAAGGGCTTTGGATCATCGACCAGCACGTGGCACACGAGCGCGTGCTTTTCGAACAGCATTTGCGCGCGCGTCGCGAAGGAGAGCTGGGCGGCCAGCGGATGCTTGTACCTCCGATCGTGGAGTTGAACCCGCGCCAACTGGTGACGTTCGAACAGATCGGCGATGAACTGCGCGCCAACGGCTTCGAGGCAGAGCTGATGGGTGCGCGCGAAGTGGCGATTCAGGCCGCGCCCGCGGGAATCGCAAGCAGCGACGCCGAGAAGCTGCTATTTGAAATTCTCGACGGAATCGCACGCGAGAACCAGGCCATCTCGATCGATTCGTTGCAATCGAAAATTGCGGCTTCGACGGCCTGCCATGCGGCGATCAAAGTGAATACACCGCTCGACTCGAAGAAGATGGAATGGCTGCTCAGCGAGCTGTCCAAGACCGAGTACCCGATGAGTTGCCCGCACGGCCGGCCGGTGGTGTTGCGCTATTCAGTGCGCGAAATCGAGCGCGCCTTCAAACGAATCTAGCCGAATGAACTGAGCATTGGCCCTGCTCACAAAAGTGTTAAACGGATGCGTTAGTTATCGAGGTGGCTGATGAACCGGCGATATTTGTTACACGCGATCAACCATACGATCTTGCTAATCGATGCGACACCCATCGGCTTGGCCAATGAAGTCTACCCGCCAAACGGCAAGGAGCAGTTGCTGACCTCCCTGCGCTTTCAAGGCTGGGAGGCAGCGGAAGGGTTTCTTCGGAAGGCCGGAGCTGATCCTGAGCTGCTCCACGAGACAAGGAATGCACTCAAAGCAAGGAGCCTTGCTGTGCTGACGATGCACCGTTAACGTCCCATCGCAGTGTGTTTGGAATCGAATTCTGTGGTTTTAGCCGTTGGCAAGCCTAGTTAAATGAAAAAGCTGATCATCGCGATTGACGGGCCGGTGGGTTCGGGGAAGAGCACGCTGGCGCGGCGGGTAGCGGAGCTAATGGAGTATGTGTACGTCGATACGGGCGCGATGTACCGCGCACTTGCTCTCAAAGCCTTGCGAAAGGGAATTTCATTTGACCGAGATGAAGACCTCGAGACGCTAGCCTGCGACACGCATATCGATTTGCGCGCAACGGACGGAACACAGCTGATCTTTCTGGACCACGAGGACGTGACGATGGCGATCCGCACGCCGGAGGTATCGCAAGCGGCATCGAAGATTGCTGTCGTCTCGGGGGTGCGCCGCGTGCTGGTGGCCGAGCAGCGGCGGACTGGACAGCGCGGCGGGGTGGTGATGGAGGGCCGCGACATCGGCAGCGTTGTTTTCCCTGACGCTGACCTGAAGATTTTTCTGACGGCGTCGCCGGAAGTTCGCGCCCATCGCCGTTATCACGAGCACCGGCAGAAGGGCGATGCGATCGATCGGTCGCGCACGCTGGATGAAATTCACGAGCGCGATCAGCGCGACCGCGAACGATCCACTTCTCCCCTGGTTCGCGCGCCGGATGCCGTGGTGGTGGACAGCACGGCGATGGAAGCGGAGGAAGTGGCGCGGCTGGTGGTGATGCTGGCGAAGAGCAAGTCTGAGGGCGCCACTACCTAAGGAATCCCGATATCGTGGAACCGGATATGTTGTGTCCGAGGCTTTGAGAAAAGCGCACAGGCCCTTCGGTTCTCAGGATAAACAGGAGAGCCTGTGCCACTTGAGGCGGATCGCGATTCGAATCCACGACGAGAAGG
>DATNKB010000044.1:0-9422 GCA_035603595.1 Candidatus Dormiibacterota bacterium
CGCGAGCGCGCCGCCATCAAATTAATCGGCTCCGATCCGGCCGAAACCGATGCTCAGCTCTCCCGCTTGCGTCGCGCCGCAAAACTCTCGCATCCCCACCTCGCCCGCATCCTCGAATCAGGGCAAGCGCAAATTGGCAACGCGCGCGTCGTCTACCTCGTAACGGAATACGCTGAGGAAGATTTGTCGCTCATCCTGCCGGATCGCCCGCTTTCGCCTGAAGAAGTGCGCGAAATGCTGCCACTGATTATTGACACGCTGCAGTATCTGCATTCACACGGTTTCGTTCACGCCCGAATGAAACCCTCTAATATTCAGGCGATCAATGATCAAATGAAGCTCTCGATTGACGGGGTCTGCGCTCCACACGAGCGCGGCTCTTCCGGCGAAAAATCGAGCCCCTACGATCCTCCTGAATTCGCGCCCACGGGCCCTTCTACCGCCGGTGATGTCTGGTCACTCGGCATGACGATTGTCGAGGTGCTCACCCAGCGCCTGCCGATCTGGGAATGGACGGGTCATGCCGATCCGCCCGCCCCGCGCACTCTCCCGCCGCCTTTTCTCGAAATCGTGCGCAATTGCTTGCGCCGCGATCCGGCTATGCGCTGCACGCTGC
Organism: Candidatus Dormiibacterota bacterium; assembly: GCA_035603595.1. GTDB lineage: Bacteria > Acidobacteriota > Terriglobia > Acidiferrales > UBA7541 > Palsa-295. The sequence goes on from DATNKB010000044.1 coordinate 617, forward strand.
GGGAAATCTCGGAAAATCTCGAACCTCAACCAGTTCAACAGGTCGAATCGGCCCGTATTGCATCAATGAACCCAGCGCCAAGCTTGAAGACCACTTCTTACGGAGCTGCATCGTCTCAGCCGGAACGAGCGCCAGCGATGAATCCGCTCCCGCAGAAATCGAACTCGCGTTTCATTGTGCAAGCGGGGGCGTTCGTACTGGCTCTCGCGGCCGTCATTGCCATCCCGCGATATTTTCGCCATTCCGCCAAGCCAACCGAATCAGAACCGTTATCCGCCAGTGCCGCCGCACCCGACGCGGTAAAAACCGATGCCCCTAAAATACCTAAAATAGAAGTAGCGCCGCAGCCCGTAACTCAACCGGTGTCTCAGCCAGCCGCACAACCGATGTCTAAGCCGACGATTCGGCCTGCAGCGCAACCCACGCCTCAACCAGCGTCCCCCAAACCGGAGCCTGCTCCCAAGCCTGCTGCGCATGTGAGCGCACCGCGCGTAAAGCCCCCTGATCCCGAGCCGTTCGCGGCCAAAAAGCCAGCCGCTCCCGCCACCTCTTCGCCAAGTCCGCGCCCGGTCGTAAATTCACCCGCCTCAACACCAGCGCGCGGCCAGGTTGCGCACAAAGCAATGCCCGACGTCTCGCAAAAAGCCCTCGAAACGATTCGCGGCAAAGTGCGCGTCAGCGTAAGAGTTAACGTAGATGCGTCAGGAAAGGTCACAAATGCCGCGTTCGAAGCTCCAGGTCCGAGCAAATATTTTGCCGACGCCGCAATCCACGCCGCAAAGAATTGGACCTTCGCTCCACCAAGCTCCAACGGCGGTAAAGTGCCAAGCGAATGGCTACTCCGTTTCGAATTTGCCCCCGCAGGCACAGAAACATTCTCGGCGGAGATCAATCCTTAAAGTAGCGTAGGCTCCAGCTTGTCCTCACACGTTCCAGTAGGGGCGCGTCTAAGACGCGCCCGCGACGCCCGCCCCACCACAAAGCCGCACCTCAGACATCAACGCGTGGCGCGCATCGCGACGGTGGGGAACTTTCCCACGAGACAGTATTCCTTAGTGTTTGCGTTTTTCCATTTTTGATTTTCACCTCAATACCCAGCCCATCCACAGGCGCCCCGTTTTCCATTTTCCCCGCATTCTGATACGCTCTCTCTTTACCGAAACTGTCGCGAGGTCAAGCAGGCCAATTGTTGCGGTTAGAGCGCCCCGACGGTTTCTAATAGCAACATTCGATTCACAGGAAAAAGGCCAAGTTCTTGCAAAGAGGCGGCTTAGCGATTTTCTAATCGCAACAAAACGGCATTTTCGCGCATCAGGCCAATTCCGCGCGAAGGAGACAATCCGTGGCAGATCTGATGAGAACTTCGAATCCGGCCCTCAACGAGCGCGCCTTTCAAGGCGAACGCGCCGTCCTCGGCGAGGCGATGACGCTGCAAGGCACCGTCAATAAGACAGGCGTGCTGCTGATTTGCGCCGTCGCGACCGCGGCCTGGACCTGGAATCTTTTCCTGCATTCGCACTCGCCGCAAAGCGTGATGCCGCTTGCGCTTCTCGGAGGCATCGGCGGTTTGATCGTCGCGATGGTCACGATTTTCAAGAAGCAGTGGGCCGGAATCACGGCTCCGATTTACGCGCTGCTCGAAGGTCTCGTGCTCGGCAGCATTTCGGCGATGCTCGAAGTTCGTTTTCCGGGAATCGCGATTCAAGCTGTCAGTCTGACCTTCGGCACGCTCGTCATTTTGCTGCTCGCATATCGCTCGGGGCTGATTGCCGTCACTGAAAAATTCCGTCTCGGCGTCATAGCCGCGACGGGCGGTATCGCGCTTTTCTACATTGTTGAAATCGTGCTCGGATTCTTCGGCATCCATTTCACTGCCGTCAATGGATCGGGCGTGATTGGAATCGGTTTCAGTGTTTTTGTGGTGATAATCGCGGCCCTGAATCTCGTGCTCGATTTTGATTTCATCGAGACGGGCGTCCGTGTCGGCGCGCCGAAATACATGGAGTGGTACGGCGCGTTCGGCCTGATGGTCACACTCATCTGGTTGTATTTTGAAATTCTGCGCCTGCTCTCAAAAATTCGCAGTCGCGAATAATTCGCGGGCTGCCATCGTCCTATGCCTGTTGACCGAGATCTCGCAGTCAAGCTGCTGCGCGATCTCGTCGCAATTGACTCAGTAAATCCCAAACTTGTTCCCGGCGCGCGCGGGGAGGCGGCCGCTGCAGAGTTTCTCTGCAGATTTCTCCAGGAGCGCGGAATCCCAGCGGAGCTCGAAGAAGCCGCGCCCGGCAGACCCAATGTCGTCGCACTGCTCACTCCAGCGACAGCCGCAGCAAATCGCAGCGAAAAAAAATCGGCCTCGCTCGCGATTCTCGCTCACATCGATACGGTCGGCGCCGGCGACATGCCCGACCCTTTCACGCCGCAAGAACGCGATGGACGTCTCTACGGCCGCGGCGCGCTCGATATCAAAAGCGGCGTGGCTGCGATGTGCGCCGCGGCGGTTGCAGCTCGCGACGCGGGCGCGATCCAAAAGCCGCTGCTGATTGCGACGGTGGTGGATGAGGAGTGCGACAGCATCGGTACGGAAGCATTGCTCAAGCGCTACACTGCGGAAGCGGCGATTGTGATCGAGCCGACCGATTTGCGCCTCACCGTTGCGCACAAGGGCTATGCCTGGTTTGAAATTTTGACGCACGGCCGCGCCGCGCACGGCAGCCTGCCATCGGAAGGTCGCGACGCGATCCGCATGATGGGCCGCGTGCTGAATATTCTGGATGCACTCGATCGCAAACTCGCATCGCTCACGCCGCACCCGCTACTCGCCTACGGTTCTCTTCACGCCTCTGTGATCCATGGCGGCCAGGAACTTTCGAGCTATCCCGCCGAGTGCCGTTTGCAACTCGAGCGGCGAATGCTACCCGAAGAATCTGCAGGCGAAATCGAAGTTGAATTGCGTGGCATTGTCGCGGGGCTTTCCGCTCGCGATCCGGATTTTCGCGCCACGGTACGCGGACTCGGCTCGCGTCCAGCATACGAAATTTCTCCCGATGCGCCGATCGTGCGACTCGTCAGCAACGCGATCCGAAAAACTCTCGGTTCGGATGCCGCAGAGGAATTCGTCGGAATGGCGGCGTGGACCGATACGGCTCTTCTCGCGGAAGCCGGTATCCCCGGTATCGTCTTCGGACCTAGCGGCAGAGGGCTCCATGGAAAAGAGGAGTACGTGGAGCTAGATTCCGTGGTTCAATGCGGCGAGATTCTGCTCAAAGCAATCCGATCCGCCTGCGGCCACTAGGCCGTCTGGGCAATTTCAAAATCTGTACGCTGCGTTCAAATCGGTAACGTTTTCTCCCCGCTAAAATCGATCCAGCTCCTGACACTTACTGCTCATATCTGCAACCAACAGCATTTGCGGCATTTGCCCGCTTCTGCAGCTGGCCTTCCGCATGCACTTCTACCGCCCGACTGAAGGGCTCGCCCACCTACGTTTTCAAGCTACGGGCGACCCGAGGGTGTGAGCGTGAGCTACCAGAACACAAGATTGAAGGCGCGCCGAGGTGGGGACCAGGCGCGCGGCTTTTCGATGATCGAGATGCTCGTAGTGATCGCGATCAGTATGGTGATCGCGGGAATCGCGATTATCCAGGCGCAACCAGCGCTGATGCAAATTCATGCCAATAACGCGAAGGACGAAGTGCAAGGCGCGTTGCGGCAGGCGCGGGAGACTGCAATTTCGGATCGGCGCGACGTGCAGGTGGAGTTCCTGGTCAACCCGCCAGCCAATCCTGCCGGGTCGTATGTGCGGCTCACGCGACTCGGCGGTCTATGCTGCGCGAACACCGTGATTCTGATGATGCCGATTTCAAATAGGGTGATTCTCACAACGTTTCCCGGAGAGCCCGATTCGCCCGACGGCTTTGGCAACGGCGGCGCGATCTTTTTTGGTGGAGTGGCAGGAGGTCCTCCGGCCGGGATGATGTACCAGAGCGACGGGACGTTCACAGCACTCGGAACCGGTATACCCATCAACGGCACCGTATTTCTTGGCGTACCGAATCAGCCCACGACAGCACGAGCCATCACGATTTTAGGAGCTACAGGCCGCGTGCGCTCCTATCACATTTCGGGGACAACAACATGGTTCGACTAACGGAAAGGAGTACCGCGATGCGGGACAAGATGCGACGAAATTCGAGCGCGGGATTTTCGCTGATCGAGACGCTGGTCGCCATCATCGTTCTGGCGGTTGGCGTTCTAGGGCTGGCCGCGATGCTAGCCGCGAGCATGGCTTACATGAGCACTTCGAAAGAGGACTATATCGCGCAGCAGAAAGCGGCGGAAGCGGTGGAGTCGATTTTCACCGCACGCAATACCGGCCTGAAGACGTGGAATTCGATTTGCAACATCGGCTCGCCGATTTGTCCCAACGGAATCTTCACAGCCAATGCGACGCCGCTTTGCGATGCTGGAGCTGACGGCATTCTAGGAACTGCCGACGACAATTGCGCGATCATCGACAGCCTTCTCACACCGGGACCGGACGGAAAGCTGGGGACAGCGGACGATGTGCTGATTCCTCTGGGTACGTATACCCGCCAGATCACTATAACGGCCATTCCGGGAAACGCAGACCTGCGCCAGATCGCGGTAACGGTGACTTACATTTCCGGCCGATTCAACAAGAGCTACACGCTGACCACAAATATTTCGGCGTTTTCATAGAGATTTGCGAGGGAGACCAAGAATGAAGCGCGAAGCCGGATTCAGCCTGATGGAATTGCTGGTGGCCACAGCACTGATGCTCGTGATCGTGGGCACGCTGATGAAAACTCTGTCCGATGCCGCGTATGCGAATGAAGGCGTCACGCTGCTTGCCAATTCGCAGGAAAATCTGCGAGCGGCGATGAATTACATGGTGAAAGACATCATCGAGGCGGGCGAGGGCTTGCCGCAAGGCGGAATCACAATTCCAAACGCCGTGACAATTCCAAATCCTGCTCCCGCCATTGCTTCGAAAATGAACCGGCCGGGACCAGTGGGGGGACCGGCGACCTTCCCACCCAGCTATATAACGCTTCCGGCGATTACAGACGGGTTCAGACAAGGGCCATTAGCAGTGACGCCTAACCCGAACGTCCCGGGCGCAACCCTGCTCGGCAACCCAACCGATTTCATAACCGTGGTTTATGCCGACACTTCGATCCTCGACGCAGCGAACAATACGCTCGATTCGAATCCGGTGTACCTGGCGCCTACCGCGGGCCCTCCAGCCAATCCAGGCTGTGGCGGAAAGATTGCGGCAGACGGCAGCTCGGTGACCTTCGACAAGGCATGCATCACGCTTCCCACGGACAACACACAGATCAGCCCCGGCGATCTGATCATGTTCACCAATGCCAACGGTACGACTTTACAGACGGTGTCTACTGCCGTGGGCCAAGTGGTGAACTTTCTCCCGAACGATGCATTTGGTCTGAACGTGTCGGGAGAGCCGAGTGGCACGATCCTAAACATCCAGAATGGTGTCGCGTCGCCGGGGGGCCCGTATCCGCCGACAACTTGCACGCGGATCTGGGTGATTACGTACTTTCTGAATACGGCGAACCCGCAGCGGCCGATGCTGATGCGGGAGATAAACTTCCAGCCAGCGCAGCCCGTTGCCGAAGTGATCGAGGATCTTTCGATCTCGTACGATATCAATGGCGGGCTTCCCAGCTTCGGCGGCCCAATCGTTCCGACCTATTCGCCGAATTCCATCCGGAAAGTGAATCTATCCCTGGGGTCACGTTCGGATAGCGCTTTCTCGCAGAACAAAGCATATTTCCGGAACAATTTACAAACGCAGGTCAGTGTCCGCAGCCTGGCCTTCTTTTCCACTTTCCAGTAATCGTTGCAAAGGAGAAACGCCGTGAGGAATCGTCGCGAACAAGGCATGGCAATGGTGACCGCCCTTCTGGTGCTATTGCTGATATCGGCCATGATTGTGGGCATGTCGTGGCTGGTGTTGACCGACAAGAAGCTAGGCGGCAACAACTCCGACCGGCAGACCGCTTTCTATGGCGCCGAGGCGGGGATGGAAGCGCTCACGACGCAATTGCAATCTGCATTCGCCAACAACTACGCATTGAGCGCAGGCGATATCACCACGATTGTTAACGCCACGCAGACGGCGACGAATAATATTCCGGGAGTCCGTTATCTGGCGCCGGACGGTACCAATGGATTCGTGATCAAGTTCACGCCCGATCCAGCACCAAGCAACGCGGGCAACCCACTGGCTCAGCAACACACGATTCTTTCCGGCACCTACGCGGGGCTAGTTGGCCTATTGACTCCGTATACGATGCAGGTGACTTCACGGACGGCTTTTGGCTCCGAAGCAAGGCTTCAGCGAACAGTGCAAACAGTGGCGATTCCGGTATTTCAGTTTGGACTTTTTTCGGACACGGATCTTGATTTCTTCGCCGGCCCCGACTTCAACTTCGGCGGCCGTTTGCATACGAACGGCAATTTGTGGCTCGCGGAGAATGGTGGAACGCTCACCCTTGCGGGTAAAACGACGGCTGTCGGGGAAGTGATTCGCACGAACCTCGAGAATGGTTTTCCGACAACAAGCAGCTACAACACCACGGTTAACATTACGACCAATCCAGGTTCAGCGAGCTATGTGAACCTGACCACGTCGCAAGGTAGCGTGACTGGGACAAGTTACTTCGGAAGCGTGAGCGCCTCGCTGAATGAACCAACATTCAAGAATCTGACGGTCTCACCTTACAACGGGAATCTCGGGAACGGCTACACGGGCGTCAAACCTCTAAACCTCACCATCGCGACTCCGGCACTGGGGGGTACGCCGATCGACATGATCCGCATGCCTGTGCAGGGGGAATTCACCGCAAATCCCGGAAAACTGAACGAACGCTATTACGCGAAGGCGAGCTTGCGAATTCTACTTTCGGATTATGGTCCGTCTGGGACATGTGTCGACAGCGACATTCTCAACATGCCGTATGCATCGGCCGGTACTCCAGTCGATCTTGCAGACCTGGCATGGGACACATCGAGCCCTGCTACGGGCGGTGGAGTTGTCGCAAAGGTTCCCGGGCCTAGCGCAGGAATTCTGCCAGGGATCGGAGCCAGCATTTTCCCGATGCCAGTCTCCGCGGCAGCCGGGGCAACTTACGCGGGTACAGCAAATACGAAGGACGGATACTGGGTTACGAGGTGGTTTCCAATCGAAACGGGTTGCCTCAAGATGGACTACCAGCAAAAGACGGTCCTGGCCTGGACAGACGTGACGAAGGAGATTTTGAAGCTCGGTTGGACTGGCCGGAATATCAATCCGAACACGGCGCCCGCGGCACCCCAGCGTCCCAACCTGCCGGGTGGTCAAGTAAACGCATCCGGCCCGACGATTAACGGAGGCGTTGCCACGGTAGGTTGCAACGACCCGAGCCCGAGTGCGGTGATTCGTCTCTCAAGAGTCCGCGACAATCCGACGACGGGAGCTTGCGCAAACTTGCCGGGCAACGGAGTGACTCAACACGGGACGGACATCTGGCCGAACGTTCTCTACGATACTCGTGAAGGACTGCTTCGGGATCAGGCCCTCGCGGGCAATGCGGTGACGCTAGCGGGAGCGATGCACTACGTTGAACTTGACGTTGCGAATTTGGACAAATGGTTCGTCGGAACCCTGGGAGCGAGCGGGACCAGCGCGAACAATACTACAGGCTACACGGTTTATTTCTCCGATCGCCGTGGCGACCGCAAGGACCCAAATCCTCCGCTGTCGGTTGGCACGACCCCAACGAAAACAGGGGCGTTTGGCTTTGACGATTTTGTGAACTCGGCCAACGCGAACGGTTGCCCGAATACCACGCTAGAAGGCGCGGAGGATTTTGAGTCAGACTTCACGATGGGCGTGGACACGAACCCGCCGGCAACGCCGCGAAACTATGGCGAGTTCTTCCCGACCGACGCCGCGACATCGACCAACAATCCGAATCTGTGGAAGCTTCCGGGCAACATTTCGATGGTGCTTCCGGGTGCGCCGAGCATTTTCTCAGCAGCTTCACCCGCGATACTGAACAATCCTACCTGTGTGGGAACAGGAAACGACTGGCCATTTGCAGTGGCGGCCAATGCCCAGGATCTTCGCGAGAATCCGCCGGTGTTCTTCCGCCGGGCGCTGAAGCTGGTAAACGGCAGCACTCTCTCGATCGGGGTGTGCGACGGAGTAGCGTGCGGGCTGACGGTGGTGGCAGAGAACCCCATCTACGTGCAGGGCGACTACAACGCGGGAATCAACGGCAATTTCGCGACCCCGTTCGTGGCGGCCGCAGTAATCGGAGATGCGGTGACACTACTCTCCGACAACTGGAACGATGTGAATTCGTTTGCCTTCCCGTATACCCTCGGGTCGCGAGCGGGCAACACCACGACATACCGCACGGCTGTGGTGGGCGGCAAAACGATTCCGTTCAAGCAGCCGATAGTGAACTGCGGTACCGCGGCATGTTCCGCCGACTTCGGTACTGATGGCGGGGCGCACAACTTCCTGCGGTACATCGAGCAATGGGGCGGCACCCTGTATTACAAGGGATCCCTTGTGAGCCTTTACTACAGCCACCAGGGCGTGGGCACATTCAAGTGCTGCACCACGGTGTACGCTCCGCCGACCCGCGGATACAGCTTCCAAACGGAGTTCCTGACTCCGAGCCTGTTGCCGCCGCGAACGCCGATGTTCCAGGCGATCAACACGATCGGATTCTCACAGGTCGTGCTGCCGACGCAGTAGAAA
>DATNKB010000045.1:0-4097 GCA_035603595.1 Candidatus Dormiibacterota bacterium
TCGGCAGGGGTCTTTCGGGCGCTGCGCGAGAGCAACCTGCGACTGTTGGAGTCGGTCCCGCGCGCACGGTGGGTGGAGTGCTATGGGGTCCACGAGGTACGCGGACGGCAAACGGTCGAGGAGTTCGTCCGCTTGGAAGCGGCACACGACTTGAACCATCTTCGGCAGATCGACCGGATCTTGGGTGAGCGTATGTAGTGGTAGCCGTTTGGCTGCCAACCGCGAATCGAGCGTTTGTTATTTACGGGGAAGCTTGCACTCGCTCACTTCTACAGGACTGTACGGCGAATCCTCGGTCGCGTCCGAGCCGTAAATCCTGACCAACATGGCGTAGTTAATTACGGACCCGAATGCATCTTCGACGGCGTTCAAACTGAGACACTACCGAAATCCGCCCTGCCTTCATCGAAACCGAAGCTGCATCTCAAGCGTCTGATTAATCATTCGACAAGTAAACTGATTGGCGAATATCGCGGATCGCTCGATGCCCTATACTGGATCGCCCGATGAGAATCCTTGGAGGGTTCACCCACGTGAAAGTCCGCTACCTAGCCCTGTTCTTCGTGCTGATGCTTCTTTCCGCGTACATCTCCCCCGTCGGCGCTCAAACGCGAAAGTCTCTGACGAATCAAGACGTCATCGACATGACCAAGCAAGCGCTCGCTCCGTCCATCATCGTCAAAGCCATTGAAGCCAATCAAACCGATTTCGACGTTTCCGCGCAGGCGCTGCTTGATCTAAAGAACGCGGGAGTCGACTCGTCTGTAATGGAAGCGATGCTTTCCGTACGGGGAAACAATCCATCTGGTTCGGTCGAGGCGCTTCACGGCGCTGCCGCCCCGCCTGACGAGACCACGAGTCCGGATCCGTCGAGACGAGTGTGCAGCGCCACGAGGGGCTGCCTGATTCGCGAGGGAACTGAGGTGCAGTTGAAATTTGCCGCCGACCTGAGTTCAAAAACAGGCGTTGAAAACGATCCCGTCGAATTCGTCCTCGATGACGACGTCAAAGTCGGTCAAAGCGTTGTTGTGGCAAAGGGCGCGCATGCCACGGCCATCGTTTCTCACGCTCACCGCGCCGGAATGATGGGGAAAGGCGGCGAGCTTAATATTCAACTGCAATACTTGGCGGTGGCCGATAACCACGTCCGGCTTCGAGGCACGAAGGGCCGCGAAGGCGACAGTAAAGTCGGCGCAACAGTTGCCCTCACTGTGCTTTTCGGTCCCATCGGATTGATTAAGCACGGAAAGGAAGTCCAAATTCCCGCCGGAACACCTCTAACTGCCTATGTTGAGCAGGACATCTGGCTGCCACCCGCGCAGTAGAAACTTACATCCCGAAGAAGCTCGAAACCTCGCATTTTGCGCCGGTTCTATGTTAGTTCTTAGACGGGGCCGCGATGACATCCGGAAGTCCGAGGTTTGACCGCGTTATCTGGATCGTGCTGGACAGTGTTGGCATCGGCGAATTGCCGGACGCCAAGGACTACGGAGACGTTGGCCGCGACACGCTCGGCCACATCGCACGCTCCCGCCCGCTTCGAATTCCAAATCTTCAGCGACTCGGCATCAGCAATATTGCTCCGCTTGAATCCGTAACTCCGGCGGAACATCCGGCCGCAAGCTATGGAAAGGGCGCTACAAAATCTCCTGGAAAAGACACCACGACGGGGCATTGGGAAATGGCGGGTGTCTGGCTCGACCAGGCCTTTCCGGTTTATCCGAACGGATTTCCCAAGTACATCATCTCGGAGTTCGAACGCCAGATCGGCCGCCGCACGCTGGGCAACAAACCGGCCTCAGGGACCGAAATCATCAAGGAGCTGGGTCTCGAGCACGTCACCACCGGCTTCCCGATTGTTTACACCTCCGGGGACAGCGTTTTTCAAGTTGCCGCACACGAAGATGTGATCCCGATCGAAGAGCTTTACCGCATGTGCGAGATCGCGAGGAAGATTCTCGACGGGCCTAATCGCGTGGGTCGTGTGATCGCGCGCCCGTTTGCCGGCCCGCCGAGTAATTTTCAGCGCACCGAGCGTCGTCACGACTACGCCGTCGAACCGCCCAAGCCAATGCTTCTCGATGTGCTCGCCGAGCGTGGAACTCCGGTATTCGGCGTGGGCAAGATTCACGACATCTACAACGGACGCGGCGTGGATGACTATGTCGCGACGAAGAATAATTCCGATGGCATGTCAAAGCTCACCGAAGCAATCGCCCAGCGCCCCAAAGGATTGGTCTTCGCTAATCTGGTTGATTTCGACATGCTCTACGGCCATCGCAAAGATGTAGAGGGATTCGCGCGTTCACTCGAGGAATTTGACGAACAGCTCGGGCCGTTCCTCGAACTTCTGGCACCTTCGGATTTGCTAATCATCACGGCGGATCACGGTTGCGATCCCGATCCCGTCAATCCCACCACCGATCATTCCCGCGAATACGTTCCAATCCTTGCATTCAGTCCGCGATCCGCATATGGACGGAAACTAGGCACGCGCTCGACGCTCGCGGATATGGGACAGACGGTCGCTGAGAATTTCGGCGGAGAAATCCCGCACGGCACGAGTTTTTTGGAATTGCTTTCGAGGTAGTTCGCGACGAAGAAACGCTGCGCCCGTGTTTTCTGCGGAGCTTTACTGGCCTTGCGAAGCCTTCTGCGCGTAATAGCCGGCCCGCGTCCTGACTGCCAATTTTCCGTGGCCTTTGGAGCCGAGAACTTGGACCTGCACGGTGCGGAACGTGCCGTCCTTCGCGCTGTTGCTCGGATAGTAGCCCAGTTCATACTGGTTTCGAATGTCGCGCGCCACTTGCGCGCAGATCGCCTGCACCTGTTCGAGGTTGTCAGGGAAATACGCCAGCCCGCCGGTCGCCGCCGCGATCTCCGACAAAGTTTTTTTCGAGTGCCGCACCATACCCTTGCTGTGCTTGCGATCGTCTTCGCTGAACACGCCAATAGCATAGATAGCAGCATCCGATTGCTGAGCTACCTTGATCGTGTACTCAAAGGTTTTCCGGCTCGCATCATCGTCGCCGTCGGTGATCACGAGCAGCACGCGTTTGTCCTTGTGCCCCTTTTTCAGGTGGTCGAGCGATCCGATAATCGCGTCGTAAAGTGCTGTGCTTCCTCGCGAGTCGATGCGCGAGAGTGCTTCGTTCAATTCCTTTTGGTCGCTGGTGAAATCTTCGTTCAGGTCGAGGTAATACTCGTCGTTAAAATTCACCACGAAGGCTTCATCGCGCGGGTTGCTCGTCTTGACGAAGGTAATCGCCGCTTCATTCACCTGCGCGCGTTTCTCTCGCATGCTGCCGCTGTTGTCGATCACCAGGCCCATGGTCACTGGGATGTCGTCGCGGGAGAAAAGCGAAATCTTCTGTTCCACCTTGTCTTCGAAGACGCGAAAATTGTCCTGCTTCAGATCCCCGACGAATTGGCCCTTCTCGTCGTCCACGGTCGCGTGCAGCACCACCAGGTCGACGTTTGCTTTGATGACGCCCTTCTGCTGTCCCGGGTTTTGGGGAGGCGGAGGACCGGGAATCGCACCCTGCGCGCGAACGCGCGGCGCCGTCAGGCAAAAACTCGCGAGCGCTAGAAAGAAAATTGCGAAGCGATGACTTCTAGTGGCCGGGCGCAAAATAGCCCGTCTTCGAATATACGGTGAGGGGAGGGAGCCCCTTCGGCGGGTGCAGCTTGACCTTGATCTTGCGCCATCGGCCGTCATGCGCATGATCGCTCGGTCTGTATCCCACGACATATTGGTTACGCAACTCCATGCTGATTTTTGAAGCAATGTCCGGCAAATCCGCAATCTGGTTCACCACGAATGTCCGCCCACCCGTCATCGCCGTCAAATCGCTTAACAGGGAAGGCCCGCCGGCTTCTTCCGGCGTGCGGCCACCGTTGGGGTCATAAAGTCCGATGGCGAAAATCTGCACATCCGCTTCTTTTATAAAGTTGCGAACGTCGTTCAGCGTGTACCTGCTGTGATTATCGCCCCCGTCGGATATGATGAGCAACGCCTTCTTTGTGTTGTGTGCTCCCTTCATCTGGCTGAGGCCCAGGTAAATTCCGTCGAAAAGCGCCGTCTCGCCTTTTGCCGC
>DATNKB010000046.1:0-11232 GCA_035603595.1 Candidatus Dormiibacterota bacterium
TGCCTGTGCCCACGCAAAAACGCAGCGCGGTACCCACTAGACATGCAAGATCAAAGAACGCGTTCTTTGGTTTCCTTGTTTTGCGACATCGCGCCGATAGCAACTTGCGGCACAGGCAGGATTGCCTGTGCTACTCAAAACCGCGTCACCGTTGCTTGCGGCGAGCCAAATAACCGGAGACTAGAAGGCGAACCGGCCGCGAAGATACCGCCCACACCAGAATAAAAAGCGCGACGAGTACGCCCGAGACATATCGGGATTCCAGATTGAACTTCGCGGCCATGAAAGACGCGAGCACAAACCCGGTCGCCACCAGCACCGCCGTCAAGATCAGCTTCAGAAAATCGTGTTTCCGAGGCTCACCTCCAGCCAGCGTCCCCGAAAGACCCAAAAGCACCAAAATGTAGTGGTCGCCCTTCTCGAGTTCACCGACGGCCGCATCCCAACGGCGCGCCCGCTCAGGATCGTCTTTCTGCAAGTGCTCACGCGCATGCTCAAGCAGTTCGGATATCTTCGCTTCATACTGAGGCATTTCAAAGTGCGGTTCGAATTCATCGTTGAGCGCGAAAGGGTCGGGGCACGAAGCCGGATCAGACTCCGTGAAGTACATCATTCGCTTCTCGATGTCAGCTAAAGGCACGCCCTCAATCGCCGCCTGCTCGGCGACCTGGGCAACAAGAAAATCCTTCGCCTGTTTTGTATCCATTCGTGTCCATAGCAACAGGGAACTGAGAGTCGCGATGATTCTAGCCCAGCTGGCGTGCCGTTCAGTAGCACAGGCATTCCTGCCTGTGCCAACGTAAGAACGCAGCGCCGTGCGCGTTAGCCATGCAAGATCAAAGAACGCGTTCTGTGGTTTCCTTGTTTTGCAACACGGCCGACGTAGCAACTTGCGGCACAGGCAGGAATGCCTGTGCTACTGAAAACCGCGTTCCTTTGCTCTTGGTTTTTCCCCAGTAGGTCGTCGCCGTTCAGTAGCGTAGGCTTCAGCCTGCGCCGCAAGTAACACGCAGTGGCAACCGCAAATCCTTGGCGCAGGCCGCGACCACGTTCTTCGTTCTGGCTCCGCTTGGCGTCAAATCCCAAGAACGATTTCGCGAGCGAGGCAAGAATCAACGATCGAGGCGCGTTTGAACGCTGGCGCAGGCTGAAGCCTACGCTACTGAAAACCGACACACGCCAAAAGCGCTACAAAAAGCCATATTTGCAACCATTGCGTGCAACGCCGCGTCAAATCAACTAGAATCGCGCAGTAGCAGCAGCGGTTGCAGTAGCAGTTGCTTCTCCTTCGTTCGACCCAGTGAGCGAGGAGGGTGAGATGACTTACGGGCCACGCAGTACAGAAGACAACGCAGTCGAAGACAAGTTTTCCCGCATCGCATTTTCCGGCACGATCGATAGCACTCATACTCCTAGCTTTCCCGGCGCGGCAAACCGTTGCGCCACATTTTCCAATTCCGCGACTAACCGTCGCGCGAAGCCTTCGCGTCGATCCTCGCAGTTCTTTGCCGCGTTTACGTTCGCCGCAGTGCTCGCTCTTGCTCCGCATCCAGCTTTCGCTCAACACGGCGGCGGGGGAGGCGGCGGTCACGCAGGTGGGGGAGGCTTCGGCGGAAGCCACGGCGGCGGCGGTAGCCGCGGCGGTGGCGCATCGGCGCCTCATGGAAGTTACGGCGGATCGTCTTCAGGTAACGCTTCCCGAAGCACGGGCAGCAGCGGCGCAACAAATTCCGCCGCGCATTCGGCCCCGTCCTCCCGCTTTGTCGGCGGCAGCACGTGGCAGGCTCCTCCGAGCACTGCAATGCGCGGCGGCGCCCAGCCCTCCACTCATTTCATCACGGCCGACGAAGCCGCAGCATCCAACGCGCGCGTCATGAGGCCGCCCGTCGAGCCGCGAGGCATCGGCAATCCTCTCGGCGCTTCCACAGCGTTGCGCGGATCGTCGTTCACATCGGGCGCAACTAGCAACGCCATGCGCACGCGTCCATTCGCAGCGCAGTTCGGTGGTCCTCCGCACGTGCCAGGCCGTCCGTTCCGAAATCGGCCGATCTTCTTCGGACCGGGCTTCGGCCCCGGCTTCGGTTTCGGCGGCTGCTTCGGTCCGTTCTTCTTCGGCTGCGGCGGCGGATTTTTCGGCGGTGGCTTCGGGTTCGGCTTCGGACTGGGCTACGGTTATGGCTATTGCGATCCATTCTGGGGCTGCCCGGCGGGTTTCTACGGCAGCTACTACAACGGCGGCTACTACGGCAATCAGATCTACAACCAGTCGACCGACGACAGCAGCGTCTCCAGCGAATTCAATCCCAGCCGCTACTGGGGCCCGTCAGCTCCGCCCGAAGAAACCGGCGGTGGCGGCGGCAGCGCGTCGTCGAGCGATAGCGAAGTGGTGCTTTTCCTGAAGGACGGCACCGTCTACGCCATCACCGACTACTGGATCGCCGACAACAAGCTCCACTACGTAACCAACTACGGCGGCGAAAATTCCATCCCCCTCGACCAGCTCGACATGCAGCGCACGGTAGACACGAACGCCAAGCGCGGCATCAACATCACTCTGCGCCCAACGCCGCAGCAGCAAGCAGCGCCCGAGCCGGACGCGCCGCCGCAGCCCGATGCGCAGCCAGCGCCGCAGCCAAACGCGCCGCCCGACGCACAGCCCCCGGCGAATCCGCCCGCCCCGCAGTCGGCGCCAGCGCCCGACTCCGCGCCGTATTAGTCGCCTCTCGTACCGGCGGCGTCTCGCCGGCGCCTTCCAGTAGCGTAGGCTTCAGCCTGCGCCAACGTGACATCACGTCTCGATCCTAAATCCTTGGCGCATATCACGACATCGTTCTTTCGGTACGAACGTCAAACGAACGAAGCCGTCGCCAACTCGTTTGCCAACTCCCGCACCCTGCAACTTGCGGCGCAGGCTGAAGCCTACGCTACCTAAAACGCGTCCCGAATCACTCTCAACCTTGGATTATTTTCCTCTACACAAATAATCACTTGACAAACAATTCCTCTTTCGTGTAAAAGTATTACGTTAGCCTCGTAATCCGCCAAGCGCTCCGCTTGGCATTTTTTTTGCCCGGCCTTTTCTTCCTCTCGCCTGCCACATTTGGTAGCCTAATTTCGCCTGGCACACCACATCCCCACCAGCGGAGGTTACCCGTGGGCAAGACGCGCAGAGCTTTCATCAAAAACGCGGGCGCCATCACGGCGATCGCCGTCATGGGCCGCTTGAAATCTTCGTCTGCATCGCCGAATCACCCAACCGCAGCGCGTCGCGCCGGCAAACACGGTTCATCGGCCGGCTCCACGCGAATGCGCTGCGTCATCACCGGCCAGACCAAATCCCGCAAGTCCGTCATCGTAAGCAGCGCGGCGCCTGAACCTGTCACCGTTGGCATGCTGCCAGGCTGGGAGTTTTACAACATCTGGGGCAGCGACTCACAGCCCAAGCTTCCCTCCGATGGCACCGAGCCGCCTCATCATGGATATTTTCCGCCTGCGAGCGGCTTCCGCTTCGGCATATTCGTTCTTCCACCGGCAACGAGCAAGACCGGCCGCCTCGCGCCGGGCAGCACGGGGAGAGCAGCAAGTGCGCGTGCGCAGCAATCGGACGCTCAGCAATCGAGCGCCGGGCAATCGCCCACTCCCGACGAGGTTGAAGAGTTGAGACAGAAGCTGCCTGGAGTAGCGGAGTCGTCTGAGCGAGATCACCCGGGCATGCACACCACCGATACCGTCGATTTCGACGTCGTCATCTCCGGTGAAGTGGTGATGGAACTCGACGACGGGGCAGAGGTCCTGCTGAAAGCGGGCGACTGCGTCGTTCAGAACGGCACTCGCCACGCGTGGTACAACCGCTCTGTGAAAAATTGCGTGATCGCCTATAGCTTGATCGGCGCGCAACGCAAACCAGCCTGACGCCACAGCACAACTTGACGCCACAGCACAACGCATTGCTTGGCACAGGCCGCGCCGGTAGGCGGCCGTGAAAACGACGCCTGTGCGCCTTTGCCACACCGCAATCCTTCCGATCTTGGCTTTCCCACAAACTCGCACCCGATGAACGCAATAGGATAGACTGAAGCCTATCCCACCGAACATCGCCGCACCTTCCGCCCACGAGTCACTAGTTACGAGTCACAAGTCACGAATCTCCCGGAGCCTTCATGCCGAACTACAACACGCAAAATCCGCCCTACTCAATTTTCCCCGGCGACGTCGCCTTCGCCTTCAATTCCGAAGCGCCCGCCGCAGGACAGGCCAGCCAGCAATTCGCCCTACCGAACTATGCCGGCCACGCGGACAACGGCCGCACCGTCCGCTGGCAAACCATCTTCGGCACAGCCCCCTCAGCGATCAGCGTGGTTCTGCAATCAGCCATGATCGACGCCGACGCGCAATACTCCACCATCGACACCTCCACCGTCACCGCCGGCGAAGCCCGTTCAGTCACAGCCGTCCGCGCCAATTTCCTCCGCGCCAAAATCACTTCAATCACTGGCGGCTCAGGTATCACAATCCAAGTCCTCGGCTAGCAGTTCGTACCGCCGCGAACGTTCACCATGCGCGCGCGTGGGGCGCCGTTGCAGTTCAGTAGCACATGCCCCGCCGGCAGGCGGACGTGAAAATGTCGCCTGTGCCAACGCAACACCGCAGCACGATCGCGCTAGACAAGCACGCCTCGCGACATCGTTCTTTTCGTACTCAACGTCAACCCAGCGCCGCCATCTCCTCCTCGCATCGCGACGCACTGCCCCCAATCAACTTGCGGCACAGGCAGGAATGCCTGTGCTACCAAAACCGCGCCGCGCTGTATTACAATCCCGGCACGTAAACGCCATGCATAGCCGGTTCCTCTCAATCGCGCTCAGCGCTGCTCTCTGTAGCACCGCGCTCGCGCAAACCACCGCGCATCCCGACCTCTCCGGCACCTGGAAACTCAACCTCGCGAAAAGCAAGCCTCCAAATTCCAAGATCAAATCCGAAATCATTACGATTACAACCGATGGCGATCAAATCCAGTTTCACCATTCCGCCGAACCAAAAGACAGGCTGCACATTTTTACATCCGACGGCGAGGAGCATCCTGTTGGGGTCTGGACCGAGACCGATCCGCCAAGCTTCGTCAAGACAACTTGGGATAAATCGACCCTCGTAATTGAATTCTTCACCCGCGCGCCCGGAGGCATTTCTGGGGTTATCCAGCGCTGGAACCTGTCGCGCGACGGTAAATCGCTCACAATGGAAGTCCCGACACCAAAGCTCTCATACGTCTACGACAAGCAGTAGCCGGCGTAGTCGTCTTCCAGTGGCACAGGCACTCTTGCCTGTGCGCCATTGCTAAGCCGCAATGCTTCCGATCTTCGCTTCTGCACGAAATCGCACTCGTGATCGCAAGAGGGCAGGCTGAAGCCTGCCCCACTGAAACCCGCATCGTGTCTTCGCACTGCATCGCCGTCGTACCGCTCAACTTGCGCAGCCCAGCCTGGCTGCCCTGCGCGCGACCACGACGCCGCGGCGAATTCTTCTGCGCCGCGCATTGCGATGCGCTTCTCGGCGCGATCCTCGGACTCAACAACATCGCGCGCCTGCCGCAATCTCCAGTCGTCGGGCCGCCGCGAGCACATATACGCCCATGCCAAAAAAACGAAACGCATCTGCACCCGCCGCATCGCCCGCCATCGCCGGCGACGCCGCCACAAAATCCGCCGCACGCACGAGAAGAACCCGCTCAAGCAAACGCAACCGCTCAAAGCTCGCATCGCCAGCCGCGATTAACGACGCGCTCGCGCTAGCCATCGGCGACTCTACGACCATCGACGCGTCGCCCTCCTCCGCACGTGCCGCGAAATCGTCCGCGCACACCGCAAGGTCGTCGCGGCCATCCGCGCGCGCGCCGAAATCTTCGGCACCCGCTGCCGCGTCATCGTCTGCCACACGCGCCGCGAAATCATCCGGCTCCGCTGCCGCCGCTTCGGCATCCTCACCCGCGCCCACGGCCGCGGCGGGTGCCGCACCCGCAGCGGCGATCGACGCGCGCCTCGCGTCCAACGCGCCTCCTCCGCGAATCCGCATCGGCGAAGCCATGCGCCGCAGCGGCCTCGACGAATACAAAGTGGCGCGCACCTTCGCCGGCGTCGTCGACAAACTCAGCGACGGCAAAAATCCCAAAGACACAGGAGGAGTGCAAAAGCTCCTCGTCGACGTCCTCAAAGAATGCAGCCGCCACCTCGACCCGCCGCAATCCGAGCGCGCCGCGCCAGCCGCCCCCGTGCACATCACCATGGTTCATAACGTCCCGCGCCCATTTCGCACGCAACCGCCGCCGCAGCAACTGAACCCCGCGCCGAGCGCCGCGCCATTAGTCGACGCCGCAGCCCCTAGCGCCGCGCCAGCAACCGAGGCAGCGCCAGCTAGCGAACCCGCCGCAAGCCCCGCGTCACCGCCCAGTTCCGCACCGGCGGATCCAGGTTCACAGTAGGGGCACGGCATGCCGTGCCCGAACGCGCCACACGCACCCGTAAGCCATCCACGCACCACGCGCTACAAAATGTTTCGCCGTAGCCTCTGAACTTTTACATCGCGACGAACGGCCCAATCCCGCCAAGTTCTTTCGCCGGGCACGGCATGCCGTGCCCTACTGAAAATCGTCTCTGCACAGGCTTCTGACGCCTTTCAGTAGCGTAGGCTTCAGCCTGCGCCCCAAGTTGCTACCTGCGAAGTGTTGCGATACGAGGAACTCACGGCTGCGTTGGTTTGACGTTGCGTCCAAACGGCGAAAAGAACGATGTCGCGACACGCGCCAAGCGTCAGCGATCCAGGCGCGGCATGACGTTGGCGCAGGCTGAAGCCTACGCTACTTAAAATCCCCCATTTCACATTTTCCAAAGGAGCTCCACAATGAGCGCCAGCAAGACCACCATCGGCTACATTGTCCAACTCGGCGGCATCGGCGCATTCGCGCTCGGCGCCGTCCTCAGCTTCCATCACGCCGCCATTGCCGCATCCTTCGTCGGCGGCGCCGCCGCCTTCTACGTAGGCCAAAAGATCCGCACGCTAAGCATCGCGCCAAGCACCGCCGTCGCACCTTCGTCGTCCGCAAAATAACAGCTGTGCTACCAAACCCATGTCCGTCACCGTCACATCCGGGTTCGATCGCTGGCGCGATGATCAATCCGTCTTCGCTGCCAACGACGACACCGGCGACGCCGACGCCGATTCCGCTCGCGATTCAAACGACGCGCCTGAAAACGCCGACGACGCTAACGCCGACCCCAACGCCGCGAAGCGCTTCCTCGCCTACGCGCCCTTCGCCAAGCAGTGCGACTTCCACAAATCGCCCGCGAAGTATCGCCTCTTCGGCGGCGCGGCCGGTCCCGGCAAATCGATGGCGCTGCTCATGGAAGCGGTCGTTCAGGCCAATGACAACATGGGCTCCAACACGCTCCTCCTCCGCCGCACGTTTCCCGAGCTCGAGCAATCGCTGCTGCTTTATTTCCGCAAAGAAATCCCGCGCGAGCTCTACTCGAGCTTCAACGACTCGAAGCACGTCGTCACCTGGCTCAACGGCTCGACCACTCGCTTCGGCTACTGCGCCGCCGAAAATGACGTCTACCAATATCAGGGCGCAGAATTTCTTTTCATCGGCATCGACGAGCTCACCCTCTTCACTCTCCGCCAGTGGCAATTTCTCACCAGCCGCAATCGCTGTCCGATCGCGCGCACGTTTCCAAACATGGCCGGCGCAACGAATCCCGGCAACATCGGCCACGCCTGGGTGAAGTCACTGTGGATTGATAAGCAGCCCGCACCAGGAATGGAAAATCCGGAGTGCTACGACCCGAGCGATTACGATTTCGTCTCAGCGCGCGTTCACGACAATCCAATCTACGCCGCCGATCAAAATTATCTGAAGACGCTCGCCGCGCTGCCCTCGCACCTGCGGCGCGCATTCCTCGACGGCGACTGGGAAGTTTTCGCCGGCCAATACTTCGATAATTTCGACGTAACGCGCCACATAGCCCGCGCAGAGACGGTGGATTGGAAACCATGGTGGCCCCGCTGGATCTCAATCGACTGGGGCTTCGAGCACCCGTCAGCCACCTACTGGCACGCCGCCGCACCGGGTCGCGACGAAATCGCGCCGCGACAGTCCGTCATCACTTACCGCGAATACGTCACGCATCGCACCGCTCCGCGCGACCTCGCTCACGAAATCATCGCCCGCTCAGTGGCACAGGCTTCAGCCTGTGCGCCGTTGCCGGGGCACAATCCACTTGATCTTGGCTCCCGTACGATCTCGCACCCGCACGAAAAAATCGACGCCATCTACCTCTCCCCCGACGCCTTCGCCCGCCGCACCGACGAAGCCTCGATCGCCGACCAGATGGGTGACGTTTTCGCCGCCGCCGACTTCCCGCGCCCCATCCCCGCCGACAACGATCGCATCGGCGGCTGGATGCTCATGTACCAAATGCTTGACGCCGACGAGTGGCTCCTCACTGACAATTGCATCGAGCTGATTCGCACCATCCCGACGCTCGTCCGCGACATGGCCCGCATCGAAGACATAGAAAAAATGGACGGCGACGACCCAGCCGACGCCGCCCGCTACGGCCTGAAATCCCGCTACGCCACGCACGCCGCCTATTCCATCGAGCATCTGCCATACGAAGCGCGCCTCGCAGCCCGCGTCCTAAGCGCAGATCCCACAGTGCGCGCAATCCAAGCCCGCAAAGCCCAACTGGAAGAGCACCGCCGCACACAATTCGTCCCACGCCGCCGCCGCTAATCGTTCTCTGCGCCGTTCGTACCGCTGGCCTCCTGCCGGCGCCTTTGAATTTCAGTTTTCTCCGCTGTAGCGCCGGCATCCTGCCGGCTCTTTCGCCGTTAATTTTCAATGTAGCTCACCTCTTCAGAGGTGAGGCTCTTACGATTGGTGCTCACCGGCAATCTACGTTGTGATTAAATGGTTGAATGCGGTCAGCGATTGTCTACTTCGCTTTTTCCGTCGTTGCGGGCACCTATGCTTTTTACCGCGCTTCAGAAGCGATTTGGGGCGCTCCTGCCAGTCCACTGGCCTACCTGTGCTTTTTTGGCTCCGTTCTGCTCCTAATCGCTGCGATTGTGGCTCCATTCTCCCAAAGACCAGCCGCGAAACTTGCGATTGCGGGTTGCATTGCTGCGGCATGCCTCTTTCTGCCGCTATTTGTGGTCAACATTCTGATGCCGTTTACAACGATGCAAACGCTACGGGATTTCGCACATTGGAAAGAGTTTGTGCCGTTGATAGGAATGCTCGGTGGACCGATACTTCTAGCTGCAGCTACAGCATGCGCTGTGTCAACGATTCGAAGATCCTCGGCATCCGAATAATTCACCTCCGAAAGAACTCTATTGCGTACCTCGTTCTATCTTCGTAATCTCTGGCGTCGCCTCACCACAACCCGCCGCGCCCGCACCCTCGAAGCCGAACTCGTGCGTGAACGCGCTGCTAACGCAGGGCAGGGAACTGAAATCACCCGTCTCCGCGCCGAAAATCGCGCCCTGCTAAATTCCATCCTCGGCATCGCCGGCGTTCCGCCTGTGTCTGCGTCGCTCGACGATCTCGCCGCAACGCAAAGTCAAAACGCGACGCCAGCTTCCGTCGCGCGCACCGCAAATCATCCGCGCCCGCGCGCGAATTCAACCCCGCACGTCGCCGGGCCAACGCGCCGCCGTTCCTGGCCGCAAATCCACCGCTTGCTCGAATTCGAATCCGCGCAAAAAGAAAAGCCCGCCACGGATCCGCTCCCACCTGCACATCAGTAGCGTCATCTCGCACATCACGCTGTTCTTTCGTAGCGCCGGCTTCCGGCCGGCCGTTTTGTCTTTCGCTTTGCACGAATAGAAATGCTAGATCAGCAGCAAAACGTAAATTCAAAAACGCCGGCAGGATGCCGGCGCTACGTCCGGAGGGAAAACATGCCGTACATTCGCGGTCGTTACTACATGAATCCGGTTGTGGGCGACGCGCTCGAAGCAGCGCGCGAAGCCGAAGCGGCGCTCCAGGCTCTCGAACACGCCGCAAAAGTGGCGCGCGGTGAGACAGGCGAAGAAGACGACGCCGGCGCAGGCTCGTCCAGCGCAAGCGGCAGCGGCGCTAATTCCAGCTCCGACGCCTACGCGAACTCCGCGTCCGGCCCAATCCATCGCGTCGAGATCGAAGCCACCGAACTCGTCCCCGCACATTCAGGACGCGCCCAACGCGGCTTCGTAGCCCGCATCCACCGCCGCGCCAACGGCAACGCCGCAAACGCCCCCGCATCCGCGAACGCGTCGCCAAGCTCCTCGATGCCACAAGCCTCGATGCACTCCGCCCCCGAAAGCCACGTCTTCTCCAATCACAACGACCTGACCAATTTCCTCCACGACCAATTCGCCGAAGATTGCCAGTAACGCCGCCAGACAACCAGCGCCGTAGGCGCGAAACACACCTAGCCCAGGGCGGAAGCCCTGGGTACACGTCGCCCCAAATTCATCCAAGCGCCGTAGGCGCGATACAGTCTCCCGCTGGATTGCGCACGGCACCGCTCTGCCCCTGTAACCGAATCGCGCGGCGTCGCGTATACTTCATGTGCGATTGCGGCGCGACGTCGCACCGCGCGCCGCAACATCACATGACCCGCGCTGAACAACACGCCGCACCTCGCGCCTCGCCTCGCCCATGAGCCAACGCTTCTCCGATTCCCCCAGTGGACGCGTGCGCAGTTGGGAACGGCGCCGGGGCCGACCGACAGCGCCCTGGTTCATCCGTCCGCTTGTCATTCTTCTCGCGTTTGCTCTGATCGTCGTGCTCACGTTCCGCGGCGTTCAATTCGCTCTGCGCACACGCCATGGCAACTCACGCGCAAATGTGGCGGTGTATGAGGACTTCACGTCCGCCAGCCGCTCGGCCGCGAATCTCGCCACCGGCATTATTCCCGGCTGGCAGCGCGATGTGATCGTCGCGCTCGACGAAGCCCAGCGCCACGCCTCCGAAGGCGACGCCACTGAGACGAATGTCGCCGTCGATCGCGCCGCATCCCTCGTGATTGTGGCGCGTCTCCGCTCGCAGCCCACGCCGCCCGATTTTTTCGACGACGCCCTCGCCAAGCTTGACCAGATTCTCGCCGCCTATCACACCAACTCGCGGCTCACCGAGCATGTCACCGACGCGCGCATCGAACTCGCCGAACTGCGCTCCTCGATCGAGCCCGT
>DATNKB010000047.1:0-25860 GCA_035603595.1 Candidatus Dormiibacterota bacterium
AAGGCAGGGCACATCAAAATGCAGATTTTGGTTACCGGACACAAGGGATATATCGGCTCGGTGATGGTTCCGATGCTGCAGCAAGCAGGGCACACCGTCGTCGGGCTGGATAGCGACCTTTTTCGAAACAGTACCTATGGAGACGGTCTCCCTCAAGTTCCCGAGATCATCAAAGATGTACGCGATATCGAGAAGACAGATCTTGCTGGCATAGAAGCGGTTGTTCATTTGGCTGGACTCTCGAATGACCTTCTTGGGGACCTGAACCCGGAACTTACGTATGCGATTAATCACGCGGCTTCCGTTAGGCTCGCGGCAATGGCTAAGGAGCTGGGAACCTCGAGATTCGTCTTTGCATCATCGTGCAGCAACTACGGGGCTGCGGGAGACGGGATGCAGGATGAAGATGCTCCCCTGAATCCAGTGACACCTTATGCGAAATCCAAGGTGATGGTCGAACGGGACGTAAAGCACCTAGCGAGTGATGGCTTCAGTCCGGTATTCATGCGGAACAGTACAGCTTATGGTGTCTCTCCCAGAATGCGCTTCGATTTGGTTGTTAATAATCTTATTGCGTGGGCGTTTACTACCGGAAACATTCTGCTAAAGAGTGATGGAAAACCATGGCGACCGCTGGTACACATCGAAGATATAAGCTTGGCTGTAATTGCGGCACTGGCCGCGCCCAGAGAGCTGATTCATAACCAGGCCATCAACGTCGGCATGAATTCCGAAAACTATCAGGTGTTTCAATTGGCAGAGTTCGTCAAGGCCACCGTACCAAACTGCGAAGTTCGGTTTGCAGAAGGAGCCGAACCGGATAAGAGGAATTACAGGGTTGATTTTGGCAAATACGCTCGCACATTTCCGGCCTATCCACTGCGTTGGAATGTCCCGCGTGGGGTGGAACAAATCTACGACTCTTACCGAAAGTTCGGCTTACAAAAGGACGAATATGAGGGGCCCAAGTACAAACGAATCGGTCAAATCAGGCATCTCTTAAGCACAGGCCAGTTGGACGAAGCCTTACGATGGCGAACGAGCCGTGGAGTTGCCAGCGAAATGAAGCCCCTTTCCGCTTAGATGACTCAATCACCTGGAGCGAATTCTTGATTTTCAAGGAAACGACTCTCCCCGGTGCTTACGTCATCGATCTGGAGAGATTCAACGACGATCGTGGATACTTTGCGAGGGCGTGGTGCAAGAACGAGCTTTTGCAGCATGGCCTAAAAGCCGAGGTGGCGCAGTCAAATGTTGGCTTCAGCCGTCGAAAAGGCACTCTGAGGGGACTACATTTCCAGAGAGCTCCGCACGCTGAAGCGAAGATCGTGCGATGCACTCGAGGAGCAATATTCGACGTCATCACAGACCTGCGTCCTGATTCGCCCTCGTATAAGCGCTGGTACGGGGTGGAGTTAAGCGAGGAAAATGGCCGGATGATCTACGTCCCTGAGGGATTCGCCCAGGGTTATATGACGTTGATGGATGACACCGAGATTAATTATCACACGTCGGAGTTTTTTTCCCCTGAAGCAGCTTTCGGGGTTCGTTACGACGATCCAGCGCTTGCGATTCAGTGGCCGTTGGCTGCGACAGTAGTTTCCGAGCAAGACCGCAATTGGCCGCTTTTGAAATCATAGGAGGCTGACGAAGATGGGCTTAGATACTTCATTACGGGAACGAGAATCCGCGGGCCGGCCGATTCGTGTAGGCATGGTTGGAGCCGGGGCAACCGGTCGCGCAATTACCTTGCAGCTCGGAACACCGGTGCCGGGCATGCGACTTGTGGCGATTGCAAATCGGACTCCCGAACACGGCGAACGGGCTTTCCGAGAGGCTGGGATTACAGAGTGGGTTTGTCCAGATTCCCCTCGCGAAGTGGTAGCGGCAATTGATCGTGGGGTTCCTGTGCTGACCGACGACCCATTACTACTGACTGCATCTGACGCTGTCGACATCATTGTGGAAGTGACGGGTACGGTCGAACCTGCCGCCCAAGTTGTGCTCGATGCCTTCGATCATGGCAAACACGTGGTTATAGTTAATTGCGAGCTCGATTCATTGCTCGGTCCTATTCTGAAGGCTAAGGCAGAACAGGCCGGAGTCGTGTTAACGAATACTGATGGTGATGAGCCGGGCGTGGCGATGACGCTACTTCGCTACCTCCAATCAGTGGGGCTCCGACCCGTAGCCGCGGGCAACATTAAGGGTATGGTGGACCACTATCGAACTCCTGAGACTCAGCGAGGATTTGCTGACAAATATGACCAAGACGTCAGAAAGGTAACATCATTCGCAGATGCCACCAAGTTGTCGATGGAGACGACAGTTCTTGCTAATGCAACGGGATTCCACGTTGGCCGTCGAGGGATGTACGGCCCGGCTTGCAAGTACGTTCGAGAGATGTCTAATTTGTTGCCTTCCGAGCAGATGCTGACCACCGGGCTGGTTGATTATTCAGTGGGTGCCGCGCCGCACACGGGTGCATGGGTCATCGTTCATGAGGAAGAGCCGCTCAAGAAGGCCCAACTAGCGTACTACAGACTCGGCGACGGGCCTTTCTTCGTCTTTTACACTCCATTTCACTTGCCGTACATCCAAATCGCGTCGACCATCGCTCGAGCGTTCATTCAACATGATCCAACTGTTACGCCAATAGACGGTCCGGTGTGTGAGGTTCTCACCATGGCCAAGCGTGATCTAAAAGCCGGCGAGCGTTTGGATGGTGTTGGTGGGTTCTGTACGTACGGACTTATCGACAACGCGAATGTGGCACGCGACATGGCAGCGTTGCCCATTTCTCTCTCAGAAGGGTGCGTGTTGCGCCGGGATATCTCGAGGGACAGTGCGATCTCTTTCGAAGATGTGGACGCATCATTGGTTGGAGTGGTCGGAACGCTTTGGCAAGAACAGCTTGCTAGATGGCCAATCATGAAGCACGGGTCGCAGTCTTTGTCAGTACAACACGCAAGTGCCGGAGAGGTTTCGTGAAGGCTGAGCGGTCGTTCGCCAGACCCTACACATATTAGACAATCAGCTTGACCGAGAGGATCTGCAAGGCCTTCTTTTCGAGCATAGTTGATGTCGCGCTGCCATAAGGCTGGTGACTGCGTGGCGGGCTGAAAGATGAAAGATGAAAGATCGCAAATTCAGGAGGAGCTGTTTTAATGTCAAATCCTAATATCGTCGTTTTGGGAACAGGAATGGCCGGGTTCGGCGCTGCCTATCGGCTACACGCCGAAGGTATCACGCCCGTGATGTACGACAAGAATGGATATCATGGGGGTCATACGGCTTCGTTTCGATTCGAGACCGGTTTCCTCTTCGACGTGGGCCCGCACATTTCTTTTACAAAAGACTCCCGTATTCAAGAGCTTTTCGCTGAAAGCGTCGGTAATCAGTATGAGACTCTACGAATCAATCTAAACAACTATTGGCGAGGGCACTGGCCTCAACATCCCGTGCAGGTCAACCTCAACGGACTGCCGGAAGATGTCGTCATCAAAGTGATCAACGACTTTGTAGAGGAACGCCAAGCGCCAGATCGGCCGGTGAAGAACTACGAAGACTGGCTGTATTCCAGCTTCGGCAAGACATTCGCAGAGCTCTTTCCCATGCAGTATACGCGCAAGTACCACACCACAACTGCTGCCAACATGAGTACCGACTGGCTTGGCCCTCGAATTTATCGTCCCAGCCTGGAGGAAGTCCTTCGCGGAGCGCTCTCGAAATCAGCACCAGATGTGCACTACATCACGCACTTCCGTTATCCAAAAACCGGCGGCTTCGAGTCCTATTTGACCAAGTTCGTGCCTCTCGGAAACATTAGGCTCAATGAAGAACTGGTATCAATCGATCCCCGCAATCGTCGGCTCACCTTCTCGAGCGGCACGACTACAAGCTATGACTCGTTGGTCTCATCTGTACCGCTTCCGGATCTCATTCGGATGATCCAAGGCGTCCCAAAGGATGTGGTGGATGCCTCACGGCGTCTGGCTTGTTCTACT
This sequence comes from Candidatus Dormiibacterota bacterium, assembly GCA_035603595.1. Lineage (GTDB taxonomy): Bacteria > Acidobacteriota > Terriglobia > Acidiferrales > UBA7541 > Palsa-295. Next base: position 4,008 of record DATNKB010000047.1, read on the forward strand.
TTGGTGTTGGTGAATATTGGCATAGATCGTCAGGATATTTCGCGCTCTCACCTCACCTATATCTATGACGAGGACATTTGCTTCACGCGCCTGGGTTTTCCGCATATGCTTTCCGCAACCAATGTACCCGCTGGTACGGGAAGCATACAGGCAGAGGTCTATTTCTCTGAGAAATACAGGCCCTTTAGCGGTTCGCCAGAGGCTTGGATCGAGCCAGTCATCACGGATCTCCGCCGTATTGGTCTCATTCGAGAGAGCGATCGCGTGCTGTTCAAAAAGGCGATGTTCCTCCGATACGCCAATATCATCTTCGACCTCGAGCGGGCGGAAGCACTTAAGACGGTCCACGGCTATCTCGATGACCTCGGGATCGCCTATTGCGGACGTTACGGCGATTGGGGCTATATGTGGACGGACGAGTCATTCAAGAGTGGCGAGAATGCAGCCCAGCGAGTCCTCGAGAACGTGGCCCAAGTTTAGAACCGCGCTTGAGTGTTATAGGCCGCCTGCGACGGCGGCCTATAACCGAGCGCCGAATGCGGTCGCATCGTGTTGTATTCCACCCGATATTTCTCAATCACGATCTGTGCCTCCCTCAGCGAATAGAAAATCCCTCCATTCAAGAATTCGTTCCACAACTTCCCGTTGAAGCTTTCGCAGTAGTCATTCTCCAGGGCTTCCCGGCTCGACGTACACGTTCCGGTCCCCAGATTCCCCAACCACTTCCGGATCCCTGGGTCACGAACTCCGCCCGTTGACCGAACGAATGCACTCAGGGGATTCCCGCCGCGGCATCACGTCTGCCTCGATTACACCCACTGTATTCCTTCCGTCATGGCACGTCAGATTCTGAAGGGCTTTCCCCGTTCAGCGCAGGCGCACTCGCGAAAAGGTCCAAGAATCGCCTTCTGCTTTGGTCCTAAAAGCTGAAAGCCGCTTGCAGGTAAATCAGCCGGCTCGCCGATGGAGAAGAGAACGGCTGGCCGAAGATGTGATTTGGCACGTTGAAAAAGGGCGAAGCCGAGGCCTGCGGGACATCTGCTGTCGGCGGATTCAATACGCCGCTTGGGATATCGGCATTTCTGTAGTTGAAGAGATTGCGGGCATTGACGCTGAGTGTGACGTTGTAGCGGCGATTCGTGCCACCGCCACCCAATCCTCCCGGCCCTCCCGCGAACGGCCCGCCGGCGCGCCCTCCTCCGCCACCTCCCCCTCCTCTGCCGGCGCCGCCTCCTCCACCACCTCCGCCGGGTCCGCCCGAAACAGTCTGTTGCCCGCCTGAGCCTGATTCTTTGCCGAAGCCAAATGTCTTGCTGAGGCGGGCGTTCAGGGTGAACCTTGATGGGCTGGTTAAGAAATCAACGGGGATTGGCGTGGCGTTCGGCGAGGGCACTGTGTTGAACGAGCCGATTCCTGGAACGGTGACGATCGTGGGGCCGGTGGCACCGTTGGCGAACGTGGGACGCTGATTGAACTGCGCGGTGCCGATCAAGTCCTGGCTCAGAGTAATGTTGAACGGCGTGCCGGAACTGACGATCATGAATGGGCTAAGGCGGAAGTTGTGCGGCAGACCGATCGTTCCCCCCAGGAAGTAGCGGTTGCGGATGTCGAATGGCGACCGGCCATAATCCTGCATGATATTCCGCGGATTCGACGGAAAAGCCGTGGCCGATGATGTGTCGCTGTTGGCATACGTCAACGTGTAGTAGCTGAAGAGGGTGAGCCTGGCACCGGCGCGTATCGTGGCCTGCAAGAACATCTGATTTTCGCGGTAGATGCCTTCGGACTGAAATTGATACACGTTTTCGAAGCCGGCGATAGGACGCACACCGGGCGTTGGACTCGTATAGAACGGAAAATCGAAGGTGCCAGGGTCAGGGCTGTTTATGTTGTTGGTGAAGAGCTGATCCCAGCCGCGCGAATTCAAATAGGAAAGGGAGACGTTCGCAAACTTTGTCACTTGGCGCTCGAGGCTGACGGCGGTTTGCATTACGTAGGGGGCGCGTAAGTGCGAGGCCTGGGCGTAGACGCTCGGACTTACGGTGCTGGTCGGGACTGTGTTCGGGAAGAAGTCGGGATTCGTAAAGATGAATTGCGCCTGGCGGATTCCGTTCAGGCGGTCTTCTTGCAGAACGTAGGAAGAGTTGAAGCGATCGTAGAAGATGCCAAAGCCGGCGCGAAGAACTGTTTTCGGGGCAGCCTTGCCGCCACCGCCGAGGCCCCACGCGAAGCCGAGACGAGGCGCCCAGTTGGCATGATTGCTGATGTCGTTTTGTGATTCGAAACGCAGGCCATAGCTCAACGTGATATTCGGGCGGATGCGCCAATCGTCTTCCGCGTAGAGTCCGACATCTACTTGTCCCACGCTCGCGAGCGGATTTCCGGGCATCCCAGCTGTGGGGCCGGCTGTGAGCAGAAATTGAGAGGCGTTTTGCGCGCCGATGGCTAATGCGGCTTGATATGCCTGGATTGAGGGGAAGATGTACTCGCCATTGAAACCAGTTGTGGAGAAGTTCGAATCGGTGACGCCGCGCAGCCGCACGCCGAATTTGATGAAATGAGTGCCATGCGAGATTGACGTGTAGTTCTGCAGCTCATAGCGATTGGAAGTGTCGAGGACGGTTCCGTCATTGCTGCCGCCGCCGACGAACGCTCCTTGTACCAACAGAGTGGTTGCGGTGTTCTGCGGGACCTGGCTGCTGGTCTGGTGAAGATATTGGAAACGCGTTTCGTTGACTACGTTAGGTCCGAGCGTCTGGGTATCGCTTACCTGTAGAGTGTGTTCTGTTGTGAGAAGGTTGAAGGCTTGGGTTGGAAGGGAAAATGCGGTTATCCCGTCGTTCTGGACATTGTCTCGATAGTATTGATAGCGAACCGAAAGCGTATTCGTGCCGGAGAGTTGGTAGTCGAGACGTGGACCGAGGTTGTAGCGTCTCTTCGGAGTTGGCACCGCATCGGAAAATGGAACGATTGGGAAATTGGGCGACGTGGTATCCACGATTTGCGCGTTGACGATGGAGAGATCGTTGATGTCGCGAATATCTGTGGTGAAAAAGAACGATGCTTTCTTGCTCAACGGACCGCCGATGTTGCCGCTGTACTGCACCGAGTAGTAGGGAGGAAACGGGGTTGCAGAGCTGTCCTGATGAAAGAAGGGGTTCTTCGAGTTGAAGGAGGAATCGTTGCCGTTCACGGAAATTTGGCCGTGCCATTTATCGGCGCCGGGCTTAGTGAAAATCTCGATTCGGCCGTAGCCGACTTTGTCGTATTGCGCTGAGAACGGGTTCTGATTGATGCGGATTTCGCGGATGGCGGATTTTGGCGGCAGCTGACCGGCCGTAAAGCCGTCGATGTAGAACTGGCCGCCGTTTGGACCTGCGGAAGGGCCGGCGAGAGCGGTCAAGTCGCTTTGTAATTCGTCGGGATCGTCCGGGAGCGCTTCGAGCTCTTTGCCTGAGATGATGATTGCTCCTGCGTTGTTCGCTGGATTTACGTCCACGGTGGGAGCTTCGTCGGACACCACGACTTTCTCTTGCTGCTGCTCGATTTCCAGCGCCACCTTGAGCTGTTGAACTTTATCGGCGGTGATTTCGACGTCGTCGTTTTTGTAAATCGCGAATCCTTTCGCGATGACCTGAACTGAATATTTCCCTGGCGGCAGGCCCTTTCGGTCGAAGACTCCTTGCTGGTCGGTAGTGGCAACCAGAGTGTCGGCACTGGGTGTGGTCAAGACGACGGATGCTCCTACTACGGCGCCGCCTGAAGGATCGAGCACCTGACCGTGCAATGCACCAGCGCCGGTTTGGGCATTTACGGTGCGCGGACTGGCCGCAAAGGTCAGTAATATCAAGATTGAGAATGAAGCCAAGATTCGATGGCGAGATTTCATTGTGTCCCTGGTTTGGATTTGGGTGTGGCGCGGGCGCATGAGTTTATGGACTATCGCCGGCCACGGCAGGAGCGCCGCCCAAGCTCCAAGGCGAGAGAGTCATTGCTTGGCCTCCGGTCGGTGTGGCGGCGAGAATCGGTTCGACGCCGCCAAGAACCATGATTGCGGTTGCCTGGCCAGTAGTTGTTCCCTCGGTGGCGACGATCATTACCGCTTCATCTTTCTTGAAATCCGCGAGTGTAGCCGCGGGCATACGGTTCACAATCTGTTGAAAGTCGGCTTGTCCACCGCCGGGACGGTTGCCGCCCGGACCACCTTCGGGATGCTGCGACCCGCCACTCGCCATTGGGGCTTTTCCCGAAGCGCCAGCAGCACCGTTGCCAGCGTGATCGCCGGTCGCGCCCGCACCTTTCAAACGGAAGGCAATGCGTTGGGCGATTTCTGGCGGCAAACGGCGTAACTGTGATTGGCTCGTAATTTTCACCGCGAACGACTTCTTGGTGATGAGATCCATTACGGTCATCGTATTTGCATTAGCGTCGATCGTGGAAATGGTTCCAGCAATATTGCGAAAACTCCCTGAAACGACTTCCTCTGCCGCGAATTCGCTTCCATCCGCGCTGCGCGTGCCGCGCGCTCGAAGCTGGTCGCCGGGCTTGATCAGGTCGATTGGCGCCGGCTTGGCTTCATCGAATGAAACGGAGTCCGGGGCGTAGCGGCGCAGGATCGAGGCGCTCGTCGTGTGTATAGCAATTGTCTTCTTTCCGCCTGCAGCCGTCACGGAGATGGTGATGGTGCCCGTGGCGGGATCGACGGAACTTACCAGGCCGCCTATTCCGCGCTTTTGCCAGTCTTCGCGGTCGCTTTGGTGCTTTGCTTCCACGTCGGAACGGCTCATCGCAATTACGCCAACGGCGACAAAAGATTTTCCGTCGGTCGATGGCTGCCCACGTACGAGTATTCGATCGCCGGTATGGATGTCCGGGAGTTGGATAGGGGCGGCGCTCTTCAGATCTGTTTGCCCTGGCGCTACGCGAACCATTTTGGCGTTGCTTACGACTTGAACTGTAACGTCGGTCCCGGAATCCGTGGTGAGTGTAAGCGCGTTTCCGCTAATGCTTTTGACTACGCCTACTTGTTTTGCCACGGGAGTCTGGGCTGCGGCCTGCGCAATTTCGCGCGAAGCTGCAGATGCTGCAAGAGGCGCTGCCAGGAACACAATTCCGATAGCGCACGCAGCCGTCGCCCTAATCCGGTTTGCCAAACTATGTCCCAAGAGACTCATTCATCGCCCCAATAGCAATCGTAACTCGGCACACTCGGCAAATTCCCGCCTAAAAGGTGCCCTCCATTAGACGTATGCCGTTTCAGCATGCGTTACATGTTGGAGGCTAGGCTCGCGCGTTTTGTTGTCTATCTTGGACCGGCTCCCGAAGATGCGTGAACGTTGGCTGATTCGAATAGACATGAGGCTGCTTGCGTAGGTATTCGCGAATTCGGTAGTGCTTTTTTTCGAGACCGCTTATTCCGGAGCGCTGTGGAGAGAACGGAGATAGGCGATGATTGCGACGGCGTCCTCGTGTTTCAGGTGGTAGATGTGCATGGGGGGACGAATTGCTTCGCCGTTTGCGCCGATTCCTTTTTCGAGGATGTCAAACCCGTCTTTATCTGAATATCCTGGGAAACCGGCCAGGGTCGGGGCTCTGTCCGCCCACTGAGGGTCTGGCTTTACCGAGGTGATCCAGTTTGGAGCGCCTTGCAACCAACGCGCGGAATCGAGCTGATTTTGGGCGTCGCGCGGCGTGTGACATTCCCCACATTTGGCGACTTCTTCGACGAGATATTTCCCGCGCGCGATATCCGATTCACGAGAACTCATCGGCAAGGTTCTATTCTTAGTGGTTTGCGTGTAGGAAGCTGACATGGAGGCGATCACAAGAATTGCGCAGATTGCCAAGCCGATGATCGTTTTCACGGTTCTCCTCCTTGAAGATGCTCATTGTGAAGCGTCGTCCAATTATGGAGCAATGGGCCAAGGCTGCTATAGAGAGTTTTTCAGCGGGTGGAAATTGCCATGGGCTTGGAGTTTGGGAGTGGAAGCCTTTGAGTCGGGAGGTTTCGAGAACGGGACGGGGGGAGATGGTGACTAAAGAAGTGCGTACTGGCGCCGGAAGATACGAACTCAATGTAGAATTAGGGCAGCCTATGATCTTCACGAAATTGCAGCTCCTGGCTCTGTTTCTTGCGGGGGTTGCCAGCAGCATAGCTGGGGAAGCTTGCTTCGCACAAACGCAGACGCCTAAGCACACGATTGTCGTCACGTTCGACTACGACTTTACGGCCTTGCCTGCCTGCTCGGAAAAAGTGACCAAGAAATGCATCGCGAAATTTATTGTTTATGATATTTCGGGAGAAAAACCCTACAAGTTGTTCACGATTCCGGTTCCTGCTAGCGCCACTGGAAAGGTTAAGGGGATTTCAGGAGAAAGTCAGCCCCTTCTCTTCGAATCTGGGAAACACTTATTGGGAGTGTCGGCGCAGAGGGAAAGCGGAGAAGAATCGAACCCACACGCCACTACTTTCTGGGCGACGGTTCCGTAAGAGACCAAAAACTGCGACTTCGAAGACAAGGAATTGAGTTGTTTGCTGAGCTATTATGCATCGGCCCGTCGGAACTTGAATGTCCACCATCGCTCAAGAGCTTGCACGGCGAGGTGGCCACGCATCCAATTCCAGGCGCGCGTCATATCGTCGGGCTCGATGAATAAAACATATGCTGCGAGAACATCCCATTCAAACATGGGGATGTTTAGCGAGTATTCGAGCCAGAGGTGGAAAAGTACGCCGAGGGCCAAAATAAAATAACGAAGCTCTTTAATCCAGATCAGAACACCCAGGGAAAATTCCAGTGCAAGCGCCAGCCAGGTGCCCAATTTGAGCATTGTCGGGCGCAGAAATAATGAAGGCAGGGGAAAACGATGAAATTCATCGAGATGATATACGTAGTAAAGCGCCGTTCCCTGAATCCAGGGAGCGCCCTGCACTTTCCAGCAGAATGAACTGAAATAGAGTAACGCTAATTCGAACTGAATCATGCGTTGCGCCCACGGGCTGCGCGGCAGAATGCTAGCGCCTTCCTTTCCGCGCCGGATTCGAATCAGGCGATCTACGGACAGGGCCGCTCCGGCCGGAGCGAAAATCAAGAAGAATCCGGCCAGCCGCAGGAATGTGTCACCACCGCTGGTGATGTAGAGATTTCGTTGTTGGATTGAGGTGAGGCAAAGAAATACAAGCAGGCTATTGAAACGTGTGAATAAGCCCACCGTTAGAAGCGCCGCCGATGCAAGAAATACCCAGAACAGCGCTTCGATCCAGGCATCATTTTGCGGAATGATCGTGAACAGGTTCAATCGCGGGCCAGGCTCAAGCGTGTGCATCGTAGAAAGGCTTACCCACGCGTGAGGGCCATACCAGGTGAGCCAGTCGGGCCGGAGCAACAGGAGGGTAATGATAACCAGCAAACCGTACAGAATGCGAAACAATGCGATCGGCAGAGGTGATTGTGGCGCAAAGAAAAACGAATTCCATGCATCCAGAAGAGACTTCAGCCTCACTTCAAATCCTCAGGCTGCACATCGTAAGTGAAGAAGATATTCGAATTCCAAGGCCCGCGATCGTACGTGTCATCGGTACGAGGAATAGTCTCCGACCACCTCACGACCAGCATGATCGTTTTCGGTGGGCTTAATTTCTGATTATTCAAGCGCGCGATGTAGCGGGCAGTATCGGGCCGCAAACCGGAATATTGATCGTTCTGCAGATTTTCTTCGAATTTACGATAGCGCTCTTTCGCGTAACGTTCACCAGGACCAAGCAGCTCCATTCTTGGAAAGCTCCACAAGGTGCTTGAACCATCTTTGTAAATGACAATCGCTTCGAGGTAGCTGTTGACCCTTTTAGGATCAGGCGAAAACATGTCCCAGGATTGAAATACGCCCGACCAAATGAAGTATGGGCGGACGAGTTGTCTGAATGAGGAGATCAGTGGGTTGTTTAGCGGCAAAGCCCAGCAGGAGATGGCCAGAATGTGAAACAGCAAAAAGGCGTTAATTGCAATGTATTTTAGGTTTTGCGGAACGGCGTAATGTTTTCGTTGGGTCGGAGTTCCGGTGGGCATCAGCTACCTATCCTCTTCACAATGTAATCCGGGTTGGCTTTCACGACGTTGGACCACTACCTGTGACGTGAAAAATATTCTTCACGATTACGTTGCACGACAAAAGCGAGAGTAGCGCATCTTTGGGGCATAGTTGAAGCGGTATGTAATTAGACAAGGAGGCGCGGGCGATGAAGTGTTACGGTGCGATGGTGCCGCGGATTACGGTGACGGAAGCTTTTGGCAGCTCAAAAACTGTTGCCGAAGCGGCATTGATCGACTTACGGGCCGGTGGACCATCGGGATCAGCCTTGCCGTCCTCAAAACCGGGATGCCATTGATACTGTTCGGTGCCAAATGTGATGAAATCCACCGGACCTGAAAACCCGCGATCACGATTCGACTCCGCATCGTGAAAGACGATGCGGACGCCATGCGGATTTTCCTGGTCCTTGTTGATTACGAGTAGCGACCAGCGGCCATCGGGTCGAAGTGAGGCATACGCTGTGACGAGATTGTGTTCCGCATCATCGTGAATGTCACTCGATGCCGAGAAAAGACGATGTGCCCCACCCGCCGCTTCAACCCACTCAAGATTGATGAGTTGGCTTGCGAAGAATTGCGACAGCGGCTGTTCGATTTTTAGATCCTTGTCCGTTGAAAAAAGCCCGAACGTTCCGAGCGAGTTGTTACAGCCGCGATGAACGCCGAGCGGGATGTAATGGAAAAAATAGACGGCATTACCGCCGGCGCTCAAAAATGAGCCCACATAGTCGGCCAGCCAGAGCGCGCCCCAGACGTTAATGAATGCTTCCTCTGATTGCCAGGCGATATTCGATTCGGTGATGAACATCGGAACGTTCGCGGGAACGCCGTCCTGGTGCCAGACGTCCAGCATGTGGGTTACGAGGCTTGGTTCGTCGTAGAGATTGCTCCATTGAATTTTGCAAGGGTCCATCGGGTAGTGCTCAAAGGAAAAGAAACTAAGGTCGACGAGCCGCCCGTGCGCCTTCAAGTAGTCGATGAACCGTGCGGTCCATGACGTGCGACCTTGCGGGTCGGGCCAAGTTTCGATGTCCTTGTTGACGCCTGTGAAGATCGGGCCGCCAAGCCGAAGCTTCGGATCGAGCTTATGCAGAGCCATGGCCCATTGGAGGTACAGCGCGGCGTAGTCTTCGGGCGGTGTGTAGTGGCCGTCGGGCTCTTCGCCCATTTCGATGTATGAGATCGGATAGCCACGTTTTTCGATGTACGCGATTTCTGCGACGGAGTCTTCCGGAGTCGCGTACAGCATGGCGATAGGAATCATCGCGGGCAAACCGCGCGTGTAGCCGCTTGTATAGAAAAGGTCGAATCCTACTTGATCTCCGGCGCGTTCTTCGAGATCTGCGGTTTCATGCCAAGGGTCGACTGACGAGCAGTATGTAGCGGTTTGTCCTTGATCGGGCGTGTGGAGCACGAGGTCGTGAAATTTTCCATCGGAGCTAGTCGTGCCAATAAATAACTCCCGTATTGCATAACCCAGGCAATTCCGGCGATCGGCGGAGCCGTGCGAGTCGCAGGTATTTGACGACTGAGTCATTAGAATGCGGAGGTATTGAACGTTCATCGGAGCGACAGAAAGTTGGATCACGGGATTCCCGCCGCGGCCGTCATTGACGACGCCATTTGGGAATGCGATCCAAGCGCCGAGCGTGGGCTTCTTGATGGCGTCTTCGCCCGTCCAGTATTGGATTACGTATCGGCGAGCGTATGGGTCGGCCCAAGCAATCCGCATCGCGTTGAGCGGGCGCGGAGCGGCAAGGTCAACAAAGACCCACTGCGGATGGAGAGAATCGTCTTCGCCCGTGTATGGCTGCGTTAGATACGGATTGCTCTTCCAATACGAATTCAAATCGCCGTCGGTGAGTCGCGAGTAGCCGACCATATCTGTACCGTCGTCGTGAGTGACGCCGCGATGAGGCAGCGGATAAGCGTAAGAATGGCGGATGGGCTCACCGAGGGCGGTGCTTCCCGTGAAGTAACCTTTGCCGGCAGGATCGCTCCACGTACCCTGCGGGTTCCAGTGCCAAGCCTCCATGTGGAGTTCGGTGTTCTGGCGGTAGCTGATCGTCTGCCAACCGGAGGACAAAACCTGCTTGATCGTAGGTTCTATAAAGGTCTTGTCCGTTGCTCCGGGAGGAAGCCGGTCGATGCCAGCGCCCAAGGCCTGCGCGGGCACAATTGAGTTCGTTGCGTGGCTCGGTGTGGCGTCTATGCGAATTGTTTGAGCGCATAGGGAAGGCGGGAGGAAAAAGAGCGCAGCCACGCACGCCAATATGCTCATCGCAGCAACTCTGCGGCGGAAGCGGACGCGCATGTTCCTGCGTGCGATCATGCCTAGAACAGGAACTTCAGTCCCGCCTGGAGGACACGGGGATCGTATGCTGCTGAAATCACTCCGAATCCGGAGGACCCAAACGAGCCGAAGCCCGGCGACAGCTGTCCGGAAAACTGAGCGTGGTTCCAGATGTTGAATGCTTCAAAGCGGAATTGCAGCGTCTTGGATTCCGTTAGCTTTGTGTCCTTCAGCAGTGCCATGTCCCAGTTGTTGAGCCCAGGACCATAAAAGAATCGCCGCTTGGCATTTCCGATTTGACCGAGGGGTTCGTCGCTGAAGAGTCCGACGTTGAAATAAGGGATCGGATTACCCATGTCATCCAATCTCCTTGGGTTCGTATTGAAGTGGATCTTTCCCGGCGTAAAATCGGGCAAATCAATCGGCGCAGAAGTGTTTTGGGTTCCGGTGAGAGAATTATCGTTCGGAAACGACAAGCTCACGGGAAGGCCGCTGACGAACGACGTAATTCCCGAGATGGCCCAGCCGGACGCGAGCGCATTTTTCCAGCCGGAGGTCGTGTGGAAGAAGCGGTCGAAGGGTACCTTCGTTTCGTAGCTGGCGACGAAATTGTGCTTCACATCGAACGCGCACAGTGAGGTGCTCGCTTTGGGATCAAAAGGGTTAATTCCCTCGATGAGCTCCGATGCGTCATCCATACATTTGCTGAACGTGTAGCCGAACAGGAACGTGGAGTAGTTACCGGTGTGGCGAAGGCTAGCTTGGAACGAATTGTACGACGATTGTGCAATCGTGGCTTCAAACGGATTGTTGCCGAAGACCTGAACATTGTTCTGTGGCGCCAGCACCGTGTAAGTGCCATTTACGATGCATTGAGCAGGACCGCGCGTGCCGCATGTCGAAGCCGGGACCAATTCCACTGCCGGCGTCGCTGCGGATGGATAATCCACGCCCGGCGGCAATGTGTATTGGTTGCCTTCTCCAAATGGGCCGCATACGGTCGGAGTTGTGACGGGATCCGGATTGAACGGAGCTTGATTGAGCTGGAGGCACAGTGCTTGATTTCCCGGATTTGCTTCGACTGAAGTCAGCAGCTTGTGACCTTGCGTGCCGACGTAGCTCAAAGACAATACGGTGTTCGAACCGAATTGCCGCTGTATGGATAGCTCGTAGTGCTCGCCATAAGGAGTTTTGTTTCTGTGTGAGAACGCCAGCGAACCTGAAATCGGCTCTACCTGGTCCCAGTTGAAAGTGGTGTTGGGCTGCTTCACAGGCACCTGCGGAAAATTGAACGGAAATCGTTGGACGGCCGTTCCATCCCCCCGGTCCATAAACGGAGTATTAAAAAAGCTCCCGCTCTGTACCCAAAAAAGACCGAATGGCGCGTCCCCGATTTCCTGAAATTGCGTGAGATCTTCGAATGCTGAGTAGAAGAGACCGTAGCCTGCGCGAATGCTGGTCTTTCCTGGACCGCCCGTAAGTTTGCCTAGCAATCCAGAGTCCCACGACGGCGAATACGCAATGCCGATTCGCGGTGAAAAATTGTGATACTGAGTCGGCGCCAGGGTCTTGGGAACACCGGGGTCGCCAGGAACCACCCAGCCCGTCGGCGCCCCCGGAAAGAGCACCGACTGCTCCCCGGGGATCAGCGTCTCGATTTTGCCTTGCGTGTCATACCACGGTTGTGAAAACTCCCATCGCAAACCGTAATTCAACGTGAGATTCGGGGTCACTCTCCAACTGTCTTGCCCATAGAGCCCCAGATACTTCGAACGGGAATCGAGAATCTGTTGCGTGGCTTGGATAAACAGACCAGGCGCACCGATCAGGAAATCGACAAAATCCGAATTCGACTCACTCCCGTCGAACTGGTAGAAGCCGTTTTCGCCGAAGAGATTTCGATCGTTGATTTGGTCGTAGTGAAACTGCCCACCAAACTTGATGCTGTGTGTCCCAATGACCTTCGAGAAGTTATCCTGCCATTGGAATGTATTGTTGAACTGTTTAGGCGTATCGGCAGGCACTCCAATATTGGTGCCATTTAATTCCTGCGAAAAATCAATAGCAGGAACTCCTTCCACTGCCGGTGCAATCGGTGCCACGCCGCCGTTAAACGTCGCTCCGCTTCCCATCGGCGCCGTAAATCCCAGAGAGGTCAAGGTTATTGGCTGGCCATTCTGAGTGAGTCCGCCGCTAGGCGTGAACAGATGCGCGGCATTTCTCACGTAGCTGAACCTAAATTCGTTCACCGCCGTCGATCCGAGTGACTTGGTGTCGCTTAGCACCAAAACCTGCGCGCGCGTAAGGTCCGTGGCCGTAAAAGGCCCAATGTTGGGGGCGGGGACAGTAGCGCCGGAGTTTGGAAACGGATTAATGAACTTGTCATCGTCAAAGTGATAGTAAACCGAAATCATCCCATACTGCGTGTTCGCATCCACGCGCACGGCGGCTTTATCGTCCCTAAGCCTCTGATCGAATCCCGCTGAAAAGAAGTTGGGACCGCTGGAAGTGGTTGTTGCAGGAATGACCGGAATGAACGGCAACACACCCGCTGCCGCTGGCGAAAATGCGCCTTTGGGAATGGTGGCGTTTGGGAAAACGCAGGGATTAGCCCCCGTACCACTGTTGCATCCGGTAAAGAAATATGGTTCTCCGACGTTGACTGTATGCCCGAGAGCCGAAGATAAATTCGTCGCCAATTGCTGGCCCTGTACGGTTCCCGCAGGGGAAACTCCCGCGGCGGCATTCATAGCACCCGCGGCCAGATCATTCTGTTCGGTCGGAGACATCAGATAGTCGCCATTTGTTTGAAATGTTCCATCTGGGACCGAAGCCGCTACGGTAGGAGCAAAAATCCTCCTCGTTCCTTGATAGTCGGCGAAAAAGAAAACCTTGTCGCGCTTGATGGGTCCGCCCACCGTGCCACCAAACTGGTTTTGAATCAGCTTTGGAGCATCACCCGGCGGGCTGAAGTAGTTTCTGGCATTAAAGGCGGTGTTGCGGTTGAATTCGAAAATACTCCCGTGTGGTGAGTTCGTACCTGATTTCGTCACCACGTTCACCTGGCCGCCGCTGTAATTTCCGTACTCGGCGTCGAAATTGTTCGTGATGATCCGGAACTCCTCGATTGAATCGAGGTTGGGTATTATTGAGGTCCCGTTGTTCTTTCCTTCTTCGACGTTCGCCCCATTCACCATGAATCCGTTAGACGTTTCTCGCTGACCGTTGATGGATTGATTTCCCCCGTTCAAAGCACCACTGCCGCCTACCGTACGATCGCTCAAGTTCGAATCCTGGAGCGCGTTGGCATACTGGAAAGGCACCACGCCCGGCTGCAGAGAAAGCAGGTTCGTGAAATCGCGGCCGTTCAAAGGAACGGCCGTCATTTTCTCCGAGTTGATCACTTCGCCCATCTGTGTACTCTGGGTTTCCACGTGGACGGCTTGGCTTTCTACGGTTACTCTCTCGGTTACTTCGCCCAACTCCAGTTTTACGTCAATCTTGATCGCAGAGTTGGCATCGATTACGATCCTGGTTTGACGGAAGGTCTTGAATCCCTTCTGTTCCACGTCCAGGTCGTAGGTCCCAACCGGCAAATCCGAAAAACTGTAGAAGCCGCTCCTGTCTGTCTGTACGACAGCACGGACACCGGTTTGAGTATTGGTGGCAGTCACCGTGGCGCCGACCACAAGCCCTCCGGTCGGGTCGGTCACAATGCCGGAGATGGTTCCTGTAATGCTCGCCCATACGATGGCTGAGCTGACTAAGAATCCGAGCACCAACGCTGTTGCCAGAAGGATGATTCGACGTTTCCGCATCGTCGTACCCCCGAAGACAAGTTGGATTCCCGAAACCTCTGGAAAATGCCCTCTGATTGCGCGCCCGTTCTGTTAGACTTCAATTTTATTAAATTTATTGAAATTGGATTTACGTTCAGTATAGCGTTGTTGTCAAGTAGAATTATTGAGGCTAACCATCAGTCGCGTGGAAACCAGGCCTATGAATGCCCAAGGGCAAGACTCCCCGGAGAGTTTGCGGCCGGGTCCAGCGCAAAGATCTCCCGCGATGCACTTTGCGACGATGAATGGTTGTGACATCGACCATCCGCGTCACCTCGTCAAGGCTGTTGTCCGCGAATGAACGACTCGAAGGGTTCCTCCTCCCCCATGGCGCCAGTTCATCTCAAGCGGGCGCTCAAACTATGGGACCTGATTATCATCGGCATCGTAATTATCCAACCGATCGCGCCCATGGGAATCTACGGCGTGATCAATAACAACGCGGGCGGCCACGTTGTCACGACTATTCTTATCGCCATGGTGGCGATGCTTTTCACGGCGATCAGTTACGGAAAAATGGCTCGCGCCTATCCCAGCGCTGGCTCTGCCTACACTTACGTTGGAGAGGAAATTCATCCGGCGCTCGGGTACATCACTGGGTGGGCGATGGTGATGGATTACATCTTGAATCCTCTGATCTGCACGGTGCTCTGCAGCAAGCTGACACAGAACATCTTGCCGGGCATGCCTTATTGGGCGTTGGCCGTCGCCTACGCCACGCTTTTTACACTCTTGAATCTTCGTGGTATTAAGACTTCGGCGCGAATCAATGATGTGCTCGCTGCCGGAATGTCGATTGTGGTGGTTGTTTTTTTTGCGTTCGTTATTCGCTTCATTTGGGGGCTACACCAGTACGGCGCCGGTTTTTTGACGCAGCCCTTTTACAATCCGGAAACTTTCAGCTTCCACGGCGTCTTCCGCGGTACCTCGATCGCGGTACTTACCTATATCGGGTTCGACGCAATTTCCACCTTGTCCGAGGAGGTCGAGAACCCGCGGCGCAACGTGATGTTTGCAACCGTGCTGGTGTGCGTAATTACGGGTGTTTTGTCGTCGCTCGAAGTTTATGCCGCACAACTGGTTTGGGGCTCGAAGCCTTTTCCGCAAGACATGGTCGAGTCTGCATTTCCACTGGTGGCGCGACAGATAGGCGGGTTTTTTCTTTTCCACCTGCTCAACTTCACCGTGCTCATCGCGAATATCGGATCGGGAATGGGCGCGCAACTCGGAGCCGCTCGCTTGCTTTACGGGATGGGCCGCAGCGACGGTATTCCCAAGAAATTCTTTGGGGCACTTGATCCGAAGAATCGCATTCCTCGCAACAACGTGATCTTCGTCGGCGCGATAGCACTCGTCGGGGCTTTTCTGATTTCTTACGAGAAGGGAACCGAGCTGCTGAATTTTGGCGCGCTGCTCGCGTTTATGGGCGTGAACGCGGCGGCATTCGTTCATTACTATTTACGCTCGAGCGAAAAGCGCTGGACTAACTTTGCTTTTCCTGTTCTTGGCTTTGTCATCTGCCTTTTTATCTGGCGTAGCCTTGGACCCTGGGCCATCGTTCTCGGCACGGTGTGGATGGCGGTTGGAGTTGCGTACGGCGCAGTCAAAACGAAGGGCTTCAAGACAGATTTGGTGCGCTTTGACATCCCGGCCGACGATTCCTAGCGCCATACTTGTCGTCGTACTCTGTTAATTGCGGTGAGGACGGGCGTCAATTCTCGGGGAATCTAAATCTCGTTGATAGTGCGAGGCTAAGAATGCGTCGTCGCAGGAGTGGAAAATCAGCCGTCACGTTGCGGGACGTGGCGCAGGCGAGCGGCGTCTCGATCGCGACGGTCTCGATTGTGCTCAACAATGCGCCACTCGCGCGCTACATTCCGCCCTCCACCAAGGATCGTATCGAAAAGGCTGCGAAAAGACTCCACTATCGCCCCAAGTCTAATTCTCATTTTCTGAACGCCAGAAGCAACCACACCGTTGGAGTAATGGTGTTTGACGTCACAGATCCTTTCTGCACGCTGATTCTGCGCGGGATCGAGAGTTCGCTCTACGAGAGTTCCTACCTTCCTATTTTTACGGACATGCACAACCAGCGTGGACGCTTTGAGCGCTATCTTGAGACGCTCCTGGCCCGTCCCGTGGAGGGACTCATCATCATTGCTAATTGGCTCTTGGTGGACGTTGATCTACTGGCTGATCTCGAAAAGCGGAATATTCCTGCAGTCATGATCGCGAGGGAATTGAAATCCGGGAGCATGAGTTCTGTGATGGTCGATAACGAAGCAGGTGCGCACCTTGCCATCGAGCATCTTTACTCGCTGGGGCATCGAAAGATTGCTTTTATTCGAGGCCCGAAGCTGCTGGCTGATGCGGCGCCGCGTTGGCGAGGCATACGTTCCTTCGCGCGATCTGTCCGGTTGCCGATCGATCCGATGCTGGTAGCCCAGCTGCCCGATTCGCTAGACCCCAATTCGGCATTCGAAAGCGGATTCAGGCTTACCGAAGAGCTGCTAAAGCACAAGAAGCGCTTCACTGCGATTATGGCCTTCGACGACATGACTGCTTTCGGAGCAATCCGGTCGCTCGCTCGGGCTGGCTTGAAGACTCCGGATGACTGTTCGGTGATCGGTTTTGACGATGTGCTTCCGGCGGGGCTGTCGATCCCGTCGTTGACTACCGTTCGGCAGCCGATGGAAGCGCTGGGTAGCACCGCGGTGGGAATCATCATGGAAGGCATCAATGCGGCCGCCGAGGACCGGGAATTCACACCCGTTCGCCGCAAGCTGGCGCCCGAACTTGTCGTTCGAGAGTCGACGCGCGCCCTCACGTAGGAACTCGCTTAGGCCAAGCAGTCAGTCAAAATCCGGCGTGGCCCGCACTAGTCCTCGAAACTTCGGGCTCCGCCTTGCATGCGGTTTTTCACCAGGTTCGTCCAGACGAATTTGATCACCCGCGCATCGTTGTAGCAATAAGCGAGATTGTGATTGAGAGTAGAGAAACAATGCTGCTGACAGGTCTTTTTCATGCCGGCCAATTGATTTGCTTCGAATTTGTGACCGTCGATGTTTCCCCAATCGAAGTTTGACGCATACATGGGAAAGCACGGAGCTACGGTGCCATCGGTGCGGATGATTACGTTGTTCTGACCGGCGCGGCAATTCCACTCCGCAAAATGCAGCTCGCCATTATCGTCCTGCACAAAACCAGGCATTCCAGCGATTCGTTTCGCGATGTCGCCATTCGTGCCGGTTCCGTCGCCGTTCCACCCAAGGCGCTTCAGATCGCTGCCACTGGCCATGCGTATGAACGCTTTGATCTCCTGTAGACGCTGAACGGAATTCACCATCTGGTATCCAGCTTTGTTCTTCTCAATAATCCAGTCCACCAAGGAATCGATTTCGGCCCAATCTTCCGGGCGGATGTAGGTGGGATTGTCGCTGAGATGCTTGAAATGCTCGTCCTGCTCCAGCATCGGAGTTTCATTGATGTGGTAGTCAGTAGCTATATGGTTTTCGCGCGCATACTCAGTGATTTGCCGGACGTCCTGCGTATTGTTTCGGCAAATGTTGATGTTAAAGAACACCATATAGCCATACACATACTGCTTCTTCATCAGATATTCGATGTGTTTGCGTGAAGGGACCACGGCTTTGGGTAAGCTGGGCTTTTCGTCCCAAGCGTCCAGCGCGAAGTTGAAGATACCGACTCCCGCGTCGCCGAGACGATCGGCGACATCGGGCCGCAGCAAACGTCCATTGGTGCCGACGTAAATCCAGAAGCCTTTCTTCGCAGCATAGTAAATAACCTTATGTGCGAAGTCCGGCCGTAACAAAGGCTCGCCGCCCATGAGCGCAAGCACTCGGCATCCGTGGTCATACAACCAGTCAATCGAACGGCGGGCAACGTCTTCGGTCATGCCTCTGACCTTGTTGTCGTAAGCCCAGCAATACCAGCAATCTAGGTTGCATTTGTACTCGACGAAGAGGTACGCCGTGATGGGATGAAAGTCCCCCGGCAAGACGCGCGAGCGAACGTAGGGAAAGAGCCAGCCGCGCATGATGCGATAGGTCTGAGGGATCGACCAACCACGCTTCTCAGGAATTACCGCAGGGCCCGGATCCGAAAGTTTTTCAGGAAAGCGAGGAAATACCGGCTCGGGAAGTTTCATTCCCATTGGAGGTGGCACCACGACAGGTCCTGGAGCAGAGTTCATGAGCAAATTGTGAATGTCGACGTCGATGCGGAATTTGGGTGCGGAAGCCATTGTAATTCCTCTCCTTTCGAATGAAATTGCAATACGGTCCCACCAAAATCACCATTTGCTGCTGCCAACGTTGAGTTAGGGATCTTAACGGCCGGCACGACGCTTCAGAGGCCCACCCGATACGGTGGGATCAATCTGCTGCCATCTCATGCTCGGACTTGTTGCCCGCAAGCTGTAGCTGCACCAATTCTGGCGCTACGCTCTCCGCCATATCACGCCGAAGCTGTGCTTCGAGCTCGGCGAGTCGGGCATCAATGTCTTGCGATGCCTTGTGCTTGCGGATCACTTCTTCTCGGTAACGGCGCAGGAAATAGTCGATGGTCTCCACACGAATCTTGATGGAACCAGACGGCTTGTTCTCATCCAGATCCTTAAAGCAGAAGTAAGGCGTGCCGGACTGCTCCACAATGCCTTCGACGACGCCGTAGATGGGCGCGTCGTGCCCGCACTTGAAACTCGAGATTTCGAGAGCCACAAGGTTGGGATGCCGCGCCGCAAACTTGGCGGCCCACACTTTATGATTGGTGCTGCAGGAGTAGGAGTTCTTCCACGCGTCGGTGATATCGAGCGGGCTGGTGATAATCCCGGCCTTTACCTCTTCGCCGAAAAGCCTCTCGAGTAGATCCTCGTCCAGTGGAAGCGTGTTTTGCGAAAAGATGGGGTAACCGAGCTTCTGGAATTCGTCGAGGATTTCGTGATTGAGTCCAGGATCGTGGTGATAGGGGCGAGCCAGCATCACGATGCCGATTCGATCTTCGTCTTCCAACTGATCCAGCACTTGCCGCGCTCGTTTGCGAATACTGGTCTCGTATTCCTTCAGAGCCGCGAATCCAGATTCGACGGCGCGAGCGTTTTCTTCGGGAGAAAGCCCTAGAACCGATTGCCAGGCTTGCAGCATCTGGTAGGCGAAGAGCTTGCGATCGGCGAAGTTAAGCACGGGATCGATATATTTCAGTTTGTATTCGGCGAAGACGTCGTTTTCCTTTGTAAACGCGGCCTTGACGGTTTCCGGCGTAGCCGTCACGGTGGGGCATGCATTAGCGCCGACGATTTTCACCAAAGGCGAATGCAGCACGTCGTACATCGGGAAGAAGATCACGTCGAGCGGCTTTTTGTGGTGTTTCTCCTGAATCAAATTGTAAACATGCGAGATTCCAATTTTCGCCGGGAAGCAAGGATCAATCGCGCCGCGACTCGCACCGGCTCGGTAGAGTTCGGAGCTGGTGTAATCGGAATAAATAATATTCTCCGGCTGTACGCCAAGGCTTTCGAAGTATCCGTTGAATAGGGGCGCGTACGTGTAAATGTTCAGGACGCGCGGAATGCCGATGCGTACTTTGCTGCGATTCTGCATTAGGGTTACGCGCTCTTTGGCGGCCTTGGTCCATGCGCGAGCAGGAATCGGATCAGCAACGCTCTTCGCGTTCGTCGGGCGGAAGACTTCCTTCGACGCGTAGTCGACAAAATTCGGATGTTTGTCGCGAATTTGGTCGAGTCCGGCCTTGATGTCCTTCATGTCGTTGAGATCTTCCACCGTCCCTTTCTCGCAGGTGGCGATAATCAGTCTTTGCTCGCCAAGCATGAGTGGAACCTTGGTGACTTTCTCGAGCGGCACGAGATTCTTCGCCGGTTCGGTCCGCACATCGATGAAAGTCCGGAGGCAGTTATTCTTGCAGAAGTAGCAGCGCGTTGCTTCGTTGCGCGTCGTGCGGTACTCGATCTTGCGGACGGCTTCCAGGCCTACGAATGTGGTTTGCTGGCCATTGCGCCACACCCGCAGCGATTCCTGAGCCGCGCCGATGGCTCCCGATTCTCCGCAGTGCTCGTGCACGATGATTTCAGGTTTTTTGCCGGCCGCGCGAAAACTATTGCGGATGAAATCCACTTCGGCCTTTACGACCGCAAGGTTATTTTGCGTCCCGCCTTGCAGCACAAAACGTGTGCCCAGCGCCGCAAGATTGGGGATGCTCGCAACATAAAGGAAGACATTCTTCGGCAGCACGGCAGCAAGACCCGCGAGAATTTCCTCCGCTTGCCAACCCTGCCGTTGAAAATTCACGATATCCGATTGCATAAATACAGCGCAGCCATAACCAAAGACGGGCATCGCTTGCGCCGAGAACGCGAGGTCGGCGAATTGATTTACGCTAAGCCCGAAGCCTTCCGCCGTGGACTGAAGAAAATATCCGTTTCCGGCGGAACACTGTGTATTCAGCTTGAAATCTTTCACCCGACCATTGTGCAAAATGATGATTTTGATGTCCTGACCGCCGACGTCGACGATTACATGCGGATCGTCGTAAAACTTCAGCGCGGATTCGGTATGTGCTACCGTCTCAACCAGGGCCACGTCAGCCTTGAGAACATCCTTCAGTATGTCCTTGGCGTAACCTGTGGTTGCTACGCCCAGCACTTCCAGCTTGGCGTTCTGCTTCTCGACCTGGCCGCGCAGATTCTCGAACATCTCAATCGTGTCCTGGATCGGGTTCCCGTTCGAGAGTTGATAGGACTTGCAGAGTATGTCTCCGTTCTCATTGAGCAGAACCGCTTTGGTCGAGGTAGATCCGCCGTCGATTCCAATAAAGCCGCCGACGGTGCTGCCCTTCTGAAACGTCGCCGGCGTGAATTTCTTGGGCCGATACGATTCGCGGAAGATGTCGAGTTCGGCGGGGTCACCAACCAAGGCCTTGCCCCCAGCCTTGGCCTTTTCTTCCTGGCGGCCGAATTCAATATATCGGATCAGTTTGTCGTAGCCCTGGTAGCAGCCGATGCAATCGTCCTCGCTGCGGCCGAACTCAACCGCGCCAAGTGCGGCGAAGTATTGAGCGTTCTGCGGAACCTTGATCAGCTCCTCCGGCTTCGCACCGTCCGGAATCGCTACTTTGCGCTCCTGCCACATACGCGGAATATTTGCCTGCCATGCTTCGCGCATGCCGCGAATGAAGCTGTTAGGGCCTCCGAGAAGGAGCACATGGGGACGCAGGGTGTGGCCTCGCGTTAGCACGCTGAGGTTTTGAAGCACGATGGCTTCAAACAAAGAAGCCATCAGCTCATCGGGCGGCGTCCCTACTTTTTGCAGGCCGTTAATGTCGGTTTCCGCGAAAACGCCGCACTTTCCGGCCACTTTATGCAGCTTGATTCCCTGGTACTTCAGTTCGCCCAATTGAACCGCGGGGATCTTCAGCTTCGCATTTATCTTGTCGATGACCGCACCGGTCCCACCGGCGCACTTGTCGTTCATCGAGGGAATCTTTTTCTTGCGCCCGGTCTCGTCGTCATCCTTGAAGACGATAATCTTTGCGTCCTGGCCCCCCAGCTCGATCACCGAATAGACTTCGGGATGAAGCTTTTCGACCGCAAGCGAAAC
>DATNKB010000048.1:0-12021 GCA_035603595.1 Candidatus Dormiibacterota bacterium
TGGCGCGGTAGACCACCGACTTGATCACCGAGTTCAGTCCCGGCACGTCTCCGCCGCCCGTCAGAATTCCAATCTTGCCCGAGCCATCCACGATTTCCTCCCCTTAGTTCCGCACTCCAACTCTATCTTATGCCCGCTTTCCACCAAGAACATCGCGTTACGATCCCCCGGTGACCGCCAATCTTTCCAAATCGCCGAGGCTCTTTAGCGCTCACCCTATTCTTTCGAACAGCAAAATCAGATGATAATCGGCTTCGTACGGTGTAACCTAGCTAACCATGCGGCGGAGTGCTCATCTGGCGTCAGTAGCTCTCATTTTACTATCGTTATCAGAAGGCGTTCGGGCGCAGGAAGACATCCAACTTCGGGAAAGAGCGATCACGCTGGTCGAGCGGGCAAACGCAGCCAGTGTGGCCCGCCCTTTTGCGCCATACGAGCAAACGATACTCTTTCACGTCTACTCTCATGGAAAAGGCACGCAAGAAGGCCGCTTTACGAGCGTCACGATCGGGCCTCGTTCTTACCGCGACGAATACGACTATGGCGACTTTCATCTGCTGGTCGTGGTCAATGGCGACATGATTGCCGATGTTGGAAATCGCGCTGTAGCTCCGCTGGAAGTCCGTAAGCTGACCACTCTGAACCCGATTAATCACGTTTCGTTCGACTCCTCCGATGTGATCCGCGGCATCCAGGAAGCTTCTGTGGCTGGTCGGCCAGCTCAATGTATTGATTTTGAGACCATCGTTGGGGAAAGGCGCGACGCCAATCAAATCTGCGTCGATCGCCAACTAGGTACGTTGGTCCGGGTGCGTACGAGCGGCGAAACCATCACAAATTCTGATTTTTTCAGCCTTCACGGCGCAAATTACCCTGCCCGCATCTCGTATGAAAACGGTGACCTTCGTATCGATCTGGAGCAGACGATGACTCATTTCGAGGGCATGCCTGACCCCAACTTGCTCGTCGCGCCTCCTGATGCAAAGATCATGAAAGTGTGCCTCGCTTACGTGCGTCCATACGGACAGAACCTGCCGCAGCCCAAGCCAGGGACCGGCAATCAGAATGTCGACGTGATGCTGCACGGCACGATCGGTCCCAACGGTAGGATTCACGATCCGATGATCAACCGTTCGGGCCGCGACGATCTTAACGATGAAGCCCTCAAGATTTTCTCGAGCTGGACCTTCACACCAGCTGTCTGCAACGGCCAGCCCATCGAAATCCCCGCCGACATAACTCTGCACTTCCGCAATCGTTAGTCCTCGACTAGCAACCGCGTGGTGATACTCCCGGGCCGAACCCTCATCGCGACCAGGTGATTCCGCGGCCCAGCACAAGGATAAACAGCAGCGCTGCCGCAGCAGCCGCAGCGATCCATGCGGGGCCGCGTCGAATTGGCCCTACTTGCTCCGCGTCGCTGCTACTCATCCTGCCCATCAAGCTGGGCAGGCTCAAAAGTCCAGCGTTTGCGCCCAAAGTAGACGGCAGCGCCGAAGCGACTAGGTAGAACAATCCAGCGGGATTTAATAGGCCGGCTAAGGCGGCGAGAATCCCGTCCGTGAAGTACGGTGTCCAGCAGAGAACTCGAAGGCGTCGTGAAGGTGGGCTTTTTTCCTGGAATGGTTTCAGTTGTGCGGCCACGAGCAACATCGATGCATAGTATGACGCCATTCCGGCGAGGATGAGCCCAAGCTGCCACATCCAATGCGGCTGCAACCCTCGGATCACCGCTGCCCAATCGCCGAAATTAGTGACGCCAGAAAAGAAAAAATAGCCTGCCCCTGTAAAAAGATTGCCGGCCATGGCAAGAACGAGAAAATAGCGCGTGGTAGGCCTGTACCGCTCAGGCTTGAGGAGAAGGAGCCAAAAGATCAGGGCGAAAAAAAGATTTACGAGAGTGCCGTTCGCAGACACCCATCGTGTCTCGATGTCGCTCTGCAGCGCCACCGTGCTCATGTTACCTGTCGCGCCCCGCTCAGCCACGCCGTCACCCCATGGCCCAACCCTTCGTGCAAGACATCCTGAAGGACGCAGGCCAATACCGACACGGCAATCACGGTAATCCGATCGTCTTGCCGAGTCACTTCACCATCGAACATAGCCTTTCTTATAACACCCCACTATAGGAGACCTCCCCCATATATTGACAAACCTCTTATGACTAAAGGTCGATCCAGGCGCGAGAATTCCTCGTTGAAGCCCGTAAACGGAATCTTCGGTTACGATGTACCGTTCTCGTTTCCATGGCGGGAGCAACCGCGCTTCACAGAATGCGAACAATGCGGAACACGGGTAAACCAACCGGTTATGAGATCCCGCGAATGAAGCGTTTGAAAGAATGCATCGTTGCGATCGCCTGCGTGGCGATTGTCGTTTATCTAAGTATCGGAATGCAGTACGCGTCGTATTCCCCGCATCCCTCCGGCGCTTATCTTTGGGGTGTGTATCACGTTCACTCGACCATGTCGGATGGGTTGCAGTCGCCAAACGAAATCGCTTCGCAGGCACGCGCGTCCGGGGTCAGCTTGGTCCTTCTCACCGATCATGGCAGCCCGAACCAGGCATCATCCGGTTTTCACCAAATCATCGATGGCGTAACGATCGTTGGCGGTTCCGAGGCTAATTTACCCGATGGACGGCTCACCTTTTTTGGCGCGCAGAAGATTCCACAATTCCGATTGTCATCCTTTCCTCCGGCAGCGATTGACGACGCCCAGGAATGGGGCGCGTTTCCCGTGCTGGCTTATCCCGATGATCCGCGATATCACTGGCGCTACTGGAACAGTGATTTGAGGCCCGGCGGCATTGAAGTCCTGAACTTATTTACTAGTCTGCGCAGCGGGTCATGGACTGACCGGCTTCTACTGGCTATGTACTATCCTTTTTCCCACTACTATTTTTTGGAGCAAATCGCGGTTCCAGCGGAATCCATCGCACACTGGGACGGCTTACAGCAGCGCGACAAAATCTGGGGCTTTGTGGCTTCCGATGCCCACGGCGGATTTCACATCACACCATGGCTTTCGATAAAGCTGCCCTCGTACGCGGACACGTTTTCATTTGCGGGGATGGGAATTGACCGAAAGTATCAGTCCGATCCGGAGACAGCCATTCGCAGCGGAGATTTCTTCAACTGCATACGGGGCGCTGGCGAGCCTGAAGAATTTGAGTTTTTCGCGCGTCGCGGTTTTCAAAAGTTTCCGAGCGGAAGCGACGCACCGGCAAACTCCAAACTGCATGTCGAAGTGCGAGCCGGCGATCAGGAAACCCGGCTGGTCCTGAAGAGAGATGGCGCGGCGCTGCGTGAAATCGTCGGAGATCACCTGGACCTCGAGAACGCCGGCGCAGGCGTATATCGTGTCGAAGTATTTCTGATAGGGCACCCGCTGTTGCAAGCGAATGTTCCGTGGATTCTCTCGAATCCGATTTTCGTCGGCATGGTCCATGAGCCTCACCCGCCTCACACTTCAATTGCGATTCGCGCGCAACTGCCGAAGAGTACAAATTCCTATAAGAGATAAGGATCTCGACCTGCCATATAAGTCCCGTCGCGCGACTCAGAGCCCGCAGCTACGCCATACCTTGTACTTCTAGGTGTCCTATGGTAGACATGTAGAAGGAAGAGGTATAGAGATGATCTCGGCGAAATCCGATCTCCCGCAAGGCACCCTGGATTTGTTGATCCTAAAAATTGTCGCGCTCGGCCCCGTTCACGGCTATGCGATTGCGCAACGGCTGCAACAAGTGTCGCGCGATGTGGTTCAGGTTCCCCAGGGCTCGCTGTACCCGGCGTTGCACCGGCTCGAAAACCGTGGCGTCCTCGCGTCCGAATGGAACGAGACCGAGACCGGGCGTGAGGCCAAATTTTATCGCCTGACGCGAAAAGGGCGAGCGCAGCTCGAAACAGGAGCTGCCAGCTGGCAGCGATTGTCCGAAGCGGTTGGACTCATTCTCAAGATGTCAGAAGGCGGCGCGCAATGAACTGGTGGAATCGGTTTCGGCGCCGCCAACAAATCGATGAACAGCTCGAAAAAGAATTGGCTTTCCACCTCCAAGAGCATACCTGCGACCTAATTGCGCAGGGCTTCGAACCCGACGAAGCGCGCCGGCGCGCACGGCTCGATCTCGGCGGCCCGGAGCAGGTGAAAGAGCACTGCCGCGACGCTCGCGGCACCCGCTGGCTCGAGGATCTGCTTCAGGACTTCCACTATGCGCTGCGCATGCTCCGCAAGAATCCTGGTTTTGCGGCGGTCGCATTGCTCACGCTCGCGCTCGGCACCGGCGCTACCACGGTCATGTTCACGGTCGTCAACGGCGTGCTGCTCAAGCCTCTGTCTTATCCTGAGCCGGATCGAATTGTCGCGTTGCACGGAAAAGTGCAGCAGTTCGGTGAGCCGTGGGGATTTTCATATCCGGATTTCCTCGACTATCAGAGCCAAGGCCAGGCGGTAGGGCCGATGGCAGCCTGGACATATAGAGGCGGCACGATAAGCGAAGCTTCTGGAGCAGAGTATGTGGAAGGCCGTGAGATCTCGTCCGAATTGTTCTCGGTGCTCGGCGTACCCCTTGTTCACGGTCGCGCCTTTTCCCGCGAGGAAGACCGGCGTGACGCCGCGCCTGTTGCCATCATCAGTTATGCCCTGTGGCAACGCGCCTACGGAGGGCGCTCCGACGCGATCGGTGGGTCGCTCATCCTCGAAGGGAAGTCTTACTCCATCGTCGGAATTGCGCCTCCAAATTTTCGCCTGGAGGACGCGGCGGATGTGTTCACGCCGATCGGTCAAAACGTCGAGCCAAGAATGCAGAATCGCCGCGCCGGTTTCATTCATGTACTAGCACGCCTCGCACCGGGTCTCACGCTCGCGCAAGCACATACGCAGTTGTCGCTGATTGCCTCTCGTCTGGCGAAGGAATATCCGGACGCTGATGCGGATCGCGGGGTCGTCACCCATGCGTTGCAAAGGGATTTGGTCGGCGATACGCGGCCTACTCTTTTACTGTTGCTCGGTGCTGTAAGCCTCGTGCTGCTGATTGCGTGCGTGAATGTCGCCAGCTTGCTGCTGGCGCGCGCTGTGTCGCGCGAGCGTGAACTCGCACTGCGCGTAGCATTGGGTGCGGGCAGGGGCCGATTGATACGTCAATGTCTCACGGAGAGCGGTGTCTTGGGACTTGCCGGAGGTGCGCTCGGAGTATTGCTTGCAGTGGCTGGTCTGCGGCCTTTCCTTGCGAAATGGCCGGGCGGTCTGCCGCGCGCAGAGGACGTTCAACTCGATTGGCGCGTGCTACTTTTTGCAGTTGGCACCTCGCTGCTTTGCGGTTTTCTTTTCGGCTTGGCGCCGGCTTTGCGCGCTCCTTCGCGTCAACTCGAGGAATCCCTGAAAGGCGGGATGCGGACCGTGGCCGGAAGCTCACGCCGTCTTCACGCTGGTTTTGTAATAGCTGAAATCGGACTTGCAGTCGTGCTGCTGGTTTCTGCCGGCATGCTCGGACGCACGGTTCTGCGTCTTGCAGCGCTGAATCCGGGAGTTCGCGTCGAAAACGTATTGACGGCGCGAGTGGCGCTGTCGCCAGCGGCGCTCAAAGACGCGGCCACGATGCGAGCTGCCTGGCAGGAGGTTCAGGACAGCGCGCGTAGGGTACCGGGCGTCCAGTCGGTGGCACTCACCGACATCGTTCCGATGCGCGTTGGTGAAAACAATCTACCGTATTGGGCTAGTCCCGTACCGCCGCCAAACAATCAAACGCCGGTTGCCTTGGCATCAGGCGTAACGCCGGATTATTTGAACGTGATGGGCATCCCTCTTCGCCAAGGCCGCTTCTTCAACGACGACGATCGCATCGGACACCCGCTTGTCGTCGTGATTGATGAAGTTTTGGCGCAACATGCCTTTGGCCATGAGGACGCTGTCGGAAAACCGCTTTGGATTCCGTCAATCAGCAAGGACCCGGTGCAGATCGTGGGCGTAGTTGGCCATGTGCGGCACTGGGGACTCGCCGGCGACGACCAATCGCGAGTGCGCGATCAGATTTACGACTCTTTCGCGCAGGTGCCTGACCATCTGCTTCATCTGTTCTCTTCGTTTATGTCGATCGCGATTCGCACGAATGTGCCACCGCTGAATTTAGTCGAATCGCTGCAGCGAAATTTACGCGGCGTCGCCAACGACCAGGTTCTCTACGACGTGCGCACGATGGAACAGCTCGTCAATGACTCGCTTTCAACGCAACGCTTCCTGCTGGTGATCTTTTTCGTGTTCGCAGCGGTTGCATTGCTGCTCGCGTGCATTGGAATTTACGGCGTGCTCGCATACTTGATGACGCAGCGCGTCCCAGAGATCGGCGTGCGGATGGCGCTTGGAGCCACAGCGGGAAATGTGATGTGGCTCGTGATGCGACAAAGCATTGCAATGATTCTGGCTGGTGTTGGCTTCGGCACGATTGCGGCTTTGGCGGCGGGACGCTCGCTCGAACACTCGGTCGAAGGCATGCGCCAAATCGAGCCCAGTAGCTTTGCCGTGATGATTCCGGTTCTTGTGGCTGCAGCACTCCTCGCCAGTTTTATTCCTGCAAGGCGCGCAAGCCGCATCGACCCCATCAGCGCTCTGCGCCAGGACTAGCCCGAAGTCGGTCGCCGCTGCTCATATAACAGTATTCGATGTGCAGCCCTGACATAAACGCCTCTCGCGATAAATTCGGCACCGCTCGGCGTCAGCTTACCACGGGAGAAAATGGTGCCTGCCCAGCCTGGCCTTTAAGTTCGAGAAGGCAATGATGATTAGCGCGACCGCGGCCAGCAGCGCCAGGCCGAAGTAGTTATCGACATAGGAGAGCAGGCGGCTTTGCGTGATCACCTGGTTTTGGAAGAGTTGGAGCGCGCCGAGCGAAGGATTGCTTCCCCCGCCGCCGTTGCTATGAATCAAGCCGGCATATTGCGCCAAAGTGGAGTTAAGGGTGGGATACAGGCGGTTGGCCACGTCCAGGAGCCGCGAGGAGTGCAACGTCATGCGGTGGTCGAATAGAACTGTCGCTCCGGTCACGGCAAACGTATTTCCAAGCTGCCGCACGAAGAAATAGGAAGTAGAAATGTCGTTCACGTCCGCGAGCGTCGCGCTGGATGTGACAATGTTCCCGGCCGCGACGAGGGCGGGCGCGATGGAAAAGCCTTGCATGAAAATCATGGGAGCCAGCAATGGAGTCGGAGTGGTGGGTGTCGTGGCATAGACGATCGTAATATACGTAGCGAACAACGCCATGAATCCGATTGTCATCGTGCGGAGAGGTCCCAAGCGCGGCAAGAACACGCGCAAGGTAAGCTGGATCCCCACCCCAAGGCCCAAGGTATACATGGAAATAAAACCGCCCGCCTGAGTAGCGCTGTAATCCTGAACGAAACGAAGGTATTGCGGTGTGACGTAAAGCCCTGCGCCGAAGAACCCTCCCACAATTAAAACAAGGAAGAAGGAGGCTCGTAAGGAACCTTGCCGCCAGACCATTCGCAAATGAAGTACCGGCGCTGTGTTCTCGGGTCGGAATTCCCACCACACAAACGCGATTAAGAAAATCGCAGCCCCGATAATGGAGAGCGTAATCCAGTACGACTCGAACCAGAGGTCGCGTTCGCCGCGGCTGAGGGCGGTTTCCAGGCAAGCCATCGATGCGATCAGCAGGATCGCGCCCCACACATCGATATGAATCCCTGCTTTTCGCTCAAACAAAAACCCGGGCGGAACAAGCTTCCAGATGAGGAAAGCGCCAAGCGCCAAAAATGGGAAATCAATCAGGAAGGCATAGTTCCATCGAACTAGATCGGTGATCCATCCTGTGGAAACGGGATACAACACCTCAAAAAAGGAAATCAGGAGGTACAGCCGAGTGACCGCCGCAAGCTTCTCTCTCCCGGGAAACAACATCCCGGAAAGTATGACGACGCGAACCAGAAACGCACCACCGCCGAATCCCATAATCAGCCGCGAGATCAGCAACTGGTGGAGTGTGTGAGCGGTGACGCAGCCCATTGATCCCGTGGCATAAAGCGCGATGCTAAGTAACAAGTGACGCCTGGTGCCGATCACGCGCGTCATCCACGCCGCAAGAGCCAGGGAGCAAAGATATCCGACGTTGTAAAGAATTATCACCCAGCTTATTTCGTCCGAACTCGCGCCCACGTTGCCCTGCATGTCGGGGAGGAAGACATTGACGGAGATGCGGTTGGAGACCTCGACGGCGGTTACCATGCCGATGCTGAGGAGAGCCGCCAGGCGGCGCCGTGGCGACAGGGTCGACAGGATACTCTTGAGGAACGCCTCTTCTTCTAGTTCCCATTCCTCGAGGTTTGGCGAAATGTTTTGAGCCAGGAAGCCCATGGGTCCCTTTGCGTCAGCGAGTATAAATGGTCGCTTCTACATTCATGCCTGGCCGCAGCACCAGACTCGGATTCTTGTTCGGTTTTACGAGGATTTTCACCGGAATGCGTTGCACCACTTTTATGAAATTGCCGGTGGCGTTTTGCGGCGGAAGCAGCGCCTGCCGCGAGCCGCTGGCGCCGGCAATGGAGTCAACCACGCCTTCGAACTCCTGGCTGTAGGTGTCCACGTGAATCCGAACTTTCTGGCCGGGAGCCACATTTGCCATTTGGGTCTCTTTGAAATTCGCTGTGACGTACACCTGATCGAGAGGGACAAGAGTGAAAAGCAATTGCCCGGGCGACACGTACTGCCCGAGGTCCACTGACCGCTGCGTTACTTGGCCGGTGATCGGTGCAATGATGTGTGTGTAGGCGAGATTCAATTCGGCTTGTTGCAGCGCCGCCTTCGCGCGCTCGGCCGCGGCAACCGCCGACTTGTAAGCTGCTTCGGCGATGGGAACCTGTCGCTCTTGGGCCTTTGTCTGGAGGAGCAGGGATTGTGAGCGAGATAGCCGCGCCTGCGAAGAACGCGTATTCGCTTTCGCAATGTCCACTGCCTGTTGTGCTGCGGCAAGCTGCTGCTGGGCTGCCAGCAACTCGCTTTTAGCAACGCGGGCGGAAGCGTCAACAGCGTCAAATTGGTATTTGGAGACATCGTCTGTGGTGAGCAGAGGCGTGTAGCGGGCCAGATCGCTTTGTGCCCGATCATTGGTGGCCTTCTTGGCAGCCACGTTGGCCTCCGCGACTTGGAGATTGGCGGTTGCGGTCTGCTCGAGTTGAACCTGGGAACTTGCATAATCGGCTGCGTCGGATTCCTTCTGAGCAGTGGCGCCGCCGGTATTGTGGGTAGTGGTTTCGCGCGTCAAGGTGATTTGCAGCTTCGCGGAATTGGCTTGCGCCTCCGCGAAATCGAGGTTGGCCTTAGCCTGTTCCACTTCTGCCTCGTAGGGTCGCGCGTCAATTTGCACCAGGAGGTCGCCCTGTTTCACCGGCGTATTGTCATTAATGAGCAGCTGGACCACGTAACCGGGAACCTGCGGCGCAACCGCTGTGATGTGACAATCCACCTGAGCGTCGTCCGTCGACACGCGACCAGCGAAGATGTACCACGCCACCGCGAGCAAAATCAGGACAGCAACGCAAGCTCCCTTCGTGAAAGGGCTCAGATTTCGAAACCACTGGCCCGCTGAAGTAGAAGCCGGAGGCGCTTGGGGCGCTTGAGGCGCGGCCCCAGGCACTGCAGTGCTGGTTGGCGGCGTTGTTGGCGGAGCAGGATTGGAGCTCATGATCGCGGTTCACCTTTCACTTCGCGTAGCTTTCACTTGGTGTTTAACTCTCACTTCGAATACATGGCCTCGATCTCGCCTGTGGCGTGCGCGAGCGACGCGCGAGACAGGTTGAATTGAAACAAAGCGCCAATCTGATTATCGCTGGCGCGGGCCAAGGCATCCTGTGCGGTGATCACTTCCACGTTGGTAGTGACGCCGGCTTGAAACCGGCGCTGCGCCTGAGCCACTTCTTCTTGAGCGAGTTTGAATCCAAGGTTGGCGACCTCTACCGAATTTCGCGCGGCGGTGAGTTGATCTAGGGATGATTTCACCTGATCCACAATTTGTGCTTCAAGCTGACGGCGAATTTCCGCCACGCGCTGTTCTTCCAGCTTGGCTCGCGCTGTTTCCGCACGAATCCGGCCGCCCGTAAAAAGAGGGAATTGCAAAGATAGCGCGTAGGTGTAGGCCGGAATTCCGTTGTCGAAGCGTGATCCCTGATAGAGCCAGAAGCCCGAGAAATCCAATTGTGGCAGGCGCTGGTCGCGGGCGGAATCCGTCGTCAGTTCTGCTATGCGTTTCTGCGAATTCAATGAGCGGATCTCCGGCCGTGAGGTTAATGCCTGGTTGAGCAGCACTTCTTTGTCGAGGACGGGAAGGTCATAAAAATCGAGACGGTCGCTCACTTCGAGATCCTGGTCGCGGGGGAGATCGAGGAGTTCTGCCAAGCCGTACGTGGTCGTGTGGGTCAGCGTCTCCGCGTCAATCAGATTTTGCCGTTCGTTCTGCAACTCAACGTTGGCTCGGACCGTGTCGATATTCAAACCGATGCCTGTTTTTTGTAGTTCGGTGGCCTGTTCGTAAAGTCGCTGTGCAAGAGCCACCCGCGCGCGTGCGGCATCGCGCGTGGCCAGAGCTCGAAGAATCAGCAGATATTGATCTACCACCAAGTTGACCACGGTCTCGCGCGTGGTCTGTTCGTCCGCACGCGCCTGGCGTGTGCCTTCCCGGCCGATCTGGTATCCGCGAATCAGCGGGAAGTCCAGAATGGTTTGTGAAAAAGCAGGACCCGCTTCAATCACCTGAAAGGGGCCGGCCGCCGATCGCTTTGGAGCGCGCTCAATGCTTTGAAAGTTGTACTGATTGATCGAGCCATGCCCTTCGATATGCACTTGGGGAAGCAAGGCCGAGAGGGCAATGTCGCGATTGCGATCGCTTTCGAAGGTAAGCAGGCGAGCGATGACGCGCTGCGGA
Organism: Candidatus Dormiibacterota bacterium; assembly: GCA_035603595.1. Lineage (GTDB taxonomy): Bacteria > Acidobacteriota > Terriglobia > Acidiferrales > UBA7541 > Palsa-295. Next base: position 10,930 of record DATNKB010000048.1, read on the forward strand.
TTTTGTTTCAGCGCGAGTTGCACAGCTTGTTTCAGCGTGAGTTGCAACGATCCGGGAGACCCGGGCGACGGTTGCTGCGCGGACGGTTGCTGTGCGGAGGACCCAACCGGAAGCGATGCCCGCAGCAGCAAAAGGACCAGGATAAATATTCGCCGGAGACTCGCGGCCATGGAGAGACCTCCAAATCGCCAACAAGAGGTAAGGGTTAAAAGCTGGCATTGTAACCCAATCCTGTGTGACAGCCGCCGTGCACGGAGGTTGCGGGGAATCCTACGGTTTCACAGCATGGGAGTGTCAGAGTCGGCGCTTTCTACAGCGTGGACAAAATCTTTGTATCTGGCGAGCCATGCGACCCACGAACATTTTAATGTGCTGTTTTCTGCACGCGTGCCACCAACTCTTCCAACCTCGAAAGCAGAAGCTTCAGGATGGGAGATTTGTTCGACTTCTTGTAGCCGAGTACCAACTCGATCGTCGGCGTTTCCCCCTTGAGAGGACGACTCGTTACAGAGGAAGGCAAGAAGTTCTGTGCATAAGCCGGTAAGAGCCCAACGCCGCGCGTCGAAGCTATCAGGGACATTCCCATTGCGAGGTGGTCCGCCTCATGAGCAGGGCTGATCCTGGTTCCAGACCGCTTCAGGTAGTTGTCAATGATCTCACGGAGTACAGGAGCCGTGTCCGATACGGTCACGAATGTCTGCCCTACCAGATCCCGGGGACTGATGGAGTTGAGCGCAGCGAGACGATGGTCGCTTGGCAAGATCACCGCCAGGGGCTCCTTGACTAGAACACGATAAGCCAACTCAGGCATTCCTTTTTCCCTTCGAATAAAAGCTGCATCGATTTTTCCGTTTGACAAGGCCTTCGCAAGCAGCGGGGAATATTGACTCGATATCATCACGTCGATGTTAGGCAGTTCGTTGCGCAAAATCCGCAAGGCTTCAGGCATCCACGTCAGCTCATGTCCGGTCAGAAAGCCCATAGCGAAGCACGGCTTGGCGGGATGGGCGACCCGGCGCGCCGATTCAGCAGCCGCGTCAACCTGCGATAGGATCGCGCGGGCCTGATCCAGGAACGCCAGGCCCGCCGGAG
>DATNKB010000049.1:0-3202 GCA_035603595.1 Candidatus Dormiibacterota bacterium
CACAAAGACTCTCGACGACCTCGCTGAACTGTTTACCCAGCGGTCTCAGATTCGCGATCTTGAGGATCGTCTGCTACAGAACCTTCAATTCCACGGCATCGTCGGACGAAGTCCTGCGATGTTCGAAGTTTTTGACCTCGCCAAGAAAGTCGCGCGTCACTACTCGAACGTTCTCATCACCGGCCCCACCGGCTCGGGCAAGGAGCTCATTGCACGCGCCCTGCATCACATGAGCCCAGTCGGACAGGAGCGTTTCGCTGTCTGCAACTGCTCCGCGCTCGTCGATACACTTCTCGAAAGCCAGCTCTTTGGTCACGTTCGCGGAGCGTTTACTGGAGCGACCGATACTCGCCCCGGTCTCTTCGAGTATGCCAATAACGGAGCTGTGTTCCTCGACGAGGTCGGGGAAACCTCGCTGCAAATGCAGGCGAAGCTCTTGCGCGTGATCCAGAACCGCGAAATTCAGCGGGTCGGCTCACCGGAAGTGAAGCACGTAGACGTGCGCCTGATTGCCGCTACCAATCGAGACCTTCGCGCCGAAGTGCTTGCCGGCCGATTCCGCGAAGATCTCTTCTACCGCCTCAGCACCGTCGAGATTCGCGTACCTGGTCTGCGCGAAAGAACGGAAGACATTCCCATCCTGATCCAACACTTCCTTAAGAAATACGGCGAAGCCTATTCCAAGCCATTCCAGGGTCTCTCTCGCCGCGCACAGATCGCCTTGCTGCAACACGATTGGCCCGGAAATGTCCGCGAGCTCGAAAACGTGATCTCAAGCGCCGGACTCACTGCCAGCGCCGATTTCATTGACGTTGCCGATCTCCCCGCTCATCTGCAAAAGCCGCGCCGCTCGGTCGCGCCCACCGAAGAGAATTGGCGTCCGCTGCCTCTTGATGAAGTTCGCGGAATCCATATCCAGCGCGTCCTTGAAATGTGCAACGGCAACCGCGTCCGCGCCTCGCAGGTTCTTGGAATCGGTCGCACGAGCCTCTATCGCTTCCTGAAGCGCACAACTAAGAAGGCTGCAGCCAAGGGCGCTGCCTAGAGGGCCCGGGTCCATTTGGCTGCACGTCGCTTGTACTGAACGGATGTTGTCTTCGTCCGAACTAGGCCTATCGCAGATTTCGATCGACGAAGGAGTATCCCAGCATGGCCAACTTAGCAGCACGCGTTGCCGAATATGAGTCACAAACAACAGAGCACCCTCGTGAACCGCGCCGTGAACAGCGCATCGCAAGCGCATTCCGTGTCGAGGTTTGCGGCTTCAACCGCTATGGGCGTTTCTTCACCGAACGCACCCTCACTTCCAATATAAGTGACGGCGGCTGCCAGCTATCGCTACGAGTTGAAGTCGAAAAGGATTCCGTTCTGGCGCTCCGGGTCATTGAACGTCGGAATGGTTGCGAACTCGACTCGCGCCCAGTCCTGTTCCAGGTGGAAAGAATGGTTCCACAAGCGGCTGGTTGGACCTTGGGCGTTTCAAAGCTGCAGCCGGTGCCCGTCTGGGGCGCTGAAGTCGCATTCTAATCGTTCCGCCATCCTGAGCGGCGCCCGCCGCTATTCTTCCTGTACCTCCGTACAGTTTCCGCTGGCGACACGCAAGCGCTCATTCCCCGTCCGCGCTCCTCACGCGAATGCTAACCTCGGTTCAGGCGAGCTTCAGAGGCATCGCCTCACTTCTCGATTTTGTAACAAGGTGTCACGATGCGGATTCGAACGGTGAGTGCCACAATTTTTCTCTTGCTGGCGGCTGTAGGCGCTGCTTTCGCGACGGATTTCGCCGTCATCGTGAACCCGGCGAATCCGGCGAAGATTATGGCGCTGGCCGATCTCGGAAAAATATTTAAGGGCAAGACTTCCACCTGGGCCAACGGCCGCAACGTCACGATTGTTCTGCGTGAGCCCTCGACGGCCTCGATGAAATTCGTCATCGAGAAGGTAATGGGCGTTGACGTCGAACAGGGCAAAACGATCCTGTCCGATCCCACTCGCAAGTCCGCGTCTCAGGTCGTATTCCTGAACAGCGACGAGGAGATTGTGAAAGCAGTTGAAACGAATCCCACAGCGGTTGGGATCGTTGACGTCTACAGCATCACCGGCGGCGTGAAAGTGATCAAGATAGATGAAAAGCAGCCTTTCGATCCCGGTTACGTTTTGAAAGGCCGCTAGATTTCCTGGAATCGTTCCGAACTTCATTGCGAGGAAAAATGACGCTCTTAACGTTCAGCAAGCAGGCACTCATCGCGGCCTTCGCCGTCACAATCACCGGCGCGACGGGCCTCGTAACGCGCGCACAGAATACGCCCGCGGGCCACGCGAAATCGTCCGCGCCCGCCTCTTCCCCCTCAAATGCCGAAATGGCTGCGCCAACGTCTGACACGATTCCAGTCACCACAAAATCGGAAGAAGCGCGTCGCCTCTACGAAGAGGGCGTCCACGACGAATTCGATTTGCTTTACGTGTCCCGCGGCGTCGAAACACTCCGCAAGGCCGTGAAAGCCGACCCAAAGTTCGCTCAGGGCCACGCCATGCTCGCTTTTAACACCACAAATCCTGCCGAAGGCGAGCATTCCCGCGCCATGGCCAGGCTCTACATGAACTCCGCAACGCCAGACGAGCAAAAGCTGATCCAGTTCCTGAACGGCACCAAAGATGGCCATCTCGTTTCAGCCATCGCCGCGATGAACGATCTCTTCGAGCGCTATCCCCGCGACAACCGTTTCATCGCAATGGCCGGCACTTGGATGTGCTCGAACAATCAGGAATTCGATCGTGGTGCAGCGATTCTTGAGCGCTCTCTGAAAAACGATCCGAACTACGCGCCCGCCCTCAACAACGTCGCCTATTGCTACGCCTATGCCGGGCACGCGCAGCTTGCACCGCCTTACATGGAGCGCTACGTCGCCTCTCTGCCCGGCCAGCCGAACCCGCTCGACTCCTATGGCGAAATTCTTCGCATGCTGGGCGACTTCAAAGGAGCCCTCGCGCATTACGAAGCCTCGAACAAAATGGTTCCCGGCTTCTCGCAAATTGGCATCGCCACCACATACGCGTTGATGGGCGACGAAGACCGCGCCCGCTCCGAATACGATAAAGCCATCGAACTCGAGCAGGATCCCGGAACGAAAGTCACCGACCAGATGCTGAAAGCGATGACCTACTTCCGCGAGAATCGCATCGTCGAAGGCCGCAAAGCCTATCT
>DATNKB010000050.1:0-9814 GCA_035603595.1 Candidatus Dormiibacterota bacterium
CCACCTTCACAGCTTCCGGGGTGTAGGGCACCGTATTGAGCCTCGGGTAATTATCGGGTGCGATGGTCGCTTGTGCATGAGTTGTGGCTGAGCAGAAACACGCAAGCACCAGCCCCGCGACCATCCATGCAATTTTCGTCATCAGTTTCTTCATGGGGATCTCCTTTGGCAGGGACTGAATTGCGCGGGCTTCCGTCCCCTTGCCGTCCTTGGGAGGGTGTTTCTCTCTTGCGCAAATTGTGCGTTCTTGTACGGGCATACTACTCTGGTTCGATAGCAAGTCCCAGGAATTATTATTGGCTCAGCTTTCGGGCTCGCGTCAGAGAGGAGTTTGATCGGCTGGTGAGCGGGCTCCACGACGGTTCTGTGAAATAAAAAGCCCCGAAGACGCGGAGGAAAATAAAGATCGATCCTGGCGCCAAGTCATCGGGCGGCTTACGCCGCATTTCTTGGAGAATCGGATCGCATTGGCTCGCCCGCGTCTGGTAAGCAGGCCGACATAGTGGTCATCAAGGGCGATTCCCTCATCCAGAATAGCTGACATCGAGAAAGTAGAAATCGTCTTCAAAGATGGGGTAGGGTACGATGCGGCCATGTTGATCGGATCTGTGCGAGAATCCGTGGGATTGCACTGAATCAGACTGAACGGATAACTGTTGTTAACAGAGATTATCACTAGGTTATCTCAGACTGAGATAGCTGGTGAGAAGAGGATTTCCCAACACCTATCCGAATTCGGATTATTAATGGTGTGACTGTCGGCACCCCGGAGGGATGGAAGCGCGAATTCCCGGAGCGCTTCATCCAGAGTGGATTTCCAGCCAGACCTCGAGCGGGAGAGTTTGAACCTTCTCTGCGTCGCTACTTGTAGAGTTCCGCGGACTTCAGAATCATCGCAGGCGTGGTTTTGAATTCCCCGCCGGTGACGAGCACTTCGCCGTTGTTCAGTTTTGTAGCTGTGTGAAGGTAGCGTCCCGTTCCCAGCGAGCCTGTGCGTGCGAATAAATGCGTTGCGGGATCAAATAGTTCGGCGATGACGGATCCGTTACCGGATGAGTTGGGGAGGGGAAACCCTCCGGCTACGAGCACCGTACCATCGTCGAGCAAAGTGGCAGTGTGAAAAGCGTGTCCAGATGTCATCGGACTGACGGTTGAAAAAGTACCCGACGCTGGATCGAAAAGCTCCGCGGTCGTACTTACATCGTCATTTGAATTAATCCCACCCGTCACCAGGACCTTCCCGTTATTGAGCAAAGTGGCGGAGTGACCCGAGCGTGCTTCCGTCATGCTGCCGGTAGCCGTGAAGGTTCCGGTCGTAGGGTCGAACAACTCGGCTGTGATGATGGAGTTTAGCTCCGACTCGCCTCCCGTGATCAATACGGTTCCGTCGTTAAGTAATGTGGCCGTGCATTCGTCGCGAGCAGATTTCATGGGACCCGTGGCCGTGAAAGTACCCATAGCCGGATCAAACAGCTCTGCCGTACCGCCATGTCCTCCTGCTAGGAGAACTTTGCCGCTGGCGAGCAGTGTCGCGGTGCCCTCGAATCGGGCGCTGACTGGCGTGCCGGTGGCTGTGAACGTTCCGGTCGAAGGATCGAAAAGCTCCGCGGTGTTGCCGGCAGTCCCGCCCACCACTAGCACTTTGCCGTTGGTGGCTGCCGGCCCGTGAGCCAGCAAGGTGGCCGTAAAAGATATGCGGGATGAAATCATACTGCCGGTAGCGGTAAACGTCCCCGTGGCGGGATCGAACAGTTCCACGGTCGCGAGGTCGTTGCCCAGACTATCCGTTCCGCCTGCGACAAGCACTTTCCCGTTGGGAAGCAACGTGGCTGTATGAGACGCTCGCTCGCCCCCCATGGTCGCGGTGGCTTGAAATCCGTGCAAGTTGGGATTCATCGCCACCTGAATCGCAGTCGAAGTGCCTGTAATCGTCGGCGTCGCAATATCGGTCGCAACTATTGTGCTGCTGCCTGGGCTCTGCAGCGTTACCGAAATGTTTTCCATGCCATTGGCCAGAGTCGAATCTGGAGGAAGTACGGCTTGGGCGTCGCTGCTCGTAAAATGTCCGGTTCCGGAATAGCCGGTTACGGTCCTGTTCGAGCTGTTGAGCGCGACAACCGCGATCGTGAAAGGGGTGCCCGCGGTTGCTGCGCCAGGAGCCGTTACAGCAAAATGCGTGGCGCCTCCGGTCCCACCTCCGCCACCGGAATTGCCACTTCCGCCACCACAGGCACTCAGGAAACAAATGGCAGAGATCGAGATTGCCAACGACAGAGGAATTTTCATCGTCTGGGCTCCTTCAAGTGCGCGGAGTATAGGCTGCACTGTGATATAAGCAAGTAGCCTAAAAGACCATATCTGTCTCCCAGCCAAGAAAAGAAAGCGGTTCGCATGATTCGCTGTGGTCTCATGCAACTCGAAGACGTAGCAGCCTGCGTCAAGATCGTCGCAAACCACCCGGTACTTGGGCCAAGGTATGGCTCCGCTCTTGATCACCTGGAGTCAGCCTGGCGACAACTTGCTCATTCGGATGCCTTTTTCGCTATCGTCGGTAAAGAAACCGCCTCTGGATGCTCCAAGACGCTCGGTTCTGGGGTGGCTTGCTTCGTCACCGATGATTTCGCCGCCGAGATTGCCACGCCGCCCTTCAAATGGGTTGGACCCGAACTTGTGAACCGCTTCCTGCACGGACCTCTTCCCGTTTTGACTAACGCGCAGGTTCGCCTCGCCAATTCAGGGGATGGTTTAAACACCTTGGTCTGGCCAAGTTGCTTCCGTACGGAATACGAGACCCTCTTGGAGCTGAGGCAAATGAGCCAGGCGCTCTTTTTTGAGGCCTATCGTGGCTTTCAGATCAAGCGGCTTCAGATGCAAGCGATACACTCGGTGGAATTGAGTATCGCGATAAATAGCGGAGCGGGGTATTTGTCGAGTGCCGATTCGAATCACTCGCAGGATCTCGGCAAGCTTTCTGGGTCGGCGGTGCTCAAGCCGCACATTGTGGAAGTAACCCGAGCCATGGTATTAAACCAGCCCGGCACCTGGGCCAGCCAATTGTTCGCTTACCGCAAGCCTGAAATGGGATTTCCGCGCAGCGAACAGCGCTTACTGTCTGCGGCCCTGGAGGGAGGTACGGATCAGGAGTTAGCTGAGCGCCTTGGGATTTCCCTGTCTGCGGTGAAGAAAATGTGGGCCTCCGCGTACCACCGTATCGAGTCTCGTCGGGCTTCAACACTGGAATTTGAACGCAAAGAAAACGCCAATGGCGATCGCGGCAGAGAGAAGAAGCACAAGCTGTTGGTATATCTTCGGGACCATCCGGAAGAACTCCGCCCCTACTCGATGAAGCTGCTCGATCGAGTCGCGCTGTGAATTTCAAACTGCAAGAAGAATAGAACCGACCGCGTCTTCCGATCATCTCGAATACTTCTCAAATTGCCGCTGAATTGAGCAACGGGGATAACTGTTGATAACAGGCATTGTCACCAGCTATCTCAATTTGCGACGACCCTTCTGAATTTTGATTTTTCTCGAATTGGCACTACCTGTGTCTTATAACCGTTTCTACCTTCAGGCCCCGCGATACCAGTAGTTCTAGAACAATTCTGACTTAGTTAACCGTAAAACTACGTAGTCCCCAAATACTGAAGACCAGACAACTCTGTTCCATTCAAAAGCGTCCATCTATGTAGGATTGGCGTCGTTCGAAAAGGCGCCAAGGAGGCGACTGAACGAAAGTCAGCCGGCGCCAGCCGTCTGACGACAAATCGAACGATCTCCCGCCTCACCACACCGCGCCCGCGTCCTGCGGCCCGCGAACTCAAAAGGACAACCCAATATGACCTCAAAAACGACCACGAAAGCTACCAGCGCAAGAACCAGCAGAAAGAACTCCCAGCAACCCCGAAAGAAGCATTCCCTAAAGGATTCTGAGAAGAATTCTGTGAAGAAATCCAATCGAATCAACCGTCAACGCCGGCTGCAAAAGCAGCTGCAAATCCTGCTCCTCGAACGCCACAGCCGGCGCTGCATTATTTGCCACCATCCCGAACGCGAAGCCATCGAAGAAGAATTCGTCCACTGGCGCTCCCCCTCGAGACTCGCTCACGACTACAAGCTCGGCGACTATCGCACCATCTACCGCCACGCCCGCGCTGCCGGCCTCCTCCTCCAGCGCCGCGAACGTTTGCACTCCGCTCTCGACGCCTTCGTCGAATCCGTTGACGACGTAACCTTCACCGGCGACACGATCCTTCGCGCCATGCGAGCCTACAGCTGCATCGACAGCCACGGCCGCTGGACCGAAATCCCCACCCAGGTCCAATTCTCCACATCCCATGACGGCCATTCACCGCAGCCGCCCACCCGCACTTCGAATGTCGATTCCGATGTCATCGATATCGACTCCGACGACGAGTCAGAAGAAGACGCAGACAACGCGCCCGAAAAGCGCGTCACCGCTCTCGACGTCCTCAATGTCATCCGCAAATACTCAAATCAAGCATTGCGAAGCGATGCCACCGCTTGCGCTGTTTCACCTGCGCAAGCCTTGCCGCGAGAGGTTGTTCGCGGCCACAATCCGAATGACCGGTCGCCATCTGACCGCACCGATTGCGCCGCCTCGCCCCGACCTTCAAGGGGTATACCCGCGCAACCGGCCGCCCCTCAAAAGCCGAAGCCCGACGCTGACGGCCTCACATGGCACCCACACCCGGGCTATCCGAATCAGGAGATGTCGGAGCCAGACGCGCAGGGCCGCGTCCGCTACAAAATCCATATGACGACCGCAGCATCACAGCTTCCCGTGCGCGAAACGGATGCTCAACGCGCCGCAAAGTTAATCTACGGTTCCGTGATTAAAAAATACGGCAACCCATGACCAGTCAGCAGCTTGAAAAATTCTAATAGGCGGTAAAAGGGGAGGACAAGACGACCATGGCTCACAAAAAATTCGCCGCAGAACGAGCATCGGTCGAATGTCTATGCCACGAAAGAGGAAAGGCAAAAACGCCGGCCAGCGGCCAGCGGTACGAACAGCGGAGGGAAGGCTCAGTATGTTCGAGCGCGCTTTGTGGCGTCAGACTGTGTTGGATCGGGGGGCGGGGATTCCTGCTGGGTGGCGACGCAGGGGGTAGCTTCGGGGTATAGCCAGAAGTCGGGATGTGGCGCCGGCTCGGCATTGTCCACCTTGACGAGCATCGAGTCGGTGTAGTGCGGGGCGGCGTAGAAAGCGAAGTGCTCCGCGCACACGTAGTAATCGAGGAACCTCAGCTTTTCGCAGTCTTTAGCGGCGCAGGTGTTCACATCCTTCATGTTGGCCTCCTTGGCGCGGGCTGTGATCGCGCGTCGTTTTTCAGCGTCGTTTTCAGGGTCCTTTTTTCGAGGTTCCTGGAGCGTTGCAACACCGCGCCGCCTGATTTTCTCGCCAGGGAAAGCGCGAGACGAAGGGAGCCGGCCGCCAGTCTGCGACCAGTGCTCCGGCGAGTGCCTCGGTTAGTTCTTCACGCCTTTGTGACCCACAGCTACTGGCTCGTAAACGGGGACGAAATTCGGAAGGATTGTCTTCACGCAGGAGCGGGCGCCGAGATAGAGCAGTCGAGCGAGGCCCGTTCCAATGATCGCGGAAAACAGAATTACGACAACTGATGCAGCGACAACCAGCAAAGACGCGATGATCATCAGGGCTCCAATTCGATTGAGCTGAAGGAAGGAAGTGTCATCGCCGTTACACCGAACGCTTCGAAAGAAAGTGGATGAGAACTAACCAGAGGTTGAAAAGGGCCATGGGCGAAGCTCCTTTTAGGGCGGGTGATTGCGATGATAGGCGGGCGGGGTGCGATGTGGAATCGGCGCGAAGTTGGATTCGGCGAAGGGAAAATGTGTAAGGAGAAAAGCTGATTTTGGAGGGGAAATGCCAGTGGCGAAGATGAGGAGAAGGGTGGGATGAGATTGTGGCCGATGGCTGCTGGGTCGCGCGACGCGGATAGTCTGGCGCGGGGCGAAAACGGGCGGCGGGGTTGGAGCAGTGACTCACTGCTGGCGGGCGTGTCTCCCGGCGGGCTGGCGTGTCCGGTGAGCCTCGGTGTTAGGGAGGATCGACCGTGGGACGATTGTGCGTAGATCGCGCCAAGTGGCACATTTCGCGGGGCTTCGCACAGAGGCGGGTTGCTCGATCAGCGTGGCAATTGGCCTGCAACTATGCCTGGCGGCGAACCGGGCGGGCCCAATTTGGCATGTTTACCCAAAGGGTGCGCGGCGGGCGTCGCAACAGATTTTCGCTGGGTGCGGCGCGGCGGGGCGTGGCATTCTAAAAGACCCGAAAGCGGAAGAGAGATCCCTCGACTGCGCTCGGGATGACAAGTTAAAGAGCCGGCTTACCGAAAGCAGAGGCAACAGCAAAAGTCAAAAACGCCGGCGAGACGCCGGCGGTACGAAAAAAGAAATGACGAAATTCATTCATGTCGGCGGACGTCCCGTGTGGGCGGAGATTTCGCTCAAGGCGATCCTTCACAATTTGCGCGTGATACGGAAGCAGGTTGACGGCAACGGCGGCGCAAAAAATAGTAAGCACCGCGAGCGGATGATTCTCGCGGTGGTGAAGTCGAACGCTTATGGGCTTGGGGCGGTGCCGATTTCTAAGGCGCTGCAGAAGGCTGGGACGGAATGGTTTGGGGTGACTTGCGCGAATGAAGGGATTGAGTTGCGCGAGTCGGGGATTCGCAAGCGGATTCTGGTGCTTACTGGATTTTGGCCGGGCGAAGAAAAGAGGCTGCTGGAAAATTATTTGACGCCGACGGTGACGCGTGTGGATGACTTGCGGCATCTTGAGCGCGCGGCGAAAAGTTTTCTCGGAAAATTGGCGCGCGGAAAATCATCTCGAGGAAACTCTTCGCGCGGGGCCTTTTCTTACGGCAGTCTATTTGCCGCTAAACCGTCGCGCGTGCGGTTCCATCTGAAAATTAACACGGGGATGAACCGGCTGGGGATTTCTCCGTCGGAAGTGGAAGCGTTTGCGAGGGCGCTGGCGGAATGCCCGCACCTGGAACTGGAAGGGACGTTCACGCATTTCGCTTCGGCGGAAGATTTTATCGGTGGGCAGACGGTGACGCAGGAAGAATTGTTTCGGTCGTGCCTTGACCGGCTGCGGGCGCTGGGCGTCGAGCCGGGGATCGTGCATCTTGCGAATAGCGGGGCGATTTGCGCGCGGCCGGAGACGTGGGCAGACATGGTGCGGCCGGGCGCGATTCTTTACGGCTATCATCAGCGTTTCGATCCGCCGGAAAAGCGGAGCGAGGTGATGGCGCAGATGCCGCTCGAGCCGTGTCTTTCGTTGCGCGCGCGAATTATTTCGCTGCGCGACGTGCCGCCGGGAGAGGCGGTGGGATACTCGGCGCGGTTTATCACCGAGCGGCCATCAAAAATCGCGGTGATCAATGCGGGATACGCGGATGGCGTGGTGCGCGCGCGAACGAATCGCGGTTGTGCGCTGGTGCGCGAGCGACGCGTGCCGTTGGTGGGCACGATTTCGATGGATTTGACGACGCTCGACGTGACGGATGTGCCGGGCGTGGCGCTCGGCGACGTGGTGACGATTTACGGCAAGGACGGAAAATCGGCGATCGAAGTTTCTGATGTCGCGCCGGAGATTGGCACGGTTACGTCGGATCTGCTTTGCGCGCTTGGGCGGCGCGTCCCAAAATATTACGTTTGAGTTGAGTTGCGCGGCATCCTCGGAGAAACTTCAAGAGGAAGAGAGATCCCTCCACCCGGTCGGGATGACACACACAAGACTCGCCGGCAGCACTGTGGTACTCCGTAAGAGGCAATCTCCAGGAAATAAGCGGCTGCGGTATGATTTCCGAATGGCAAAAAAAGAAGCGGCGGCGAAGACTGAAGAAATAACGATCGACCAGATCTTCGGGGCCGGAGGATTGCTCGAAAAGCGGCATCCGGGGTATGAGTTTCGCGCCTCGCAGCTCGAGATGGCTCAGATGGCTGACGATGCGTTTCAGAAACATCAGCATGTGGTGATCGAAGCGGGGACGGGAACTGGGAAGACGCTGGCGTATTTGATTCCGGCAATTCGCAGCGGGCGGCGGGTGGTGATTTCTACCGCAACAAAATCGCTTCAGGAGCAGCTTTTTCAGAAGGACGTTTCCTTCCTGCAGAAACATTTCGCGCCGAATCTGAAAGCGGCGTTGATGAAGGGGCGATCGAATTTTCTCTGCCGGGAGAAGGTGCACCAGATGGTGGGGCAGCCGGTGCTGAAAGGCATCGACGAGGTGGACTGGTTCGCCCAAATCAAGGATTGGGAGAAGCTGACGGAGACGGGCGACCGCAGCGAGCTGACTTTTTTGCCGGACGACGCCGAGCTTTGGCACAGGATTGACGCGCGCAGCGATCTTTGCACGGGAAAGAAATGCGCGGAGTTTCAGAACTGTTTCATCACGGCGATGCACCAGCGGGCGCAGGAAGCGGATTTGATTGTCGTGAATCACGCGCTTTTTTTTGCCGACCTTGCGATCCGCAAAGACGATTTCGGGTCGATACTTCCGGAGTATTCGGCCGTGGTGTTTGACGAGGCGCACGAGATTGAGGATGTAGCGAGCGATTATTTCGGGCGTCAGGTTTCGAGCTACCGGTTCGACGAGCTGGCGCGAGATGCGGAGAATACTTTGCGCGTGCTACAGATTGCGGCACCGCAACTTCGGCGATACCTGAGCCGAATGCGCGAGCGAGGGCACAGTTTTTTTGAGACTTTTCCGGAGCGCGAAGGGCGCTTTCCGTTTGAACAGGCCGAGCGCGCCGCGTTTCTCCAGCGGAACCTGGAGCGGTACGAGGAGCTCGCCAGCGCGGTAAAGCGAGTGGAGACGGAACTTTCGGCGCTTTCACCGAAACCGGAGGAAGTGCTGACGCTGGCGCGGCGTGCGTCGGAAATCAGGCGCGAGCTGGAATTTCTGCTGGAGAGCGAGGAGAAAAGCTACGTTTACTGGTACGAGCGGCGCGGGAAGGGTGTGTTCCTTGCGGCGACGCCGATTGACGTGAGCCAGATTTTGCGCGAGAGGCTCTTCGACCAGTTCGATACGGTGGTGCTTACGTCGGCGACGCTCGCGGTGGGCGGGCGCTTCGATTATTTGAAGCAGCGGCTCGGAATTCTGCCCGCGAATGAAAAAGTGCTGCCGCAGGAATTCGATTTTCGCGAACAGGCGCTTCTGTATATTCCGCCGACGATGCCGGACGTGCGAGACGCGAAGTTTTCGGCGAGCGCGGCGGATGAGATTACGCGGATGCTGGAGATTTCCGAGGGCCGCGCGTTTTGTCTTTTCACCAGCTACGCGCAGATGAAGGAGGTGCACCAGCGAGTGTCCGCGCGGGTTGCGTTTCCATTGTTGTTGCAGGGGACGGCGCCGCGTACGGTGCTGCTTGACCGGTTCCGATCGACGCCGAATGCGGTGTTGTTCGCGACGGCGAGTTTCTGGCAGGGAGTGGACGTGCCGGGAGCGCAGCTTTCGTGCGTGATTGTCGATAAGCTGCCGTTCGCGGTGCCGAGCGATCCGATTGTGGCGGCGCGAGTGAAGGCGCTGCAGGAGGACGGGCGGAATCCGTTTGCCGAGTATCAGGTGCCGGAAGCGGTGCTGGCCCTGAAACAGGGGTTCGGGCGATTGATCCGGTCGAAGACGGATCGCGGGATTCTGGCGATTCTCGATAACCGCATCCGGCGAATGCAGTATGGTAGAATTTTTCTCGAGTCGCTGCCTCCCTACAAGACCACGCAGGATCTGGCCGAAGTGGCGCGCTTCATGGAAAATCATCC
>DATNKB010000051.1:0-11865 GCA_035603595.1 Candidatus Dormiibacterota bacterium
GTGCGACTTCGGCGGCCTCCAGCGTGCTCACGTTCAAGTCAGGCTCAATCTCAATAACGTAGAGCGTTCCGGGAGCTCCACCGCGGGGACAAGCATCCACCAAAATTGTTACATCAAAGCGGTCGAGCAATGCGTAGGCCAAATCGAAGCCGCGGATGCCAAAATCCACGACTTTTACTCGGTCCGGCAGTTTGCGGTTTGCTAAGCGCTGTGCGACTTCAACTCCAAATGCATCGTCGCCCAGGAAAATATTCCCAATTCCAGCGATCAGAACGGAGGGACTTTTGGACGCCGCACTCGATTCGAGTTGGTCAGGGGGAAGCGGTTCGATCTCTTCTGGATCGAAGAAGAAACGATGGCCGGGTTGACGCATGATGCCGATATCACGGCCGGGGTCGTCGTCAGCCACCACACAGACATGGAAGTTGCCTTCGTAATCCTGCTCGATGGATTCGATCATTGCAGTCTTGCCGGCAAGCGCGATGTCCATCACGTCGCCGCGCTTGCCGGGGTGTAGACGCACCCGGTGGCCCGGTTTTACTTCAACGCCCGCGATGCTGAGAGTTCCCGCGGGAGCTTTGTCCTCGAGGAGGCGCCATTCCCATTCGTTCATGGCTTCTCCTCGCTGTCTGCCGGGCGCAGACCACGCAGCACACCGTGGAGCTTCATGAAATGCTCCATTGGCATCGACTCGGTTCGCTCCAAGATCTGGCGGGCATGCGCGTCGGCGCTTCGCATTTCATGTTTCTCGTCTTCCGTCAGAGTAAGAATGCGCAACGCAAGAATCTCGTCAATTTCGGTTCCATCGAAGAGGTTCCCTGGGCTCTCGGGAGCAATCTGTGGGTAGTCGTACAAAATGATCGGTGACGACAGCATGATTTCGCGCCGACCCTCTTCGCCGGCGAGCACGGGCCAAGTGCCGATATTGCTGCACGCGGAGGCAAATTCCTTCAACGCAGCAGGCGGATCGAGAAGCGAAATGAATTCGCCGCCTTCGATGGCGAGAATGGTGTGCGCTGAAAGCAGAGACTGCATCAACGCGTCGGAACGGCTCACGGAAGCAGGATCGGTGGCGGCAACATTTGAGATGCGCACCGTGACTTTAAAAAGGTCTTTGCTAACACAAGCGGCGCTGACATCGACTCGTGCTGTGACACTCTTTTTCGTCCGCACGAGGAAGGCCGCGATCTTTCCATCGCGATTGCTCACTGGCTCAATCTCGTTGCCACCCGGAAAAAGAGCCTGCGAGGAGCGAGCTTCTGTAACGCCATCGTTCAACGGTAGCGGGGGCAAAGTGATTTCGCGCTCGATCGCCTCTTCCCAAGTCTGGAGAATCTGGTCGCCCACCTGCAGCGTTTGGACGATCTGAAGATCCGGTTCCCGGCTACCTTCGCCACCAACAGGCCATTCATCGAGCGGGATCTTGGGCTGGCCAATCGTGCGCGCAACTGCTTGCAGAAAGCGTACTTTGACGGTTAGCTCGGTAGCTGGCCCGCCCGTCGCAAGGCATTCCGTCTGCATGAACCAGCTATCGGCACCGGTCTGCATTTCGCTATACGCCTTGGGATAGACCACACCAAAATTCCAGCGCTGGCGATTTTTCACGGAAGACGGCCGGTAGGGGTAGAGCATGTACCCTTCGTAGAGCACAGCATTCGCGATGTCTTCCACGAGCTTCGTGTTCACAGCTGCACCGTTTCTTCGGTTCCGGCGAGCACGCGTTCAATCACTTGCTCCCAGGACGTAATTCCATGGCGCACTTTGTACTGGTAAAGGCGGTCGAAAACGTCCCGCCGCAGATAGAGCCACGCACTATTGGGATAGTAGTGATCGATCAAGTCCTTCCAAGTTTTCAGCGGCAGCTTGAATTTCGCTTCTTTCTCCCAGGATATCGGCGCTACCTGGAGCTGTTCATTGCCGTCCGCGTAAAATACTGTGCCGCTGAACAAGAAATTCAGGGGCAAGTCGCCTTCTGACAGGCCATGGAAATATTTTGTCGCCCCGACATTGAAGTCGAACGTGCAGGGGACTTGAAGTTGCGCGATCGTCTCTTTTTCAAATCCGGGAACAATCACAATCGCATTCGTCCAGAGCATGTTCTTCAGGGTCTGACCCCAGCGGCTTGGCTCGCCAAACAGGTCGAGAAGCTTGGCTTGCTCTTCGGGGGTGTAGCGCCGGCGAGTGACCTCGATCTGGATTTGCGCGCGGAGAACAACGGTATGAATCGCCGGCTCAGGGCCTGAATTCGTCACCCTCAATTCAAACGCGAGAAGGGGTGACGCACCATACGGCACGGGCTTGGCGCCTTCGATTTGGAAATTCAACTCAGGCATTCGATTCTTCGGGCACAGTCTCGGTCCGTTCCCTTAGACTCGCAAAGAATTTTCCGACTTCGCGCCACACCTCGGTGCCACCCGAGAGTCCGTGCCAATTGAGCCGGATCAGGCCAACCAACCTGTAGCATTCATCGATCGGAGCAATGTAATACTCCGCCTCGACGCCGCGATTGGCGCCGACTCGATTCGCGATCAGCGCCTCTACTTCCGGCTGCAATTCCTGAAGGGCGGGATTTTCCTTTTCGATATCACTCCAGGTCTCTAAAGACAGCAGCGATTCGGTAGCGCCGGCGGGACCAGGATAAAATGCCGACACTTTTCCGGTGGACTCACTCTTGAAAAAGAATGCCAGCTCGATGGGTATCATCAATCCTTCCCATTGAGCATCGGAGATCTGAAATCCCGGCAGGAATCGAATGCGGCGCGGAACACGCCTGAATCTCGACGAGGTCTGACTGCTGAATAAGATTGCGCAGGCCTCACAAACACAGACCAATTTCCGGACCGCAGGTTCGATCAGATGCTGATGTTCCGTCGCGAGCCCGGAGCTGCACAACTCGCAGACCTCGCCCGCGCGGCGCTTCCGGGCAAATTGACGCAGCACCGCGAAGGCGTTGTCATTGCCGGCGGCAGGTGAAAACGGCGGGCTCACACCGCGCTCCGCGTTACTTCGGAGAACGGCGGCGATGCCAGTTCATTGCGTTCGGATGTTGATTCGTGGCCGTTACCGCCTAAGGCCGAAAGTGGGACAAAGGCAACGCTGCGTGATCGCTCTTCGACCTCACCTTCAACAATGATCGCCGCAACGTCCGGCGCCGCCTCGTAAATTGCTTCTTCCACAGCAAGCTTGAGCGTGGCGGAGGAAGAAGCGCATCCGTGACAGCTTCCCTCCAGGCGTAGAGTGACAGTGCCAGCGTCATCGACAGCGATGAGGTTTACGTTGCCGCCGTGAGATTTCAAATACGGGCGAGTCTTTTCGAGCGCTTGCTGTACGCGGGCTTCGAGGCCGTCGGGGTGAAGTCCGTAGAGCAATAGAAGGCTGCGAACGAGGGGGTCCTGCCCGAGATCATTGATGACGTTGTCTTGTCCGGCTGCATCCTGGTGGATGATTTCCAGCATTCGCTCGATGCCCGCACCGTGAAACTCCATCAGGCGCTGGACGAGGTCCTTCGCCATCGCCGACATGGCCGGGTCATTGGCTTTTTCAATTCTCTGAAGCAGTGCTTCGATCGATTGCAGCTGGTTCTGTGCGTTGCTCGGAGCGGGCATGGATACCTTTCCATATGTCTCCCCTGCAGCAGGAGAGACAAGATACTCGTTCGACAGACCGCTCGCCATGCAGAGTTTACCCGACGCGCCCTGCAGTATTTCTATGGCTCCAAGCCAAACATCGGCGAATGATGCGTCTCCAACACTTTTCCATTGCCGAGGTACATATGCACGCCGCAGGGCAGGCAGGGGTCGAAACTGCGGACGGCGCGCATTATGTCGATGCCCTTGAACTTATCCGGCCCGTTCTCCTCGAAGATCGGCATATTTTGAACCGCATCTTCGTACGGCCCCGGCGTTCCATAGATATCCCTCGGATTCGCGTTCCAGGGAGTTGGCGGGTAGGGATGATAGTTCGCGATTTTGTGATCTTTAATCACTACGTGATGTGACAGAACGCCACGCACAGCCTCGTGGAAACCGCAACCGATGGCGCTCTCGGGAACCTTGAAGTCTGTCCATGTTTTCGTGCGGCCGGCGTGCAGTTCTGCAAGGGCCTTCTCCATGAAATATAGGGCGGCTGCTGCAGAATACGCCTGGAAGTAAGTTCGGGCGCGGTCGCGTTCGATGGCATTGCTCCATTTCGGAATCTTCCACTCGAACTCGACCTCGGGAAGCGAAGTGGTTTTCGGCAAATAGATCTTCACGCTGTGACCTGTAGCCTTCACGTAACCGATGTCGACGATGCCTGCTAGCGCCGTGGCCCAGAAGCGGGCAATCGGGCCTCCGCCGGTGTCCAGCGCCAGATGATCCCCTGTGCGCTTGTCGAGCCAGCGCGGAGACATCACCCACGTGTACTTGCCCGCGAAATCACGCTTCTGCGGCCGAGGGATCGTGGTTTGATTCCACGGATGATTTTGATCGACCGGATTTCCCAGTGGATCGGTCTTGACGAACGTCTCGGAATTCTTCCAGTCGTCGTAATACGAGCTACCCAGCAGGATGCGGATATTCAGGTTAATGTCCACCAAGTCATTCGTGACGAGTTTTCCGTCCACCACCACACCGGGGGTAACATACATCCCCTTTCCCCAATGGGTCATGTTCTTGTAGGTGTAATCGCAAACATCTGGATTATTGAAAGAACCCCAACATGCGAGAAGTACGCGCCGCTGTCCCACTTTTTCATAACCTGGCAGAGCCTCGTAGAAAAAGTCGAAAAGATCATCATGCAGCGGAACGACTTTCTTCATGAACTCGACGTACTTCATCAGGCGCACGAGATAGTCTGTGAAGAGCTGAATCGTTGGAACGGTTCCCACGCCGCCGGGATAGAGCGTAGACGGATGAACGTGCCGCCCTTCCATCAAGCAGAACATTTCGCGGGTCATGCGGCTCACCTGCAAAGCTTCGCGGTAGAACTCGCCCACGAACGGATTCAGCGCGCGCATGATGTCCGCAATGGTTCGATAGCCGTGAAGGTTCGCGTGCGGCGAAGAGGTCTTCTCAGCTTTGGCGAGCACGCTTGGATTCGTTTCCTTCACCATCTGCTCGCAAAAGTCCACGCCCACCAGGTTGTCCTGGAAAATATTGTGGTCGAACATATACTCAGCGGCTTCGCCAAGATTTACGATCCACTCGGCGATTGCAGGCGGACGGATTCCGAAAGCCATGTTTTGGGCATACGTAGCACATGTGGCGTGGTTATCTCCGCAAATCCCGCAAATGCGGCTGGTGATGAAATGGGCGTCGCGCGGGTCCTTTCCCTTCATGAAAATGCTGTAGCCGCGGAAGATCGATGACGTGCTGTGACATTCCGCCACTTGCCGGTTGTCAAAGTCGATCTTCGTGAAGATGCCCAGGCTTCCCACAATCCTCGTAATGGGATCCCAATTCATATCCACGAGATTTCGAGATTTCGTAGCGGTCTCTTTCGTCACCCCGGTGATTGTGCTCATCTTCTAAGCTCCTTTCAGTCCTCAGTACGCTCGCGGGTGATAACCCGTGGTGAGTTCAGTACCGGGATGCCGCCATTTCGGTTCCTTGTTGACGGTTGCATTTGTCATCGAACGCAAAGCACGGATCGCGCGACCGTAAATGCCAATCGACGCGGAAGAAACACGAGCGCCGGGCGGTTCATCCATAAACGGCATGAACTTGTCCGGGAAACCCGGCATCGTGCAGCCGATGCAGATTCCGCCCACATTCGGGCAGCCTCCAATTCCGGCCATCCACCCGCGCTTCGGGACGTTGCAATTCACAACTGGTCCCCAGCAGCCCAGTTTTACGATGCACTTCGGGGAACCGTATTCTTCCGCGAAATCGCCTTGCTCGTAATAACCGGCGCGATCGCATCCATCGTGCACCGTCTGTCCGAATAGCCAAGTGGGTCGAAGTTGATCGTCGAGCGGGATCATCGGGGCGAGCCCAGAGACCTGGTAGAGGAGGTAGAGAACGACCTCCATGAAATTGTCCGGTTGGACCGGACACCCCGGTACGTTGACAATGGGCAGGCCTGCGACCGATTTCCAACCCCAGCCGAGATAGTCAGCCAGCCCCATTGCGCCGGTAGGATTGCCCGACATCGCATGGATTCCGCCGTAAGTGGCGCAAGTGCCGCAAGCAATCACGGCGAGTGCTTTGGGAGCGAGGCGATCAATCCATTCGTTCGTGGTTATGGGCTGACCAGTCTTCGAGTCGGTTCCCATCGCGGCCCAGTAGCCTTCCTTCTTAATCTGCTCATTCGGGATGGAACCCTCGACCACCAGAACGAACGGATTAAGCTTGCCCTCTGCGGCCATGTACCAAAACTTCATGAACTCGTCGCCGTTTTCGTAAGCCAAAACAGGGTTGTGAAGGTGGACCTTGGGTAGGCCCGGAATCGCTCCGAGGATTACGTCCTCGATGCTAGGTTGTGTGGCGGCGGTGATGGAAACTGAATCACCGTCGCAGCCGAGTCCGGCAGTCATCCATACAATATGAACATCGGAGACGGGGGAATTTTTTTGCGTTTTGCGACCGTACGGAGCCGCTTCTGCCATGGCTCAAGTCTCCTTTCAGAACCGTTGAAGGGTTTCTGCGCTGCTCCGGGGGGCATTGGGCAGCGGCATCATCAGTGAAAATGTCAACTCAGTCTGGTTGTTACAGGCGAGGGATACAACGTTGAGCCGAGGGCCTCAAGCGGGTGCTTGCTGTATTCTTTATAGGGGCATCCCTACAGAGAGCGTGGGGATTTCTCCTATCCCTTAACATACTGAAAAACAAGGAGCTTTGAGGATAGACCGATCTCGCGAGCAATGTTAAGAAACTTCGATTTGCACAGATTTGAAAATATCTGAATGAAATCGATTAGAAGTATGAATTACGCGCCTTTCGCGTTCACCGACCACTCGACGGCGTGCTGAACAAGTTCTCGCGCATTTCGCAGCGCTAACTTCTCTTTGATGTGAGCCTGGTAAGACTCGATCGTCTTCGTGCTGACGTGCAATTCGTCGGCTATTTGCCGCGTGCTATGTCCGGCGCCAATTAACCGGTAAACCTCTAGCTCACGGTCGCTCAGTTTCGCGAGCGGGTCGCGGGGAGAGACGGAACCGTTCACAAACTGCTGCAGCATCCGCTTCGTCAGGCGATCGCTGAGGTACACGTCCCCGCTCAGGATGTGACGAATCGCGGTTAGTACCCTGTCTGTTGCTTCTTGTTTCATGATGTAGCCATTCGCACCGGCACGCAGAGCCCGCTCGGCGTATACGGCCTCGTCGTGCATGGAAAGAACCAGTACGGGCAGGTTGGGGTACCTCACGCGGAGAGTCTTGAGCAGTTCTAGGCCGTCCGGACCGTCGAGCGAAATATCCAAGACTACAAAATCAGGGGCCGCTTCTCGAATCGCTTGCAGGGCAGACGTAGCGCCATCCGCCTCGCCGCAAACCATCAGATCCGGTTCCCGGTCGATGAACAAAGCCAGTCCCTGCCGCACGATCGGATGGTCGTCAATCAGAAAAACTTTGCACCTGGGCACCGAAGGATTCGAGCGCGTCTTGTTCATCGGAGCTATGTCCTGCCCGCCACCTTATCGTTTATCACGTACGGGCGCCGAGGGGAAAGAGGCAAACTACTGTAGTCCCTCCCTTGGAATTCGCACCGACGTCGAGCGACCCACCTATCATATTGGCGCGATAGCTCATTATATTTAGACCCATTCCTTTGTGATTCGTTGGAATCCTGGAAATTCCCAATCCGTCGTCCTGCACGGAAAGAGTTCCCTGGCCCTCTTCAGCGGACAATCCGATGATCACCTGCTGCGGCCTTCCGTGTTTCATCGCATTGTTCACCGCTTCTCGAGCGATATGGTAGAGGTGGGTAGCTACGTTCACGTCGTAAACCAGAACCGGCTCGGCGCATTCGAGGCGGCAAGGCGTTTGGAACAGATCCTGCATCTCTTCAGCGTAGCGCGCGAGAGCGGACATCAAGCCGTGCGCATCCGAGACCACTGGAAGCAGGCCGCGCGACAGTTCTCGCGTCTTGTTAATCGCCTCGTTAACGAGTTTAACAATTTTCGCCGCGTCGCCCGACTCCGGCAACGAGTTCTCAGTCAGTTTGCTCTCGAGAACTTTACTCATAAAGGCGATTCCCGTAAGGTGCTGGCCCAGTCCATCGTGCAGATCTTCGCCAATTCGGCGCTGTTCGCGGGCACTCACTTCCAAGAGGGCCTTTTCGAGGCGGCGGCGCTCTGTGATATCGATCCCCGTCACGATCACGTGTGATGTGGCGCCGTCCTTGCCCGCAAGCACCGTGCTTGACCAAGTTACCAGCCGGGTGGTTCCGCTGCGGGTCAGCAAGGAAGTCTCATAAGTTCCCGAAGCAGCATTCGTGTCTTCAAATATGGCCTTGAAGTTATCCACGCCCTCTGGCAGCGGAAGAAGATCCCACACATACTTCCCTTGAACCTCGGCAAATGAGTAGCCAGTCGTCTGCTCGCACGTGCGATTAAATCGAACGATCCGCCCCTTGTGATCGAGAACCACGATAAGGGCTCCCACAATATCGAGAATCGCGGAGAGCACGTTGCGTTCATCCTGAAGCGATTCCTCTGCGAGCTTCAGTTCGGTGATATCGACGCCCACCCCGTGGATAAACCACGGCCGGCCATCTTCGCGCCGTATCATTTCCGCTTCGCAGTGGAACCAAAGAACTCTGCCGTCGCGGGCCAACACCCGATACGCTGATTTCAGCGGTTTGCCGGAAAGAAACATCTCCGCAGCTTCGGAGCTCCAGCGCTGTTTGTCGTCGGGATAAATCTGGTCGTACCAACGCACGGGATCTTCCAGCCACTCATCTTGCGTGAAGCCGAGCGCGGCTTCGATTTGTGGGCTCACGTAAGCTTCGCCGATTCCTTGATCGAGGTAGGCCATGAAGACAACGGCAGGAATTTGTTCGACGAGCGCGCGATACCTGGCCTCGACGCTGTGGGGCTGTTGGCCGGAACCCAATTTTACGACTCTTGGTTGGACGGGCCCCCCGCGAGATTCCGCTCCCAATGCTGGACTTTCCAAGAATATGGTGGCCAGTTCTCGAAGGGTTGCTTCCGCCTCCGCGACGGTCGCATCAGCTCCTCGTGAAAGCAAACTTCTCTCGACGTCTCGAGGCCGACCTTTCTCCGACATGGGGCTTCCGCTCATGATGCAATATCCGTCTAAATCTTTTTCACTCGGCTTCGCGCGCCGGACGTCTCCAACTCGGCTCTTTGTTCAAGGATGCCTGGGTAAAGCGACGAAGCGCATGAATCGCCCGCCCATACGTTGACACTGCATTTGACGAGAGGAGAGACCCTGGCGGTTGGTTCATGAACGGCATAAACTTGTCGGGAAACCCCGGCATCGTGCAGCCGATGCAAATGCCGCCTATGTTCGGACAGCCGCCAATTCCGCCCATCCATCCGCGCTTTCCTACATTGCATTGAACTACTGGCCCCCAGCAGCCCAACTTGACGATGCACTGAATCGCTCCATACTCGGCTGCGAATTCTGCCTGCTCGTAGTAGCCACCGCGATCGCACCCTTCGTGCACCGTTTGGCCGAACAGCCATGTGGGCCGCAGAGCGTCGTCGAGAGGGATCATCGGTGCCCGGCCCGCCTGCATGTTTAATAGATATAGGAGCGTCTCCGTCATATTGTCCGGCTGTACGGGACAGCCTGGCACGCACACGATGGGAATTCCCGCGTTCGATTTCCATTTCCATCCGAGGTAGTCCGCCAGGCCCATGCAACCCGTCGGATTTCCTTCCATCGCATGGATGCCGCCGTATGTTGCACAGGTACCTGCCGCTATTACCGCCCACGCACGCGGGGCAAGCTTATCGATCCAATCACAGGTCAGAATGGGCTGCCCGGTTTTCTGATCCGTGCCGAAGGTCGCCCAGTAACCCTCCGGCTTGTTCTTTTCATTTGGGATCGAGCCTTCGATCACCAGAATGAAAGGTGCCAGCCCGCCCTCGGCTGCCCGATGGAATATCTCCATGAATTCATCGCCGTTTTCATAAGCGAGAAAGGGATTATGCAGTTTGATCCTGGGAACGAAGGGAAGGGCGCCAAAAATCAGATCTTCGAGGCTTGGCTGCGTTGCCGCGGTCATAGCGATCGTGTCGCCGTCGCAACCCAGTCCGGCGGTCACCCACAGAACGTCGATCTCAGTTCTCGCGGCCATTTCTCAAATGTGCTTCTGCAATCAGCGGAGCGTCCAGCGGCTGCGATTGCCGCCGCGTCGGATTGTACCGAAAGGCGAGTGGCTCTGTCGTGATTTCTCCTCGCGGGATCTGGCTCGCACCCGTCTGCCGCACCGCAGGAAAAGACATGGAAATACAGGCGTCTATGTATGTGCGCCCGCGCCGCTTTACGTCACATTAATGTGAGCATGTGAGCAATCGGACGTTCAGAAAGGCCGGGTCAACAAACATGAGACGGATGCAAGGAGGTTCAATGCGTGGAGAATATGTCGTTCTCGGCGCAATTGCCGTTTTCGTCATCGCGGTAGGAGTTTCCCTTCTGCCTGACCTTGTGCGGTATATGAAAATCCGTTCGATGTAGGTGAGATCGAGTGTGTCCAGGACGGACACGAACACGAGCCGGTTCCGCTCGATAGGTAGGCTCTCGGTGTTTACGCCTTGATCTGAAGATCTTGCGCATTCGCCACCCGCAATCGCCTTCGGCCGGAAAGAGCCACTTCTTTACCGCTTCGCAATCCCGCGACGCTCAGATCAGCCGAAGGGGTACTATTTACCAAATTGAATCGGGCTGTCGTCTGTTCGATTGACTCTGTATCGCCCTCTGCCAAACTGGCTCAAACGGACCTTACTCAATCGAAATAAGGAGTTTCGTATGAGCTTGTTCAAGCGCTCTGTGGCGATGGTGCTGTGTTCTCTGCTTACCGGTTTGCCGACGATGGCCCAGCCGGCTGCCAGCAATCAGGTGGCGGGTCAGATTAACGCATTGATTCCGGCGGCAACCCGCAATTCCCAGACAGCCAAAGTGAAAGAGGAGCTGAACTGGAACGATTTGCTGAAGACCGAGAAGACAGGACGCGTTCGCGCCGGTCTTAAAGACGGGTCGATTTTGAGCGTCGGTTCCGAGAGTGAACTCCGAATCGTGCAGCACGACACCGTGTCGCAACAGACCGAGCTCGAAATGGATTTCGGCAAAGTTCGCAGCCAGGTAACGAAGGTGACGAAGTCCGGCGGAAAATTCGAGATGAAGACGCCGAATGCCGTCATCGGTGTGATCGGCACCGATTTCTACACGTCGTTTGAGGGGAACAAGACGACGGTTATTTGTTACAAGGGCCAGGTTACGGTCACGCCCGTCGGCAGCGCCGTGGCTGCGGGCGTTTCCGGGTCGACCTCGGGCGCCATCACGGTTTCGGCTGGTCAGATGGTGGTAGTCACGTCCGATGTGCCTCCTGCCGCACCATCACAGACCCCTTCGGATGTGTTGGAAGCGAGTTTGGCAGCGACGGCAGTGGTAGCCGAAGCTACGCCTCACCATGGACATTTGTTGCGCAATGTGCTGATCGGTTCGGGGCTCGCGGTGGGATTGGGGTTGGGCCTGTATTACGGGACTCGCGGCGGTGGCGGTAACGGCACCTGCAAGCCCGGCAGTCCTAACTGCGGCTGAGTTGACTTGGAGGCGAAGCAAAAGCCACGCTGGGCTGAGTGGGCCGGAAAATTCGCGCTTCGTCATATTGACCTCGGGCTCGCCATCGCAATCACGCTGGCGGGCCTGACGCTTTTTGCTCTCTCCGGGTTGCAGGGCAACTCCCATGCCGGCCTGGC
>DATNKB010000052.1:0-3709 GCA_035603595.1 Candidatus Dormiibacterota bacterium
TGTTGCTATTAGGAATGTGGGCCGGGTTGGGGTGGTGGCCGCGAATCGCGGTCTAGTGCGCCTGCCGTCCGATAGTGTCGTCTTCGTCATCATATAAAAACGGGCAATGGTAGCGTGGATTCGGGCGGCTGTATATCCGTATAACTACGCAGACCCGCGGAAAAACCGGGATCGAGAAGAGAAAAATTGGATTAGCGGAGAGTCAAATTTAACTTCTTTTCGAGATGGCCTTAGCGAACTCAGCGAAGGGCGAGGCACCCGGCCGGAGATTCGACCGGAAGGAACGTTACCGAGCCTAGGCCGAAGCCTGCTTGTTTTGCGGAATCTTGCTCGGCTGGAGAATAAATAATCTACGCCTATCTGCGCCCAAAGTAATCCACTCGACTTTCCAATCGCCGGTCCAACTGCGGTTCGAGAGGTTCAGGATGTCCTCACCGGTGGGAGATTCCGCAGACTTTCGCACCGCACGGGCCAAGTCATCTTGAAGCGTATTAATCGACCCTTTCCGAATACTTCCGCGGGCCCAGGACACTGCGTTGCCTTCCACCGCAAACGCGGTGCATCGCCTCAACTCGGCGGCCCTAATGACTGTGGACGTGAGTGACGTGTCGAACAGTTTCGCCATCTCTCGAATTTTCCCCATTGTCAGGATAGCGCCTAAGCTAGTTTCGAATATAGCCCTCGGCATCAAGAGTTCCGTGGCCAGCATGTCACAGAGTCGCTCAAGTTCTGACCCGTGCCGTGGGCAACGCGGCCCGCTTGTTTCGAGAATCGCATGCGCGAGTTCGTGCGCCGTCGTGAATCGGTGCCGACTCGGTGCGAGGTATTTCGAAAGTATGATCCTGAATGACTTGCCCTCTTGGCGCAGTTCCGCAGAGAAGGGAATGTCGTCAATGTCCGGACCGGCTACGCACAGCTTCGCCTGCAACTCCTTCAATGAAGTGGGCGGGCAGAAAATATCCTTAAGGAAGCGGCCGGCCACCATCTCGACGGCCTCGCCGATTGTCCGAGCGTCACCCGCCAGAGCCAACAGCCGCCGCGCCGCTGCGCTTTGCCAGACGAACCTACGTGTTTTCGAAGGGCCGCGCTTCACCATTCTCTTCTCTCGATCTCCACCAGTTCCCTCGCTTTTTCAATAAGATGCTCCCAATATCTGATTCCAGGATCAGCGCGACGAGCCACTCCACGTCTGGCACTTCCCACTGCTTGTTCGTAGGTGCGGACGGTTTTTACACGTACGCGGGCATCTCTCTCCGCCTTCAGTTTCTCAATGAGTACGGGCGGTGCAGTGGAGAGCTGTAAAACTTCTGCCCACTCGGCGTCTGCAGCAGCGTCCTGCTCATCCAATCGTTCCCAGACTCGCTTTGCCTCCCTGAAATCTTCCAGGGCCTCGCTTTTGCGGCCAAGTTGCGACCGATTTCTGCCGCGTTGAAAATGGGCTCGAGCGCAGATCTCAGACAACTCGGCCGTATCATTATGGCTTGGGAGAGCGGAAGAATAACAGTGCTCGGCGGCCTTTAGACTACCTCGCGCACTTTGGACGTCTCCGTCAAGGATGAGAAGGTCCAAGTACTCCTTGCTGTTTTGATTGTGGATAAACTTGTATGCGCGATGAACCGCATCTTCGGCTTCCTGAAGTCGACCGGCGACAAGATGGGATCGGCCTAGAAGGCTATGACAGTCTCCAATCTCTTCGTGCTCGGGCCCGAAATCTGGCAGGTTAGAAAACATTTCAATCGCCTCAGTAAGATACTGAGTGCTCTTGTCGATGAGATGTGTCTTCGTTGTCGGGTCTGTGGCTGCTTCCCCCTGAAGACGGAAGAGGCGCCCAATGCATTTCTTGCAATAAGCCGAGTTACGGCCCCAGTGAATATTTTCACCGATGCTGAAGCTTTTCTCGGCTGCAATTTCGGCTTCCCCCAAGCGGCCTACACGCTGGTAGACCCATGAAGTTCCACAAATGAGAGCGTGCGCTTCACCTTCTGTTTCTTCAATGGTCTTCGGAATTGAATTTCGCGCCGCCGCAATGGATAACTCCGCCACAGCGAGCACTAGGTGTTTATCGCCTAAATCCTTAAGATTCTTGTCCAGCCACCTGAACGCGTTCGCGACCGTTGTAGGTTCCTTTTGTGCACAGGCTCTTGCGAGAGAAACGGCGTTTTGCACCTGCCGCCTGCTGATCTTCGTCCGACCATTTCTCCGGATAAAATCCAGCAAGGCACGCAACGATTTTGAAAGAATTGCCGGAACGTTGCCCTCACGGAAGGAAACAGGGGAAGGGGCCAACGAAAGTAGGCCGGATTCTGCAATCAGGACTCCATTTTCAGTCAAAGGCTTGAGTGCCCTTTCGAAACCGTCTAAGGCAGACATTTGGGCGTCAGCCAAGACTTGGGTCGGCAGCGGAGTTGGGCAGTGTTGCAGGGTGATCAGCGTTGCCCACACTTCCGGTGACAAGCCACTCGGTGGCGGGCACGGCGGAGGCTGTAATGTAATTCTCGCACTCGCAATGTCGTCAATAAAGGTCCGGATCGAGATCCTCGCGCGTTGGCTTACAGCCAGCGATATCTTCTCGAAAAGCAATTGCCGCAGGCGGTCCGCATCACTACCAGCCAAGCACCGCGCCCGGAACGTGAGATCATCTTCTAAGATCACTTCTGGAATGTGTTCGACACTTAGGGTTTTCAGGATTGCCGCCGGGACTGACCCAAGACGCTCTAGCATATCGGTGGCATTTCTGGCATTTTCATGGCCGAGAAGCTCTTGGAAATCGCGATCCTCCCCTTGCGCTTCTTTCGCGATTCGAATAAGTTGCATCATAGCTTCGAGTGTTGGACCACCACCACGACTGTAGACAAGACGAAACAACGTCATGCCGCCGTCGGCTGCTTTTCTAGCTGCGCGCTGAACCCAATCGACGATCTCGACACGGGTGGGGCTCAACTTTGCCTCAGTTAAACTGCCAGGGGGCGTAGCTCCGAAGTCCCAGGTCGTGATGTCGTCGCCAGTGACCACTCTTGGTTCTACCCATATCGACGCTGCTTGGTGCGGTGCAACCAAGGCGACAGCAATCAAGTCAAGGGTCTGGCGCATGCCGTAGTGCACTTGATAATTCATTCCACGGCCGGTGGCTGGACCGCCGACTGCGCCGGACGTTTTTCTTGCACGCCTTGTCATGGAAGATATTTCTGTGGAAATTATACACCCGCAAATACGGAAGCTTTGAATCGACGTGATCACACGAGCCAAAGCTCCGGCAAGGTGTCGACGGCAAGGGAGGCAACACTTCTTGCGCCGACCTACGGGCGAGTGACCGGTCACGCTCTCCGCCGTGGCGGAAATGGCAGTTCCGAAAACCCGCGATTCCAGGTCACTGATCGCGGCCCATGCAGGGCGGCGTATAATGTCCATAAGGGCTGACGCGAAAATGTCGGGTCTCAAGATTCTGCAAAAATCCGAGGGGCTGCACGAAGCCCGCTGGTGGAACGTCGAGCCCGGCGGCAAAGTGCATTGCTATCTTTGTCCGCGGCACTGCCATATTGGCGAGGGGCAGGCTGGGTTCTGCTACATTCGCGCGAATGAGGGCGGGAAGCTTTACAGCCTGGGGTATGCGCATCCTGCTGCGTTGCAGATTGATCCCATTGAGAAGAAGCCGCTGAATCATTTCATGCCCGGGACAAAGATATTTTCGATGGGGACGGCTGGGTGCAAC
>DATNKB010000053.1:0-12008 GCA_035603595.1 Candidatus Dormiibacterota bacterium
ACCTGGCTTCAGCCGTCCAAATGCTTCCACCATTCGCATATCGCGGTTGTCGATCATCGATTTCGAAGAGCGAAATGGACAAGCCGATGTGGGCATGTACACGTCGCTCTCCACCGGGTATTGCGGAACCGGAGGCAACACTCCGACCACCGTATGAACTTTGTCGTTCATCTCGAACGTCTTGCCGACAATGTCCGCGTCGGCACCGAACTTGTTTTTCCAATATTCGTAACTCAAAACCAGAACCGGCGGCGAGCCGAGCTTGTCGTCATCCGGCAAAAAAGTCCGCCCCATCAAAGGATTCACTCCAAAAAGGTCGAAGTAATTCGCCGACACAACCGCTGTTCGCACACGATCCGGATCCCCGTGCCCGTAAAGAATGAACGACATCGCATGGTATTCCACCAACCCTGCCAGCGACTGGTTCTGCTGGCGATAATCTTCGATTTCGTGCACCGAAAATCCCGTATCGTCGATGCCTTCCTTTTGTGCCTGCTGCCGAATGAACACAAGCTGTTGTCCCTGCGGATACGGAAGCGGCCTGAGCAGCACTCCGTGCACCACGCTGAATATTGCCGTGTTCGCTCCGATCCCCAGCGCGAGCGTAAGTACGGCAAGACACGTGAATCCCAGGTTCTTGCGCATCGTGCGCAAGGCATATCCGACATCCTGTTGAAGCATTTCCCAGTGCTCACGCGGTGCCGTCGTGAAAATCCCCGCCAGCGTTTCCCACCACACGCGAACCACTCCCACCGCTCCGGACCGGTCCCGCGCCTCACGCTCCTGATCGTCGAAGGCGTGCTCCATCTCGCGCCCGTAGTCCGAACGGAAGTCCGCTGGCAAGACGCGCAATAAGGCCCGAAACATTCGTTTCGAAAACGGAAGCTGGGTCGCGTTCATCGAAGCACTCCTCCTTCCACGAAAGTCGTCTGCTGCTTGTGTCTACGCCAGCTCGGGCTTGCTAAACAGTTTCTTGTTGCGCGCCATTGCTACGAGTTCTTCCAAACGTCGCGCCTCATTCATCGCCACCCGCCGGCCTCGCTCCGTCAGCCGGTAGTAGCGCCTTCTCTCATCGTCCAACCCCGCGACGGGGCGCTTCGTTGATTCCACAATCCAGTCTTCGGCATTCAGGCGCTTGATGATTCCATAGAGCGTTCCAGCGCTCAGCCGGACTTTACCTTCCGTACGGCGCGCAACTTCCTTCAGGATGGCATAACCGTGTTTTTCTCCATCCGCCAAAGCCAGCAGGACGTGAAACATCGCCGGCGTCAAAGGTTCCTGCATCGGAATTTCGGCAGCATCGCGCGAACGGCTCATACATTTCCTCCCGACCAGCATTCGTCTCTATAACGAGCGACTTGAGACTATAGCGTATTGCGATATAGAGTCAACAAACCGGTTCGACGAACCCGCTTCGCAAAAGTGAGCACACAAAGTCAATTCAAACTGCCATTTGATAACCGAGGAAAGCTCGCCGAATGGATCAGCTAGCCGGCGATTTTCTGGGCTTGTAGATCCGGATGATGTCGTCCATGACTTCCACCATCCGGCCCGGATACTCGCGCGACACTTTTTCGCGCAGCTCCTCCATCGTCGGATAGTCTGTGCGTCCATCGAACCAACGCGCGTCGTCAATCAGTAGTACGTGGTCGTAGGGAGATTGGTGGTAGATCGCGTCGAGTTCCTGTTTGATCGGCGACGAAATGTCGAAGTCATGGCCATCCAACCAGAAAAGGCACGGCTCCTTGAGCGCCGGAATCACCTTTGGTAGTACAGCTCCGCTGTCACCTTCAAGCACGTGGATATTCGGGCGGCCAGCGAACTTACGCCGCGCGCTTTCGGCCCGCCACGGATCGAGCTCGATCGAATAGATT
Source organism: Candidatus Dormiibacterota bacterium (assembly GCA_035603595.1). Classification (GTDB taxonomy): domain Bacteria; phylum Acidobacteriota; class Terriglobia; order Acidiferrales; family UBA7541; genus Palsa-295. The sequence goes on from DATNKB010000053.1 coordinate 1,875, forward strand.
TCTCGAAACCGGTCTTTGTTTACATAGATCATATGACCGTAATTGGTGCCCGTCTCCACAAGCACATGCAAATCGTGCTCACGCGCATATCTTTCGATGGTTCGCTGCTTCGTCAAATGAGGCGCCTTCACTCCAGGCGAACCACGCATCTTCCACCAGGCATACTCACCTGGAGCGGAGAGCCCCTTGTACCAATGAAAGAGCGAGCTGTTTCTGAACGCTTGTCGCAAATTGAAGGACATTCAATATAGCTACTTTACCTTGTCGATTTTCGCTGCAAGAATGAAGTCGCTTTCGGTGAGCCCGTCGATTTTATGCGTCCAGGTAGTGATTTCAGCCTTTCCCCACGACAGTAGAATATCCGGATGGTGCCCCTGCTGTTCGGCAATCTCCCCTACCTTATTGACGAACGCCAGCGCCTGACGAAAATCCGGAAACGCAAATTTCCGCGCGATGTGGTGACCGTTCACCACCTTCCATTCCGGCACCTGCTTCGCAAGCGCCTCAAGTTCCTTGCCTGCCAGAGGCGGCACGCCACCTCTGCATGGAACACATGTCTTGCTGGCTAGATCACTCATCGCTTACCTTCCCCGATATCTGCCGCTGAGAATATCCACCGCGCTCGCCCGCCAGAGTCAGCGCTTGCTGGCTGAAGCCGCGTGCGAATCAAGATATTTCCGAACGTAATCTTCGAACACCTTCTCCAGTCGCTCCACGACGGGCGTATTCCCGTCGCCAATTTTTCGCCCCGCAATCTCGCTCACAGGCAGAAGATTCCGGTTCGTGGACGAAATAAAAACCTCATCCGCCGCATACAGATCCTGCGGCAAGAGTGTTTTTTCTTCCACCGGAACACCCGCCGCCGCTCCAATCTCCAGCAGCACTCCGCGTGTGATCCCTTCAAGGCATCCCGAATTCAGAGGGGGCGTCGCAACTCGTCCGCCCTTAACGCAAAAAATATTCGCGGCAGTGCATTCAGCCACTTCTCCGCGCTCATTCAACATCGCAACTTCGTCGAACCCCTCACGCTGCGCCTCTTGCAGGCTCCAGACATTCACCAACCACGACGTCACCTTCACTCCCGCCAACGGCGAAGCGGCATGGCGCCCCTGCTCGCGCAACCCAAGCCGCGCTTGCTGGCTATACGACGGCAAATCCGCCGAATAGATAATCAAATCCGTGGGCGGAAGCTCCTCACCGCTCCGCCAAAACCCCACTTGGTTATAAATTGCATAGATTCGCGCGCAGCCCTCCTTCACGTGATTCGCCCGCAATACCTCGCCTAGCTGCTCCTGCACTCTTTCTGCGCTAAATGGGAATGGGATGTGCGTCCGATTAGCGTCTCGCTCAAGACGCTTCCAGTGTCGCTCAAATGCAAAGGGTATTCCCTCGAATATTCGCACCGTCGTAAAAATTCCCCAGCCGCTTATAAGACCCGCTTGCCCTGGCGATAGCCTCACTTCCTCGATAGTCGCCAGGCGCTCATTGTGGAAAACGTAACGATGGATCACGCGGTCCTCCCGCAGGCCAAAGCCATTCTAGCGCAGAAGCCCGCGACTCGGCGGCATGGAGATAGCGCCAAATCAACGCCCGGGCAAGCCCCTTGATTCGGCGGGATAGATCCGTTGCCACCTAGCATCCGGGTGATCCTGTATCCTATTGACACAACCCAATTCTCCGCCTAAATTGGCTACTGGCCCTCGGAGGACGAAAAGCTATGCGAGTCTGTTTCCGTGCTTGTCTCATAGCTATCTTAGTGGCGGGAATGCTGAATCTGCCTGCCTACGCAGCGAACGACAGCCCGCTAGGCATGATCATCCAAGCCGAGGGATTAGCCCATCTAGGCCCCACAAAAGCGGCAATCGGTTCCACTGTTTATCCCGGCGACAGCGTCTTCACCGAAACAGGCAGCACCATGCGGCTTCGAGTGGGTGGCAGCCAAGTCTACCTGCTCTCTGAGAGCGGCGCGTCATTGTCGCAGGGCAAAGACATGGTTCACGTTGTCGTCTCTCACGGTACAGTAGGCTTCTCTTCTCCTGCCAACGACCCAGTCGGGCTCGACACTCCTCTTGGCTTTGTCCATCCCGTACCTGGCCACGCAGCTTTCGGACAAGTGACGCTCAACAGCCGGATCGAAATGATCGTTACTGCCTACCACGGCGATCTCATCGTGGAAGAAAATGGTAACGTGCACACGATTCTCGAAGGAAAGTCGTATCGCATTACCACAGATCTGGAGCCGCCCGCGCAGCCCAGTTCTTCATCTCAATCAAGTCAGGGCAGCGGTACCAAGAGCGCCATGTCGTCGCCGAAGGGTGAAGTAATCGCAATCGTTGGCGGCGCTGCGCTTCTCTCCTTGCTGGCCTGGTCCGAATTCTGCGAAAGCCCTTCTCGGATGGCTTGCATCAACTGACGTCGCCGCGCCCTACGGCAGGTGACAGGATTTCATTCCGCGTTTCTCAAAGTACTGCTGGTGGTAGTCCTCTGCTCGAAAGAACTCCGGAGCCGGCGCAATTCCTGTCACGATCGGCCGCTTGAACACGCCCGACTTTTCCAATAGCGCCTTCGAGGCGCGCGCGGACTGCTCCTGCGCCGCATCGTGGAAGAAAATCTCGGAACGGTATTGAGTGCCCACGTCCGGACCTTGGCGGTTGAGCGTGGTTGGATCGTGGCTTTCCCAGAAGATTCCCAACAGTTGCTCGAAGGTCACTTGCGCCGGGTCATAGTCGATTTCCACCGCCTCCGCGTGCCCGGTGCGGCCTGTGCAGACATCCTCATAGCTCGGATTTTTCAGCGTGCCGCCCGTATACCCTACAGTCGTCGAGTTAACCCCTTTGAGATGGCGGAAGGCATCTTCCACGCCCCAGAAACAGCCTGCAGCAAATGTTGCTTTTGCCATAGTTGAATATCTCCATTACCGCGCTCTGAATTCTCTATGTTGCCACAACAGCGTTAAACGGTCGAGTTCAGGCGGATTTCCTGGATCGTAGCGGTTCCGAACTGCGTTACGAGTTGATCTGTGCCCGTGGCACCGTTCGAGAAAACAGAATCTCAGTCGGCCACCACGGCATCATCGCGCGCTTCGGCTTTTACGCTCGAGAGCGAATGTTCGAGTATCTTCTGAAGAATGTCTGGAATCTCAAAGACGGCTCGATTCTTCATCGCTACCGCGTTCGAGCGATAGCGAGTCAACGTCGCGGGATCGATCAGCCGTGCCACCGCCGGCACAATCTGCCTGAAACTATTCAGCACCTCGCCCACTTCGTTCTCCAGTATCCAATCGGCGTTGTACCGTTCCTGCGGCAGCGTCCACGCATTGCGCTCGACGATCACCGGCAGATGCATCGCAAGCGCTTCGCTCACGCTTCCCGGTCCCGGTTTGCCGATAAAGAAATCAGCCGTCTGCATATATTGATTCACTCGAGTCGTGAATCCCTCGACGAAGCACGGCAGGCGCGAGGTCCGTCCGCGCAACGCCTTGGCGAGCTTCTCATTTTTTCCGCATATGAAGATCAGCTGCAATTCCAGGTCAGATCGATCGAGGCGTTCCGCGATCTCCAGCATCACGCCCGAGCCAAAGCCTCCAAAGAGCACGAGTGCTGTCGGCAAGTCTGGCCGCAATCCCAGCTTTTCTCGTTCAGCCACTTTGTCTTTGATCGGCGGCTCATAAAAACGCGGATGCAAAATCATTCCCGACGTCTGAAAAATATGATGATCGTCTGCATGGCCGATGCTGCGAGCCTGCGCCACCGCCCGGTCAGAACCACAAATGAAATATTGCGGCTGGCGCTCGATCCAGAAATGCGGCGGATAGTCGGCGACATCCGTGAGCACGGTTACAAAGGGCCTCGTCGGATACGCACGGCGAAAGCTTTCGCCTAACGCGCGATTAAAGTGCGGAACGAAGGAAACCACCATGTCCGGCTGTGTTTCCTTCCAGTTCGCCTCGAGCATTCGGACCGTCGGACCGTGATACGCCCAAATCACCGCCTGCAGCACCTTCATCAATTGAATGCTGCCGAGCGTGTAACCCGACCGCAACATCCAGTTGTAAAAATCTTCGATTCGTATGCCCGCATATTTTTTCAGAATATCGAGCCTATCAAGGAGTTCCTGCAGGTTAGTGAGGCGTACTTCCCACGGACGCTGCTGGCCGCGGATGGCGATGTCAAGTGCTGTGGCAGCAGCACGATGGCCGCCGCCGGCGTCGAAAAAAACAAACTCGATTCTCAACATGCGACGCGGAGTCTGGCAGTCCAACATCCGTTCCGTACTACAATTTGGTTAAAAGAATGTTTCGCGTGTCTAAACGATTAAGTCCCTGTGTTTTCAGAAGTTTAGCGCCACTGTCACATGCGCGTAACCGGCACGATTCATACTTTCTATCGTGAGATGCGATATGCATGTTCACTCGTACTTCTCCGGTGCTTGCACCACCCCTTTCCTTTCCAAATTTTGCCGCGAAAGTTATAGCGATCCTCTCGAAGTGTATGACCTGCTGCGGCGCCGCGGCATGAATCTTTTCACGCTCACCGACCATGATTCGATTGAAGGCGCGGAAAAACTGCGCAGCCTGCCGAATTTTTTCTTGAGCGAAGAGCTCACCTGCCGGATGCCGAGTGGCACAGAAATTCACGTTGGCGTCTACGACATCATGGAGCGCCAGCACATTCACCTTCAGCAGCGCCGCAACGATCTTGTCGCGCTACTCATGTATCTTTCCGAGCGCCGCCTTCTCTTCAGCATCAATCACGTCTTCTCCAACCTCACAGGCGCGCGCGAACGCGAAGACTTTGCCTGGTTCCGGGAATACTTTCCGGCGATTGAGACTCGCAATAGCCACATGCTCGAAAGGTCCAACGCGAATGCACAAACCCTGGCACGGCAGTGGGAGAAAATTGCAATCGGTGGAAGCGACGCGCATGCATTGCCGTCCGCGGGGACGGCTTACACGGAAGTTTCGGCCGCGCGAGACAAAGAAGAATTCTTTGCCGGACTGCGCAGCGGCATGGGCAAAGTTGCCGGTGAATCCGGCTCTTTCGCAAAGCTGACGCGCGATTGCTTTCTGATTGCTGGTGAAATGATGCGCGAGAAGTCATGGACCGCGCTGCTCGCTCCTCTCGGCCTGCTTCTCCCCGCGTTCACTTGGTTCAACTATATCGAGGAACGGCAATTCAGCCGCCGCTGGGCCACCGAAGTCCTCGGCGAACCTAAATCCCGCCCACGCCCTCGCTGGATCTCTGTGCCGCAACCGGCGCTGGAGGAATGGGTATGACTGTCGCACAATCTTTCTGGAACCAGATTCAATCCAACGACCACAGGCTGATGCGTCGCGTCCACCGCTGGCGCGCACCGCGGTGGTTCCGAATTCTAATGATCGTAGCCACGCGGGGCGGCGACGGCTGGCTCTGGTACGCCCTCGGCTTGATTTTGGTTGGCTTCGGTGGCCCGCATCGTTTTGCAGCCATAGGCGCGGCTACCTCGGCGGCCGTAGCGGGCATTTTCATCTTTCGCAGCCTGAAACACGCCAGCCATCGCAAGCGTCCCTGCGAAATCGAGCCGCACTGCTGGGCTTCGATTCTGCCTCCGGACAAATACTCATTTCCGTCAGGCCACTCGATCACAGCCTTCGCGGTCGCCATTGCAATCGGGCTCTTCTATCCCGAGCTTCTGGGAACCTTGCTCACGGTTGCAATGTTGATTGCCGCTTCCAGGATCATTCTCGGCATGCATTTCTTGAGCGACGTCCTCGTGGGTGCGGCGATCGGCGCCATTCTCGGGGAAATCGGCTATCACACGTTCATGCTGTTCTAGCGACTGCCGCCGTAGCCTGGCGACCCTGAGCGTCGGATCAGGCCAGAAAACTGTCCCACCTCGCCTCTCAGACCCTGGCGCGGCTGGAAGCTTCCTGCCTCAATAATTCGATTAGGGCCCTGTACAAACGCGCGCGAACTTCTTGACGTTCGCTCGCGCGGGTCAGATAGCGCACCAAAATCGTCACCCCGCTGCCCTCGAGCCGAACGCTGACTGACGGTGCCGTGGACGCACCGGCTTTCGCGTTGGGGAATGCCACCTCAGATAGTCCGGAGTTTGGAACACTTTCCTTCGTTGCAGTGACCTCTGCCACAATCTTCTGAATCTCTTCGGCTATCGGATATGGGTCGGATCCACTTGGAGCCTGCACCTGCACCTCGTCCCAAAGCCACTGGCCTGACGTCGAGAAGTTGATGTAATGCCCTTCGATTGCGAAACTGTTCACGAACGTAATTTTCCGCCCGGTAGGGTGGGCTGCGTCCGTCCAGTTCCCCGTCTCCAAAAGCACGGTGTGGAACAAACCCACCTCAAGCACTTCTCCTCCCACTCCATTGATTTCCACCCAGTCTCCGGGGCGAATGCCATCCTTACCCATCAACACAAACCACCCAAAGAAACCCACAATGAAATCTTTCAGAGCCACCGTAAGCCCGGCTCCTGCGAGAGCCACCACCGTCGCGAAATTGCTGGGCTTCCCGAAAATAACGAGGAGAATCAGGACGATTCCGAGCGCCTGCACCGCAAATAAGACCACCGTCCGCATCGTCTGAAGTTGGCGCTGCTCGGGTGACAGCTCAGAAAAAAATCGCTGTGCTCCCGCGTTTGCGCCAAACACGAAGAGACCGATCACGAGAATCCAGAGTGCGGCGAGAAACATACCGTGCACGTATGCGCGTTTACGAACCGTTATATAGTCGATCCAGTTTCCGTAAATCGTCGCGAGCTCCTGCTCGGTTTCAATCCGTTTGTCCAGGTGCGTTAGGTTCTTCTGATCGACCGTAAGATCTTTCAGGAACGTCAGCGTAGCGTCCTGACCGCCTGCTTTGCCTGCGCTCGCCGCTCCGGTCCCAGCTGTTGGCGCCCCACCTTGCGCATTCGTCACGCCTTGCCCGACGGCACCGTTCGCCTGCGATGTATCATGCGAAGGCGCTGTTTCATTCGTCGACGCAGTTGCGTTCTGCGTTCCTGCCGCTTTCGGTGCGGCCTTTGATTTCTTGGGGATGATTTTCTTCTGCACCTTCTCTTCGCTTAACTCTTTCTCGAGTGTGTCGTGTTCTGCTGCAAGCTTTGATTGACGATCGAACGCGTTTTGCTTTGCCTGGCGAAGCAGATTCTGTTTTGAATTGAATGACATCCAGGCTTCCACCTGCGCAACGAGGCTGCGCGACGTGGTCAGCTCTATCGAGGGAGGTGTGCTAGCCGAACTGCTGGCGTTGGCTTGCGCCGCAGCAGCTTTCTGTGAGGCTTCATGCTGATCCCGGAGATGCTGAATGGTGGCTTGTTTGTCTCCTCCGGCGCGGATTAGGTCCTGATGCGCGTCGTCCAATTCATCTTGATCCAATTCCAGCTGCGCTTGCGCCAGACTGAGCTGTTGTTGAAGGTTCTCCTTCGTTTTCTCGGTCGCCTTGGCGATCTGTTGGGTCAATTGCGCAACCCGAGCCTGACTGGCCGCAACAGTTGCCTCTGCCGCCTTCAGACGCTCGGTGATCTGCTTCGTCTGAGGCGTCGGCGGAGCCGGATTTTGCGCGGCGTCTTGAAGCGCCGATGCGAATGCTGCGTCAACGGAGTAATCCGCCAGCCGTAAGGCCTCCTGCGCGTACGCTTTTTCCCTTCGAGACTCGGCCAACTGCGATAGCTGCTCGGCTGTGTCAAGAGCGCGCGTATCAACCAAGCTCTCTTGCTGCCTCAGGTTGGATCGCATGGCGCGCAGCCGAGCGCGATAATCTGCCCACTGCCACGTGAAGATCACCGCAGCAAGCGCCGCCAAAGTCAGCGTCGCCAAGACCGCCAAAATCGTTTTTTGAGCTTTACCCATGAGGTCCACCCGGTCTCGAAATTGTATTACGCAGCCGAACCGGGTGTTCAAGTTTTCGGGGCGTATGTGCGGTCACGAGTGACGGACTTCAGATACAAAGGCGTTGGTTGACGTGAGTGTTAGCAGCAGCAGACAATACCTTCGGATAAACAATCTGCAGAAGTTGACGGCGCAGCCCCAGCGGTAATGGCGCCTGAAAGTTTGAATGGCAACCAAACTCACGAGTCTTCATCCCTCCATCGAAGAACGTACTGCTGCGGGCAAAGCGCTGCGCGATCGCGTCTCGCGAAAATCACAGGGAAAGTGGAAACCGTCGGCCAAGCGTCCTGATCCCATCGAGCTGCTAAAAAGCGCTGACGAGGGACGCCTGCCGGAGCTTCTTCCTATTCGTTACGGACGGATGAGCCAATCGCCCTTCGCGTTCTTTCGAGGCGCCGCGGCTCTGATGGCTTTCGACCTCTCAAGCACGCCGGCCACAGGACTTCGCGTGCAGGCCTGCGGCGATTGTCACATCGGCAATTTCGGAGGCTTCGGCTCGCCCGAACGCCGGCTCGTCTTTGACATCAACGACTTTGACGAGACGTCTCCGGCTCCATGGGAATGGGACGTGAAGCGGCTTGCAACAAGCGTGGTGCTCGCTGCGAGGCAAAACAAGTTTCGCGAACGCCGCTGCCGGGACGCGGCGCGGCACGCAGTGAAAAGCTATCGCGAGCACATGCGAGAATACGCTCGCATGCGCGCCATCGACGCCTGGTATTCGCATCTCGAAGCCAGTATTCTGGTTCGAGAGGCAAAAACCGCGGTCGAGAAAACACGCTGGCAAGAAATCGAGAAAAAGGCAAAGCGCCAGACAGCCACGCAACTTCTCCCTCAGATTACTTACGTCCACAACGGCAATCGACGGATCATCGATCGGCCGCCACTCGTGTATCACCCGCGCGACTACGCAAAAAAGAGAAAGCTCGTCGCCGACATGTTTCACCGCTATCTCCACACGCTCCCCGAAGATCGCAAAGTTTTGCTGCAGCGATACCAGGTCGTGGACATCGCTCGAAAGGTGGTGGGAGTCGGCAGCGTTGGCACTCGTTGCGCCGTGATGTTGCTGCTGGCGAGTGACAACGATCCGCTTTTCCTGCAGTTCAAGGAAGCGTTCCCTTCCGTGCTCGAACCGTATACCAGCAAGAGCAAGTACAGCAATTATGGCGAACGTGTGGTCACGGGACAGCGCATGCTGCAGTCGGCCAGCGACGTTTTTCTCGGCTGGACACATGATGATGACAATCGTTGCTACTATTTTCGCCAGCTTCGCGATATGAAAATGAAAATCGACATATCCGCAATGTCGCAGGATGACTTCAAAGAATACATCGAGCTCTGCGGGTGGGCTTTGGCCCGCGGGCACGCCCGAACGGGCGATCCCGTTAAAATCGGCGGCTATCTGGGCAAGAGCGATTCATTCGACGATGCAATTGAAAAATTCGCTGTTGAGTATGCGGACCAGACCGAGAACGATTACGGGCTGTTGAAGAAGGCCATCCGCACTGGCCGGCTTCCAGCTCGTACCGACGAGCCCCACGTGACATCACAGATCCAGCGGCAGTAAATTCTTTCCGGTAATCAGCCTGGCGGCGCGATCAAACGTGACGTAGAGCCACATCCATTGCATGAAGACGAGCAGCCGGTTCTGAAATTCGACGATGTACAACAGGTGGAGAAAGATCCAAATCAGCCACGCCGGCCAGCCTGCGAGAGTCATGAAGTTCAAATCGGCCACTGCGGCGCCGCGTCCGATCGTCGCAAGATTCCCTTTATCAAAATAACGAAACGGCGGAGTTTTCTCGCCGCTCAATCTCCGCTCGATCACTTTCGCAGCGTAGCGGCCTTGCTGAATTGCCGGTTGCGCAACACCGGGTAGCGGCTTCCCTGTTTGATGGGTGAAACTCGAAAGATCCCCAATCACAAAAATTTCAGGATGGCCGGGAATCGTCATATCGGGATCAACAATCACGCGCCCGGCTCTGTCGGTTTTTGCGCCTAGTCTTTTTGACAGCGCAAGCCCGAGTGGAGACGCAAGGACGCCCGCGGCCCAAAGAATCGTACGCGTGGGAATGATTTCGGTGTGGTCCCCGCATTTAATCGTCACGGAGTGCGCCTTGACGTCGGTGACCATCGCGCCTGTGCGAACTGTGACCTTGAGGCGCTCGAGCATTTTTCGCGCGGCTTCCGAAAGTTTGGGAGGATACGTGGGGAGAACACGGTCGGTGCCTTCCACGAGAATGATTTGA
>DATNKB010000054.1:0-17089 GCA_035603595.1 Candidatus Dormiibacterota bacterium
CGTGGTCGTGCTATCAATTTGAGGACGAGGCGTGCGGAGTGTGCGATAGTTGCCGGTTGCGGCTGCGGGCGTTTGCGGAGGCGGGCGCAGCTGATCCGATTGCGTATCGGGATCGGCTCGCAGGGCAGACCCGAGTTGCGCGATAATTGAATTGCGCCATGGGGCAGCGGCTTGGTAGATTGCCGCTAAGACAACAGCAGGGAGGATTCAACCACATGCGACGAATGATTCCAGTCTGGATGGCCCTGATTCTTGCGCTTTCGTGCGCGACGATAGTGCGAGCGCAAGGGACGGGGCGCATTTCGGGTGAAATTCTTGACCGCGAAGGCAAGCCTTATCCGGACGTCAATGTGGAGATCAAGAATCCCGACACAGGGCAAACGTACACCGCGAAAACCGATAAGAACGGACGGTTCCAGCAGCTCGGATTGCTGAGCGGCGTGTACGTATTCACGCTGACGAATGAAAAGGACCACCTCGATTTTAAGGTGCAGTTCCGCGTGGTGCAGGATCAGGAAAATCTATTCAAGCTGAATTTCAAAGAAGTGATGGCAACGCAGGGTCCGAGTGCCGAAGAAGTGAAGAAGCGGGAAGAGGAAGAGAATAAGTTCAAAAACATGAAGCAGCATTTCGACGCCGGGATGGCGGCGATGAATGACTCGACCACGCTCCGCACGCAGCTGAAGGCTGCGCCCGCCGATCAGCAAAGCGGAATAAAAGACAAGCTGAACACAGACTACCAAACTGCGATCACCGAGTTGAAGCTTGCCGAGCAGGGCGTGCTGCCAAAAGATGCGAAAACGCATGCAATTGTCTGGTCGAACCTTGGACAAGCATACGAATTCGCAGGCCGGTATGACGAGGCGGCTGCAGCCTTCGCGAAGGCTGTGGAGCTTCAGCCGCAGGCGCCGTTCTACGAACACCTGAGCACAAATCTTACGAATGCCGCCGCAGCGCAGCCGACGCTGGACAAGACGAAACTGGCGGATGCCAACACAGCTTGTGAGAAGGCCGCTGCAGCCGATCCTGCATCGGCAGCCCGCTGCTGGAAGAACATTGGGATTATTCTGAGCAACAAGAATCATCAGGCGGATGCGGTGGCACCTCTGCAAAAAGCAACACAAACCGATCCGAAAGACGCGCAAGCATGGTTCCTGTTGGGCGGAGCGCTTTCAGCGCAGATCACTCCGAAACAGGAAGGCGACAAGATGACGTACCAAATCCCGCCGGGCACAGCCGAGGCTTATCAGAAGGCTATCGACACAGCGCCGGCCGGGTCTCCGATTGCGGAGCAAGCGAAGCAAATGCTCGACGGACTCGCTGCAATGGGTAGCGGTGAGGCCACGTCACTGTCATCCAGGAAAACCAAGAAGAAATCGTAGGCGGAAGATTTTGGTTTGCGCGCACGGGAGCGGTTACATGACTCCTAGTGCAGCAGGGTAAACTCCTAGAACCGTAAGATTTCCACATGAAGCAGTAGTTCTCCGCTCTCGACCCATTCACGTGAGAGTGTTATGCTCGCATCTTCAAGACTCCAGGAAACGGTGCCGGCAGTGGGATCGACGCAATCCAGCACAGAACGACGGCGCAGCGCTCGTGTGTCAGAACCACTTCCTCTTGTGATTCGCGGAAGCGATCTACTGGGGCAGCCGTTTGAAGAACGCACGTCCACGTTGAATTTCAATCTTCACGGATGCCGGTACTCGTCGAAACATCATCTTCCCAAGAATACGTGGCTCACGATCGAGACGCCAAAAGACTCCGCGCACCGCAACGTGCGGGCGCGAGTGGCTTGGATCCAGCGTCCGCATTCGGTTCGCGAATTCTTTCAGATTGCCGTGGAGCTTGAAAGCCCGGAGAACATTTGGGGACTTGATTCTCCGCCAGCGGATTGGTCCTCGGAAGTGCCGTCATACCAGCGGACGGCAGAGACATCAGCACAGCAGACAGAAATCCGCGCCGTGGAGGAGACAAACTCCGGCGCCATTCCGGCGAGGCTCGCCTCGTATATGGGAAAACTAATGACAGATATTAAGGACAATTCGATTCAGGATAATTCGCTGGCAGCGTCAGACCCTGGTGCTGATTTCGTTCCCGCGCCCGACAGTCCGTTTCTGAGGGAGTTGCGCGCGGAACTCAACCGTCACGCGGAAAAAGCTGTGGAGAGCGCGGCCGCAAGCGCGCAGGAGAGAATCCGGCAGAACGCGGATGAAATGGAGCATCAGCGGCAGACGGCGAGCGACGAATCGTTCCAAAAGTGGAAGGAAGAGTTTGCGAAAACGGCCGGTGGAGCGATAGAGAGCGAACTCGACGCTTGGCGCAGCCGTTTGCGATCGGAGATGAATCTCGCTCAGGCGGAATGGAGCGAACTGCTGCAATCATCGCTCGACGGCAGCCTGCAACGGCTGGTGGAGCAATTGTCGCAGCGATCGCAGGAAGTGCAACGAAGTGAAGAGTCCAGAATGAGCGAGCGGTTTGCCGACTTGATTCATCCGGTGAACGACGCGGCAGCAAAGGCCGGACAATCTCTGAGTGAAATTCGCTTTGGCCTCGAAACGCAAGTGGCGGCGGCGCGCTCTTCCCTTGAGGAAATGGAGCGGTCCGCGACGCGCATCCGCGAGAACTCGGCGCAGTTTGAGGCCGCGGGGCACGACAGTCTGAACGAGCTGCACCGGCGGCTCGAAAATGTGCTCGACGCGCAGACGGCGGAGATGTCGCGGCGTGTTGAAGCGATGGCGTCGGGAATGTCGCAGAGAATTTCACCGGCGATTGAAGCGATGGGCAACCAGCAAGTGGAGCGAGCGGTGGCCCAGATGGAAGCGCAGCTTGCGCCGCATCTCGAGCGGGTTCCTGCGCTGCTGCGAGAACTCGACGCGCGCGAATTGCAGACGGAAGAAGGATTGCGGTTGCATCGCGAGCGGCTGCGGCAAATGTCGGAGAATAATCAGCGCGATGTGGCGTCGCGGATGGTCTTCACTCTCGCCGAAATCCAACGCGATTTTGAAGCTGCGCGCACGCAGGCGCTGGCGAAGTGGAATGAGGAGCTGGACGCGAGCGGTGTGCGAGCTTCGCACTCGGCGACTGAAGCATTGGGCCAAGCCTCAGAGTGGTTTCAACAGGAGACGCGCTCGCGGTTGCAAGTGCTTGTGGAGCAGGCGCTGGCGAACGCAAACAGTGGGTTGGAGACAAAAGCGTACGAAGCGGCTCAAAAGTTCGAGACTCGAATTACGGAGCAGGCGAACGATCGTGTCGCGCAGGTGAGTCAAAATATTGAATGGCTCGGCGACGAAGTGGCGGCCCGAACAAAAACCCGGCTGGAAGCCGCAGCGGAGACGGCGGCATCATCGTTTGGCGAAATCGTGCGCGGAATTTCCAACCAGGAAATGGACATTCTCGGGCAGAGAAGCCATTCCGCCGTACAGGAACGAGCGCAGGAATTCGAGAAAACTTCGACCGAGCTTCTGCGGAATCTGGAAGCCAGCGCAAACGCATCGCTCGACCAGTTCCACGCGCAGTTCGGCGCACATTTTGAAAGCCGCATTGCGCAAGGACGTAGCGCACTTGCCAGCGAATTTACTGCTGCGATGGACGGGTATCGCGCGGAGAGGGATGCGCACGAGCAGGAGTGGAGCGCGAGACTGAACCAGCTAAGCGGAGAGGCCGAAGGTAAATACCAGGAGCGACTGAATAACGCCTCCGATTCCTGGAGCGTCTCATCCGTCCGCAGACTGAATGAGCATGGCCAGAACGTTATCGAATCCCTGACGCGGTCAGCTGATCAGACGTTGCGCGATTCCTTCGCGAAGATTTTCGATGGAATGTCCGAGATGCTTCGCGAGCGCGCATCGGCAAGCGCGTCCGGCGCTGGGTTTCCTCCAACGCCCAATCGCGATGCGAGTGAGCAAACGTCCTCGCATCAATGAAGCGGCAAGCGCATAGTTTATCGCCAACGGGCAGGCGGGTGCGTCCGTTCAAGCCGCTACTTCGTTCCGACAACTTCCACAACTGAGTTTGCCACGTACGCTACCTGGTCGGGCGTCATGCCGGGATAAATCGGCAAGCTAAGGACGTGCTCGCACGCTCTTTCAGCCAGCGGAAACGAACAGGGAGGGTACGCCAGCGAAGAGTAGGCCGGCTGAAGATGCAGAGGTTTGGGATAATGGATGGCGGTTTCAATTTCCCGAGCGGCAAGTTGCGAGATGACTGAATTTCGGTTGTTCACGTAGATCACGAACTGGTGGTAAACGGATTCGTCCTGCGGCGCGTCGTTTGGCATTCCTAGTTTCGCATTGGCAAAGATGCGGCGATACTCGCGTGCAATTTCCTGCCGGCGCGCGGTCCAGCGATCGAGATAGCGCAGTTTGATGCGAAGCACCGCGCCCTGAAATCCCTGCATGCGATAGTTGTAACCGACGAATTCGTGCTCGTAGCGCGCTGTTTGGCCGTGGGAGCGGGCGGCGCGAGCATACTTCGCAACCGAATCATCGTTCGTGGTGAGAGCGCCGCCTTCTCCATAGGCGCCCAGGTTTTTGCTGGGATAAAAACTGAACGCGGCGGCATGGCCCAGGCCGCCGACGCGGCGCCCGCGATATCTGGCGCCGTGCGCCTGGGCGGCGTCTTCCAGAACGAGAAGCTTGAGTTTTTCGGCGATTGAGCGAATCGCATCCATATCTGCCGGGCGGCCGTAGAGATGGATGGGAATGATGGCACGCGTTCGCGGTGTGACGGCGCGTTCGATTTGCGCGGGATCGAGATTGGCCGTGGAGGGGTCGATGTCCACGAACACTGGCCGCGCGCCGCAGTAGGTGATTGCCTCGGCGGTGGCGAGAAATGTATTCGGACTGGTGATGACTTCGTCGCCCGGCTGAACGCCGAGGGCGAGCAAGCCGAGGTGAAGAGCTGCCGTGCCGGAGCTGAGGGCCACGCAGTGCTTCACGCCGCAGTAGGTCGCAAACTCGCTTTCGAATTGCTCTACATCCTCGCCCAGCACAAACGCAGAGTTTTCGCAGACGCGATCGAGCGCAGGAAGAATCTGGTCGCGCAGTTCGTGGTATTCGGCTTTCAAATCGAGAAGCGGAACCTTCATCGGTGACCTTCGTATCGCGTGTATCGCACCAAAAACTGTACTTGAGGTGCCGATGATTCACAAGGAGCGGCGGCGAAGCCACTGAAAGCGTAGAACTCTAGATATGCGTGAGAGTGCCGGTGACCCTGGTTCGATTGAGCGCCCATGCGAAGACCGAAAACGAGAGTGGAAGGAGAATCGCGGCGAAAGCAAGTAACGCCAAAACGGAAGGACCAATCCGATTCCATCCCGCGCCATCGAGCAAAGCGGCCCGCATTCCTTCCAGCGAATATGTGACGGGGATCAAGTGCGCGACCAACTGCAGAGGCCTGGGGAGAACCGAGATCGGATACATCATTCCGCCGAGCAGTCCCGAAACACCCAGAACTATCCACTTCGCGGGATTTCCGCGCTTGAACAAAATTTGATAACTAGCTGAAAGCACCCCGAGTCCTGAGAATGCGAGGACGGAAGCCAGCAAGACAGCCGCTGCGCCAGGCCAATTGGCCGAACGGGGCGCGAATCCGAAAAGCAGAGCGGCCCAGGCAAGGTACACACAGGTTCGCAGTGCCAGCGTCACGAAAGGATAGATGGCCGAGCCTGCGAGGATCAACGGGAGCGGAGTCTGAGTGACGAGCAGAGCTTCGAGCGTGCGATTCTGCATTGCTTCATTGAGGCTGGTATCGAACGCATCGATGGAAACATTCAAATAGTCGAAAAACGCAAAACCTACGAGGGCAAAAGCAAAATAGTTGCTGCCGGCCGGCAGAGCGTTGGTGAGTTCCGGAGATTGCACGAAGAGCGAGAGGTAGTAGTAGGTAGCGACGCCGAAGAGCGCTTCGAACGTTTCAAGGACCAGCGCGCCACGGTAGCCGCGGGCGATCGCGAAGTCACGATGGAAAAAGGCCATCAACTTGCGAAGATTGCCGGCGACGCTCATTGCACTGATTCCGCGTGCACGGGATGACGCACAAGCCGGCCAATCGCTTCATCCAGCGTGCGCGTTCCGGCGGAAGCACACAAACGCTGGGGCGTCTCATTCGCGACGACGCGCCCTTCATCGAGCAGAACCACGCGATCGGCAATTTCTTCCACTTCACGAGGCGTGTGCGACGCAAACATTAGCGTCGTGCCTTCGCGGCGAACAATTTCGTCCTTTAGCAACCGCCGAAACTCAGAAGCGGCAATAGGATCGAGGCTTCTTGTAGGCTCGTCGAGCAGGAGGATGCCCGGCTCGTGCAGCATGGCGCGCGCCAGGCCCAGGCGATGCGTCATCCCAGTGGAAAGGGTGCGAACCTGGCGATCAAGATCGTGGCCCAGTCCCATCCACTCGGAGATCCGCGCGATTCTTTCCGCTGCGCGCTCGCGGGTGATGTTGTTCATCGATGCAAAAAATGTGAGGTTCGCGCGGGCAGTGAGGCGCGTGTAAAACCCTTCGTCGCCTCCGGTGTGATAACCAAATTGCTTGCGCGCCTCTGCGCTCTTCCCCTCGACGTCGAAGCCGCCAAGCGTGGCGCGGCCGCGCGTGGGAATAATCAGCGTGGCGAGTATGCGAAGCAGCGTGGATTTGCCAGCACCATTTGGTCCCATTAGCGCAACCGCTTCACCCGCGCCGACGCTGAATGAAACGCCCGATAGAGCCGTCTCCGTGGCTTTGGCGACCGGCTGAAGCAACGCACGCCATCCGGAAAGCGCCGGTGGGAAGGATTTCTCGATAGATTCGACCGTAATGACGCGCGAATCGTTCACGGGTCCCGTTATACCGGCTTTGCCGGGACGAATCCAGTTCCCTCATTGATTGTGGACTTCGACTCCCGGTAGAATGGTTCAGGGCGTGTGGGACGAACAGGCAGCCGGCTGCGGAACCGCGCTCCGCGGCGTACGGGAATCCTTTTCTCCCGAACACCGAGCAGTCCTTCGATCGCCAGGTGACGCCACAGGTGAAAACTCTCCATGGACGAGTCTATCCGCACAAGCTCAATTGTCGTAGTGGCGAAGGAGCAGGTCTCCTGTCCACTAGGGGAAGAGGCGGCTGTTCTGAATTTGAAGAACAGCGTGTACTATGGATTGGACTCGGTTGGAGCGCGGGTCTGGACGCTCTTGCAGCAACCGCGAAGCGTCGGCGAACTTCGGGACACATTGCTTTCGGAGTATGAGGTGGAGGCAAGGCGGTGCGAACAGGATTTGCTAGCGCTGCTGGAGTCGATGCGTAGCGAAGGTTTGATTGAAGTTCGAGCTATCTCTGCCGTTTGAGCGACGGTGGAGCGTTGTAAAGGTGATCCTCCGGGCCCTTGAGGATTGACCGGTAACCAGCCCCGGGCCGTTCACTGAGGCGTGTACGACTTTTTCGAAGGGTAAGGGTTCAAGCGATGATGCAGAGGTGGCGCAGGTTTCGCCGATTGAGCGGATTTGAGCGTGGAATTGTGCTCGAAGCTGCGGCGGGGTTGCTCATATCGTGGTTGGCTGTGCGTTTGCTTGGGTTCCGGGTCTTTAGATCTGTTTTCGGGAAGCCGCTTGCCGGTCGGAATTCGTGGAATTCGACGTCAGGTGAGGCAAATGCTTTGGGGGTCGCGCGGCGAATCGCGCACCTCGAAGCTGTAACCGCCACGAACCTCTTTCTCCGCACAAGCTGCCTGGAACAGTCTCTCGTCCTCTGCCGCATGCTTCGGCACCGTGGCATGAACGCCGATCTGCGCATCGGGGCGAGGAAAGAAGCGGACCGCTTTGAGGCGCATGCGTGGGTTGAGCTGGATGGAACGATTCTCGGTGGCGGCGGTGCCGAGCATCTGCACTTCGTGCCATTTGAGCATTCCGAATCCTCGATGGAGACGCAAACGAGTTGAGCGCAATTGCCGGCATCTTCGATCGCAAGGGCGCGCCTGTGCAAAGGGCGCTTCTTCGGAACCTGACGCATTTTCTCGCGTACTGCGGACCGGATTGGAACGATACGTGGTTCGATGGTCCGATCGGATTCGGGAATGCGGCGCTGCGGACGACGCGGGAATCGCTGAACGAACAGCAGCCAGCGAGTCTCGATGGGCAACTTTGGATTACGGCGGATGCGCGGCTCGATAGCCGCGATGAACTCCGTGAGAAAATTGAGACGACGGGAAGAAGCTGCGGCCGCCTTGCTGCGGACTCCGATCTAATTCTTCACGCTTATGCGGCATGGGGCTCGGAGTGCGTTCACCATCTGCGAGGGGACTTCGCGTTTGCTATCTGGGACAGCCACCGGAAAACTCTCTTTTGTGCACGCGATCACTTCGGCGTTAAACCGTTTTACTACGCGGATCTCGACGATCAGTTCGTGTTCAGCAGTGTATTGAATTGCGTACGGATGCATCCGGACGTGTCTGATACGCTCAACGAAACTGCGATCGGCGATTTTCTGCTGTTTGGGCTGAACTTCGATGACGCGACGACGGCGTTCCGCGATGTGCGGCGTCTGTTGCCTGCGCACTCGCTGACTATTACGCAAGAAGAATTCTTCCTGAAGCGCTACTGGAGACCGCCCACGAACGGGCGTATTCGTTATCGGGATGCGAATGATTACATTGAGCAATTCAAGATTTTGTTCCAGGCGGCGGTAAAGGATCGGATTCGGACGGACCGCGTCGGAATTCTGCTCAGTGGCGGATTGGATTCTGCCGCTGTTGCTACCACCGCGCGGACGCTCTCCAAGCGACCGGGCGAAAAGCTCGATTTGCGGGCTTACACGGTCGTATACGAGTCATTGATTCCCGATCGCGATGGCGCGCACGCGAAAGAAACTGCGGAGTTCTTGAAAATCCCGGCGCGATATCTCGCTCTGGATAATTTACAGCCGTTTGACGGCTGGGATAGCGGCGACTGGATGTGGCCGGAGCCGCCGGAGGACCCGTTGTTCGCCGGGTTATTCGACCAGTTTGGAATGATTTCGGAAGACTGCCGCGTGGTGCTATCTGGCGAAGGCTGCGACAACCTGATGGGTTTCGAGATGTGGCCGCACGCCAAAGATCTGGTTGGGCGGCGGGAGTGGCGGCAGCTTTTCGGTGACACGCTGCGATACGCCTCTATGCGGCGGGCGCCATGGCCGGGAATTCGCCGACGAGTGAAGCAAGCGTTTGGCAAGGGCCATGATGCGCCGAGATTTCCGCGCTGGATCGAGCCGGATTTTGCGCGGAGGATGAGTCTTGTAGAGCGCTGGAAAGAGGTCAATTCACATTCCGCGTCAGAACGGCATCCGATTCTTCCGCGCGCGCACGCTTCGCTAGATTCACCGCAGTGGGCCTACTTATTCGAGCATGAAAATCCGGGAGTGACGCGGCGTCCAGTCGAAGTACGGTATCCGTTTCTGGATTTGCGAATCGTGGAATATTTGCTGGCTCTTCCGCCGTTCCCATGGTTCTTTGAGAAGAATCTGCTCCGCGAAGCGATGGTAGGCTGTTTGCCCGAGAGTGTGCGAAGGCGGCCAAAAACGCCGCTCGCGGGTGATCCGCTGGCAGAATGGTTGAGGCGTTCGCCGCGAGACTGGGTGAGCGAAGGCCCTTGGAGCGAAGAAGCAAGTCGTTATATTACTCGTAGAGCTATACCGCCATTGAATGGTGCGGGCGAAAGCGAGGAATTACAAGCCGCGGTTCGCCCGATTTGCCTTAACTTTTGGTTGCAGTCAGTTCGACGAGTCCGGTATAACTTAAGTGCGGAGGCCCGTAATGGATAAGCCCCTTCAGGGGGGACCCAAGAAGCCGTACGTGTCCCCTAAACTAACTATCTACGGAACTGTTCAAGAACTCACGAAGACGATAGGATTCCGGGGCAACCGTGACGGTGGGCGATTTCCGCGTTTCAGGACGCACGTCTAAGGGCTCGGCACGGATTTCACCTCTAGTTAAAATCGGATTTCGGTGAACTTCGCCTATTCTGTATTCGGACTTACTCTCCAATCGAGTGGGTCTATCCCCGGTTTGACTCCCTCGCAACGTGCTGCAAAGCGCCCAGACATCCAGCTTTATTTGGGTTGTTCGCCTGTTTCCTCCAACGAGTCAAGCCCAACGTCATCTGAATCATTAGTTTACACGAGCGCCTATACGGGTCCGTCTGGAACCCCTGCGCTCAGAATCTTGCAGGAACAAGAACACGGGCTTTTCCATCTGGTCTATTTCGACGGGATGCAATTTTGGATGGATCGCCATGGCACAAAACTCTGGGCCTCCTGGCCAAGCGAATCTTCTGCCGAAGATGCGGCCACTTATATCCTAGGACCAGTTCTCGGGCTGCTTCTGCGCTTTCGGGGCATTACTTGCCTGCACGCGAGCGCCGTGGCAATCGGCGGCTCAGTGATCGCGTTTGTAGGCGCAGAAGGAGCAGGAAAATCCACCACCGCCGCCGCCTTTGCGCGTGCAGGATATGCCGCGGTTTCCGACGACGTTGTGGCACTGGTCGAGCGCGAGGGCAACTTCTTCGTTTCGCCCTCCTATCCGCATCTATGCCTCTGGCCGGATTCGGTGGAACTGCTGTACGGGACGACCGATGCGCTCCCTCCCTTTGTTCCAAATTGGGGAAAACGCCGCCTCCCTCTTGCAAATGGCGGAGCGCGTTTCGAGGACGGCGACCTGCCTCTTGGCGCGATTTATCTCCTGGATGAGATCCGCGATGATCCAGGTCCGCAGGTGGAGGCCGTCAGCGCGCAGACAGGATTTCTCGCCCTCGTCGCCAACAGCTTCGCGACAAACATGTTGGATAGTGAAATGCGCGCGAATGAATTCAGGATTCTTTCCGCCCTGGTTGCGAAGGTTCCATTGCGGCGTCTATTCACAAGCAAAGGCCATCTAGCGCCTGCTGATCTATGCCAGGCAGTGCTTCATGACCTTGTTTCTCTGCCCCCCCAACCATGATTCCCGCTTGATACCTCAGCGCCTCAGGTTGAATTAGCTGGAGTTCCTCGCTCTGCGCCCTGCGAGTGCCAGATTGGAACAGCAGAGTGATTACGCTCGGACAGTACGTAGCTATTGTGGAAACTTTGGGGAGAAGTCGTGCTGTGTACCGATTTGAAACCAGCTAACATTTGCGCCCGGGACGGGGCGAGGCGTCGTCCGCTGCGAAGAATCGCAAAGGCTCGGAGGGGGCGTCCAATGAAAATGGGGATTCGATCAGCAAGGCTGGCAGTACTTACCACAGCGGGTGCAGTACTTCTCTCATTCCTATACATCACAACTACTGCCCGTAAAAATACTTCCAACTCACGTGAAAATACGACTGCACCGATTCTCAGTAGGGGTGTTGATACGCCGCGATGGGAGAATGCGTTTGCTCAACTTCCCTTGGGATTCGAGGAGAACCGCGGGCAAACGGTCCGCGATATAAAATTCGTTTCGCACGGAAGCGGGTACGCTCTTTCGCTCGCGCCTCAGGAAGTTGACATCGCGGTCCTTCGCCGCCGGGCGATCACCGCAACTCCGCTCCACCGCCCGGGTGCACTACGCGCGCTCCGCGAGGCGCGCAGAGCGATGAAGACCACTGTGATTCGCATGCAACTGCAGGGCGCAAATCCTGCCCCGGCGATCGCAGCGAATGAACTACTGCCTGGGCGGTCCAACTATTTCATCGGCAGCAATCGCGACAAATGGGTCACCGACGTGCCATCTTACGGACGGGTGAAATATTCCGGAATCTATCCCGGAGTGGATCTGGAGTTTTACGGCAATCAGCGGCATCTTGAATACGATTTCACGGTAGCTCCCGGCGTCGATCCAAAAATCATCTCGCTGAAAATCGAAGGGGCGCAAAAGCTCGCGATCAATTCGCATGGCGACTTAATCCTCCACACTCCTGACAGCGATTCGAAATTCCAGAAACCGTTCGTGTATCAAGTGGTCGGAGCAGAACGCCGCGAAGTGGCTGGAAATTACGCGCTCGCTCCCGGCAATCGAGTCACCTTCGCAATCGCGAAGTATGACCGATCGTTGCCGCTCGTAATCGATCCGCTATTCCACCCGCTGCTCACCTATTCCACGTTCCTCGGCGGAACTGGCGACGAGAACGGCCAGGGTATCGCAGTAGATGGCAACGGAAACGCCTTTATCGCCGGTTCGACAACCTCGACCGACTTTCCGCCAACAACGAACGTCGCTCCTGTATCGGGTTGCGGGTTCGTCACCGAACTTAACCCCGCGGGCACGCAGCAGCTTTACTCCAACTACCTCTGTGGAACAACGTCAGGCATGGATGAGGCGTTCGCCATTGCTCTGGATCCGAACGGCAAGATTTATGTGGCAGGATTCACCGCTTCCACCGACTTTCCGACTACAGCGAACGCTTTGATTCAGTCCCCTCTCACGACGAACCCGAAGGGAACCGCGTTCCTCACCAAGATTGACCCCACCTTGAGCGGCACGGCGTCGCTACTCTATTCGTCCTACATCGGAGGCACGAACGGAGACCTCGCCAACGCAGTTGCCGCAGACGCAAATGGCAACGCCTACATCGGTGGCCTGACGTTCTCGAGCCCAGGAGCGCCGGGCTCCGGTGATTTTACGGTGACTTCAGGGGCCGTTCAGGCAACTCCGGGCAACAACGTTGGTACAGGCTTCTTGACCAGAATCGACACGACGCAATCCGGAACTGGGAGCCTGATCTACTCCACGTACCTTGGTGGAAACGCCGTAAACATCGCTAACTTCCTTCAAGATTTTGGCGACGCCGTCGAGGGAGTCGCCGTTGATGGAGCGAACAACGCCTACTTAACCGGAGTAACCAGCTCCACGAATTTCCCCTCTGTAAACGGCCTTCCCGGAACTCCGATCGCGGCCAACACTCAAGCAGCCGCTTTCGTCACGCGAATAGACACAACCAAGACAGTGACCGCGCCGCCCACATATTCCACATACCTGGAAGGCTCAACGCTCGATTCGGGTTTGGCGATAGCTCTTGGACCGAACAATGTCGCCTATGTCACGGGCTCAACGGAGTCCGCTGATTTCCCCATAACCACAGGAGCATTCCAAGCAACCGGCGCAGCCAACGGCGTCGCGTTCATCACTCTAGTTGACACGACGATGAGTGGAAGCGCGGCGGTGACATACTCGACGTTCTTCGGCGGCACCAACAGCGACAATGGCTTCGGCATTGCCGTGGACGGAAACGGCATTGCTTATGTCGTCGGTACGACAGCCTCAAACGATTTCCCGATCACTCCGTTCGTCCTGCCGGCATCATTGCCTAACCCATTCGGCAGCCCGTTCGTCGTGAAACTGAGTCCAAAGGGCAATGGAATGGCCGATCGGATTTATGCGAGCTATTTCGGTGGCAGCGGCGATGGTAATTCGAACCATGCCGACCAAGGGAATGCGATAGCGATCGATTCCCACGGCAACGCCTACATTACCGGTATTGCCTTTTCTTCCATCCAGTGGCCCATTACGCCTGGCGCGTTTCAAACTGCACTGAAGGGTCCGTCCGACGCGTTCGTCGCGAAATTGCCGTTGTTGTTGTCTGTAGTGGTGTCGCCCGCAAACTTGGATTTCGGAACGCAACTGATTGGGGCGACCACAGCGCCGCAAACGGTTACCTTGACGAATAACAATTCGACAGCACTAGCAATCACCAGTGTCGTGGTTGTGGCAAACACTCCTCCCGCCGCGGGCACAGATTTCGCTATCGTGCCAGGCGGGACGTGCGGCGCCAGTTTGGCGGCTAATGCCTCATGCACAGTTAACGTGGCCTTTACACCTTCCGTTGCGGCCGCCGAGTCGGCCCAGCTCGTCTTTACGGATACGGATCCCACCACGCAATTCGCTACGCTCACGGGGACGGGGACAGCGAATGCGCCTGTTGCGGTTCTGACGCCGACGAGCTTGGATTTTGGGAGCGAGCTTGTGACCACTACGAGCTCGCCAGCCAAAACGATCACGCTGAAGAACAACGGCAATCTGGTGCTGAATATCACTTCAATCACGGGCTCAGGGGATTTTGCCGAAACGAACACGTGCGGCGCATCGGTGCCAGCCGGAATGACTTGTACGATTAGTGTGACGTTCACTCCGACGGCGACGGGCGCTCGAACCGGAACCATTACGATAACGGACAACGCTAATGGGAGTCCGCGAACGGTTCCACTTACGGGCACGGGATCGGATTTCACAGTTACCGCGCCCGCATCGTTCAGCGTTCCTCGAGGCTCGAGTCAGATGTTCAGCGTGACCGTGACGCCGGTAAGTGGATTCAACCAGGTCGTCGCGCTAACATGCACGGGTGCGCCGGTCAAAACCACGTGCGCGCTCAACCCAACCTCTGTCACCCCCGACGGCACGAACCCGATCACTTCGCAGGTAACGGTGACTTCGATGGGTCTTTTGCCTTCGGTTCCGAAGCAGCCGTTGCCACCGTCGAACTGGCAAATCGTTCTTTTCGCGATGGGCCTGGCGCTAATGGCGATGGTTTTTGCCGCACGGCGCCTGCGCACGCGAATCGGCCTTGCGGGAGCGATGCTGGTGGTATTCGCAGTAGCGGGATGCGGAGGCGGCGGTCACAAGGTAGTTACAGGCGCTCTCACTCTTACTGGAACTGTAGGGACTGTGAGCCATTCGGCGACCGTTGCATTGACCGTTCAATGAAAACCACTCTTTTCTCTCGATAAAAGAGCCGGGCAACCTCGCCAGAGGTGCCCGGCTTTTCTTCGTTAGGTGGTTGCCTGCTTGGTTCGTCTGTCTTGCCGAGTTCAATTCTTCTTGCGCGGCAGACTCGGATAGGAGACCCTTTCATGCCCGGCGACATCATAGAAGGTCTCAGTCTGTACGCATTTCAGGAGGAAGTGGCGGATGAAGAAATGGTTCGGCCTTTTCGCACTACTTTTTATTTTTACCCTGCCTACGCTTGCGCAACAGACGCCCGCATGGGACGTGGAGGGCGCTTATCTCTTCCGATCTTTTTATCCTACAAACGCTCCACGGTTTGGAACGAACGGATGGAACGCATCGCTGGATCACAATCTGCGAAAATGGATCGGTATCACCGGAGATTTCACCGGAACCTACCGCAACTTAGGCGTCAATGGCGACTCGCAGATTTATACTTTCATGGTAGGCCCCCGCATATATTTCCTTGGACATCGGCATAGACTGATTCCCTACGGACAGGTTCTATTTGGCGGCGGATACGACCGCCTTACTTTTCCTCTGAACGCCGGATTCCCCAAGACTACCACCACGAGCGGCGCGTTCGCGTGGGCCGGCGGCGGGGGAGTGCAGTGGAGACTCAAGCCCAAGTGGGCCCTGCGCCTGTTTGAATTCGATTACGAGCAAACCCGATTTTCGAACTATCCAAATCAAACTACCACCACACAGGGAAACTACCGCATTTCGGTGGGAATCGTTTATCACATTGGCGAAAAATAACTGAAGTTTTCGCGCCTCGCGGCCCGTCTCGAATTGCTGCAATCTGTTCGAACGAAGTCCGTATTCCCGCCGCCCTGTCGTCTCAGATACCGCTTGCGGAGGGGCCGATTTCCATATGAAATTACGTGGTTATGGCAAGTCTGTCTGAAAACTTTGGTTCGCGGCGATTTGTCCTATTGGTATGTTTCTTTGCCGGGGCGATTCTCACATTTCAGGCGATTCGAATTTGGGTGGCTGATTATCGCGTCCATAGCAATCAAATCGACCAGATGGAGCGCGGCGCAGCGCTGGAACCTGAAAATGCCGCTGCCTGGGACCGGCTCGGTCGCGCTCGAGAAACGAATCTCGCGAATCTAGACCCCGTTGGAGCCGTAGCTGACTTCCAGCAAGCCGTCGCGCGCGTGCCACTGTCCGCGACGTATTGGATGGACCTGGCGAACGGATACGAGGCGATCGGAAACGTCCCACTCGCAAGGGAAGCTTTCACTCACGCACGAGCCTCCTATCCTGCGTCAGCAGTGGTAGCTTGGGGCTACGGCAATTTTCTTCTTCGGCAGAACGATTACGATGCGGGCTTTGCCCAAATCAAACAGGCTCTGCAAGCGGATTCGAAGCTCGTCACGCTTGCCGTCTCGCGCGTCTGGCATCTGAACCAGGATGCAGATTTGCTGTTAAATCAGGTATTACCCGCCAATCAAGATGCTTATTTCCAGGCGATTGAGTTTATGCAGGAAAATAGACAACCTGCGGCGGCGCTCGCGATATGGCAGCGGTTATTGTCGCTCGGCAAGCCGTTCGAGCTGCGCCGCTCGTTCCCTTTTCTTGCGCTCTTGATTCAAAGCGACCGTGCGGAGGATGCAAGCCGGGTGTGGCGCGAAGCGTTGGCGGCCGCTGGACTTCCTCATAACGAACCTGCGAACCAATCATTGATCTGGAATGGGGATTTCACCCGGGATTTCCTAAATGGCGGATTGGATTGGCGCTGGAGTTTTCCTTTCGGCGCTTCGATTGGTTTCGATACGGCGCCTCCTTCGTCCGCTGGTCGGTCATTACGCCTCGATTTCAGCGGAGGCGCAAACTTGGACCTCATGGAGCCTCTCCAGTTCGTTCCGGTCGAGCCCAGCCGGCGATACCATTTTCATGCAGAGGTAAAAACGGAAGGAATCACCACCGAAAACGGAATCTCGTTTCTAATTAGTGACCCGAACAATGGGGCCGCTATGGTGACCACTGAAAATCTTACGGGCACCCGCACGTGGACGCCATTGGACATGGATTATACGACGGCGCCCGCGACGCACTTCCTGTCGATCCAGCTGCGCCGATCTCCGAGCCGCCTGTTCGAGAACAAGCTTAGCGGAACGGCTTGGATTGGCGACGTTTCGCTCGTAGCATCGAACGGTGCGGGACAGTCACAGTCAAAATGAAAACCATCCGCATCGGGCTCTGCGTCATTTTCGCTTTCAGCGTGCTGGCCCATGGCGTCGTGGAGGTTTGGTCGGAATCGCTTCTCGAAATTGGCGGGGCCGTCCTTTTGGTTCTCTGGGCTGTTCTCGTTTACCGGAATTCGGAAATAGAAATTCAGTGGAACGCGCTGAACTGGCCCCTCCTCGGAATCATCGGAATCGGACTGTTGCAACTCGCGTTGCGTTGG
>DATNKB010000055.1:0-20372 GCA_035603595.1 Candidatus Dormiibacterota bacterium
GGATTTGTCGCAGACGATGATTTTCATGACGTCGAACCTGGGCGGCGGCGAAATCACGGAGCTGATGACGGGTGGAATGGGATTTGCGCCGACGGTACCGGCGGATTCGAAGCCGCGGCTGGACGAGAAGGTGGAGAAGACGGCAGCGGAAGCGGCGAAGCGGAAATTCGCGCCGGAGTTCATGAACCGGATCGATAAGACGATCGTATTCCATCCGCTGCGCTCAGAGCAGCTGGAACAGATTCTCGAGATCGAACTGGGAATGGTGCAGCAGCGCGTGCTCGAGACCGCTAAGGGACGTTTCCTATTCCGCGTGATGCCGGCCGCTCGGCAATTTCTGCTTCGCGAAGGTACGGACCTGAAATACGGAGCGCGCCACTTGAAACGCGCCATCGAGCGCCGACTCGTTTACCCAATGGCGAATTTGCTCTCCACCGAGCAGGTACGCCTGGGAGACATGATTTCGGTGGACTGTGTTGAGGCAGACAGTCTTGTCTTCCTGAAAGAAGCCGAAGGCGCGCTGATCCCTCTTCCGGTCCTGCACAGGACAAATGAGGCCGCCGTTGCTAATTCGGGAGGCCGGGCGATTCCGGTCGAACCGGGAGTTGGAGTCGCCGAGCGATTGCCGCTCCGGCCGCCGCGCTGAGGATCGCTGTTTTCTTATGCCGATCTAAGAAGCGCCGGATCATTTCGAGCGGTAACCATCAAAACCGCGAAAGACAGGATGAGAAATGCTGCATTCCTTAAACAAACGTCTCAACAGACGCTCGATTGAAATGACAAAGGTCGCGTTTTGTATAGCTGCTTGCGTCATCTTTGCTCTGCCCGCATGGCCGCAGCAACAAACTCCCGATCTGGCTGATCGCAGCCTCGAGGACCTGATGAACATTGAAGTGACTTCCGTTTCAAAAAAGGAGCAAAAGCTCTCGCGCACTGCGTCAGCCGTCTTTGTAATTACGCAGGAAGACATTCGCCGTTCCGGTGCGACGAATATTCCCGATCTTTTGCGGATGGTCCCCGGCCTCGACATAGCGCAAATCAATGCAAATACCTGGGCTATCAGCGCTCGCGGTTTGAACGGACGCTTCAGCAACGAGCTCCTGGTCTTGCTGGATGGACGTAGCCTCTATACGCCGACCACCGGTGGGGTTTTTTGGGATGTCGTAGACCTGCCTTTGGAGGATATCGAGCGAATTGAGGTAATCCGCGGTCCCGGCGCATCGGTTTGGGCCACGAGCGCTGTCAACGGAGTGATCAACATCATTACGAAGACGGCGTCCGACACGCCGGGAGCGATGGTAGTCGCCGGAGGAGGAACCGTCGATCAAGGCTTCGGAACAGTGCAGTACGGAGGCAAGATCGGAAGCAGCACCTCCTATCGAGCGTTTACCAGGTACTTAAATCAGGATCATTTTCCCGATGCTGATGGGCAGAGTGGCGGCGACGGCTGGAATCTCGCCCGCGCCGGTTTTCGCGCTGACAGCGTGCTTTCGACCAAGGACAATCTTATGCTCGAAGGCGATGTGTATCGCGGCCGCGAGGGCAATCCGCACTTTGGGCTCTCTTCGATTACGGCGCCTCCTATTCCAATCGTGCCGGCGCAGGTAAATCTGGGTGGCGGTTTTCTTCAGACTGTCTGGAATCACACGTTCTCGAATCGTTCAGGAACAAGTCTTCAGCTGTCCTATGACGAGTACGAACGCAACGATGCCCTCGGAGAAACCCGCGGGACCTTCGACATCGCTTTTCAACATCACCTTGGATGGGGCAGCCGGCAGAACTTTGTTTGGGGCGTCGAGTACCGCTATTCCGTATCTCACACCGTCGGCAGCCTCATAGTTTCCTTAAATCCCCCCAATCTCAATACATCGCTGTTCAGTTCTTTCATTCAAGACGATATCACGCTCATTCCCGATCGGCTTTTCCTGACCGTCGGGACGAAGATCGAACATCATTACTACACGGGCCTTGACGCCTTGCCCAGCGCGCGACTGGCGTGGACTCCCACCTCAAAGCGAACGCTATGGGCAGCGATTTCCAATGCGGATCGCAATCCCGCAGCCACTGATACCTCCATCGTTTCAAATCTTGGCGGATTCACAGACATGAATGGAACTCCGGTGGCTCTCCGGCTCCTCGGCAATCCAAAACTCCTCGACGAAACGACCATCTCGTACGAAGCAGGTTACAGGATGACAATGGCGGGGCGCTTTTCTGTTGATATCGCTGCTTATTACAACAGTCAGGGCGATCAAGAAACCGTAGAACCTGGCACTCCCTTTTTCGAGTCAGCTCCAGGGCCTCCACACCTTGTCTTGCCCCTTATCAATGCGAACCTCAGTTTCGGAGAATCGCATGGTGTCGAGGTCGCCGCGAATTGGAAGGTCACTAACCGCTGGACCCTGAGCACCGGATATGCGTTCGAGGAAATTCATATGCATTTGAAGCCTACCAGTCATGACGCGGACTCAGTGTCTGAAGCAGAAGGGAGCAGTCCGACAAATATGGCCCAACTCCGTTCACATCTTTCTTTGGGGCAGGGCCTGTCGTGGGATGCGTCCGCCTATTTCACAGGACGGCTTACGGATCCCGTCATCCCGTCCTACACCAGGGTCGATACCGGCCTCACGTGGCAATGGAACGAGAAGGGGTCGATAACCTTTGTAGGCCAAAACCTCGTAAGCGACCGCCACTCAGAGTTTGTTGATTCTATTGGGAGCGCTGGGACAACTTTGATTAAGCGCAGCGCCTACGCCAAATTCACCTGGCGTTTCTAGCGAAGCAAGCAAGGCAGGATGGGCACTTTGCGCGTGAGACCAAATTCTATCGCACGATATCGTTCAAGTACTCAATGCGTTCGCCCGCGCCTCACAAATTTGGTTCTGGCGTGTGTGATTTTCGTTTGGTGCATGATTTCAGATTCACAATCTTTGTATGCGCAAATGAAATTGGCAACTGAATATCAGGTGAAGGCTGCGTTTCTCTACAATTTCGCCAAGTTTATTGATTGGCCGTCATCCGCGTTTACTGATCCGAAGCAACCGCTCGACATTTGTGTCTATGGACGCGACCCGTTCGGGACCGCGCTGGAAGACGCGCTGCTGGGAAAGACGATAGGTGAACGCCGCGTCAGCCTCGGACGAGCCATGCAATTCCAAGACCTTGTGGGATGCCAGGTCGTTTTTGTCAGCAACTCGGCGCACGAATCCGCGGCGGACTTGGCCAATCGGTTAAAGGGCCGTGCGGTCTTGCTCGTTGGCGAAAGCGACGGCTTCGCAGCCTCCGGCGGCGCCATCCAGTTCACGATTGAAGATAACCGCGTCCATTTCGTCATCAATCCAGACGCGGCGGATCGAGCAGGCCTGAAGATCAGTTCGAAGCTTCTCGCGCTGGCCAAAATCGTGCGCGATCCGAACCGGTCGGTTGCCGGGAGCGCACTGAGATGATTCTGTCCAGCGGCTATTCGATCCGGCGAAAGATCACGGAACTCGTTCTGATCACATGCACGGTGGCAGTCCTCGTGGCTTGCGGCGTTTTTGCGATATCCGACATTGTAAGGTCCCGGGCTGCGTTGGCGCGTGACCTCACGACTACCGCGCAGATCACAGGATCCAACAGCACCGCCGCACTGTCGTTCGACGACACCCAATCTGCCAACGAAATTCTCAGTTCACTCAACTCTAAACCGTACATCGTAGAAGCCTGCATTTATAGGAGCGACGGAAGCGTATTTGCCAAGTACAACCGCACAACCTCCGCGGCTGAATTCACTTCCCCGCCAGTTTCTCCCGAGGGGGTTCGATCGGTCTCGGGATTCATGGAAGTTTTTCGTGACATTCGGCTAAAAAACGACATTGTAGGTGCGATTTACGTGAAATCCGATCTGAAGGAGTTGCGCACCCGAACGGTTCATTTCGCCTGGACAACCCTTGGTGTGATCCTGCTTTCGCTCTTGTCCGTGTATTTTTCCGCTGCGCGCCTGCAGCGTCTCATCTCCGATCCGATATTGGACTTGGCCCGCACTGCGTTTGCTGTTTCGTCTGCAAAAGACTATTCCCTGCGAGCCACAAAGCGAAACGACGACGAAATCGGTTTTCTATTTGACCGTTTCAACGAGATGCTCGGCCAAATCCAGGAGCGCGACCTCGCTCTCCGGAAGGCGCGCGAGGGGCTGGAACTGCGTGTTGCCGAGCGGACCAGTGAGCTTCAGAACGAAGTCGCCGAGCGAAATCAAGCCCAACGGTCACTCGAGGAACGGACCGCCTTCTTGAATTCCGTGATCCAGAACAGCCCCGTGGGAATTATTGCAATCGGCGCCGACGATGCCGTGAAGATGTGTAATCCGGCATTCGAAAATATCTTCCGCTTTCGTCAATCGGAGATTCTTGGCCAATCATTAGCCGAGTTGCTGGCGCCACCGGACCTGGTCGACGAAATCAGCGCTAACAAACAGAAGCTCAGTCGCGGTGAGACCAGCCATATCGTCACTCGGCGCAAAAGAAGTGACGGTACCTCAGTCGACGTCGAGGCTTATTCGGTCCCCCTGTTTAACGGCGGCACGCAGACAGGCGCACTTCTCCTCTATATGGACATTACCGAACGGAAGAAGGCAGAGCGAGCTCTCGAGGAGCGCACAAATTTTCTTAACTCCCTCATCGAAATGACTCCTCTTGCCGTTGCCGTTCTCAATCCGGATTTTCGCGTGCGGATGTGCAACCGCGCGTTCGAGAGCCTTTTTCTGTATCGCCGAGAGGAAATTCTGGGCCGCCACATGGCCCGCATGATTCCAGCGGATCTCAGCGCAGAAGGAGAAGCTCATCATGACGCGCTATTGAACGGCAAAACGCTTCACGTCACTACTCAACGCAGAAAAAGCGACGGAACCCCGGTAGATGTGGAGGTCTTCTCAGTGGCTCTTAGGGGCACGGAGGATTCGGCCGGATACCTACTCCTGTATCAGGACATCACGGAACGCAAGCTCGCCGAAGATGCGCTTCTTCGGGCGAAGGAAGCCGCCGAAGCCGCCAGCCGAGCAAAAAGCGAGTTCCTGGCCAATATGAGCCACGAAATACGCACGCCCATGAACGGAATCATAGGCATGACCGAGCTGGCCCTCGACACGCAGTTGACGGCCGAGCAACGCGAATACCTCAACATGGTAAAGACCTCAGCAGCTTCCTTGTTGAGCTTGATCAACGACATTCTCGATTTCTCCAAGATTGAAGCAGGAAAACTGGATCTGGATGTTACGGACTTTGCGCTGCGTCAGAGCGTAGGAGACACACTGAAGGCGCTCAGTTTCCGAGCCCATCAGAAAGGACTGGAACTGGCGTGGCGAGTCACTCCCGATGTGCCGGATTATCTGGCGGGTGATGCCAGCCGAGTACGACAGGTGCTCGTCAACCTGGTGGGGAATGCCGTGAAATTCACGGAGCGCGGCGAAGTAGTCGTCGAAATCGAGCGCGGTCCGCAATCTTCCGAGACAAGCGCTGTGATTCATTTCTGCGTGCGCGACACGGGAATCGGAATCGTAAAAGAGAAACAGGACATGGTCTTTGGGGCATTTACCCAAGCCGATAGTTCCACCACGAGAAAGTATGGCGGGACCGGACTTGGATTGGCGATTACAAAACGTCTCATAGATCTGATGGGCGGGAAGCTGTGGCTGGAAAGCGAACCGGGTGTGGGCAGTGCGTTTCATTTTACGATTCGATTCGAAGTGGCATCAGCCCAACCAGCTCCGTTCTACCCGGACCCCAAAATCCTGTCGCACGCTTCGATTCTCGTCGTCGATGACAACGAGACAAATCGGATCATCCTGGTTGAGATGCTCGGAAGATGGGGAATGCAGGTGGCGACTGCGAAAGACGGTAGAGAGGCCCTCGAAATCCTTGGGCGCGCAGGAAGCCCAGCTCCCCGGTTTGCCGCGGTCATTTCCGATTTGCAAATGCCGCATATGGACGGGTTCGAATTCGTGGAAAACATTCGCAAGAGCGCTCAGTTCGGACAAATTCCCGTGCTCATGCTCAGTTCGAGTGCACAGCAAGGTGAGCATGAGCGTTGCCGACAACTGGGGATTTCAGCGCATTTGGCCAAGCCAATCCAGCCGTCGGAGCTTCTTGATGCGATTCTGAGCGCTCTATCGCTGCATGCAACTGAGCCGAGCAGGCCGCAGGACAAGACGCACGACGAGGCGCAATTGTTACCACAAAGCAATTGGAGGCAGGGTATGAAAGTCTTACTTGCAGAAGATAACGCAGTCAATCGCACGCTCGCCACTCGCCTGCTTCAGAAACACGGCCACACTGTAGTCGTTGTCGAAAACGGACGCCAAGCTCTGGAAGCGCTTGAGCGCGAAACGGTCGATGTGGTGCTGATGGACGTGCAGATGCCGGAAATGGACGGCCTGGAGGCCACGGCGGCGATTCGCGAAAAAGAGAAAAAGACAGGCGATCATTTGCCCATCATCGCGCTCACCGCGCACGCCATGAAAGGAGACCGGGAGAAGTGTCTGGCTGCCGGCACGGACGATTACCTGACCAAGCCGATTCGCACAGCGGACCTTTTCGCCGCGGTCGAGCGGTTGACACACGCGAAAACGATCGCCACCGCTGAAGCTACGTCAGCTGTGAATTCGCCAAGGGCAAAGGTTTTTGACAACGATGCAGCGCTCAGACACGTGGAAGGCGACCGCGACCTGCTCGACGAAATCATTCGAATTTTTGCGGATCAATGCCCACGAACAATGTTCGAGATTCAGAACGCCATTCGCGCCGCCGATCTTTCCGTTCTCGAACGAGCCGCCCATTCCCTGAAAGGGGCAGCTTCCAACCTCTGCGCGGACGGCGTCACTCAGTCTGCCGCGGAACTCGAAGAATCCGCCCGGTCCGGCGATTCTTCACGCTCTCGCGAGCAGTTCCAAGCGCTTGAAGGCGAAGTAGAAAAACTTCTACGCGAACTCGAGGCTTTCTCGCGAAAGGTCGCAAGTTGATATCGCTTCCGATTTTTGGGAGGAAATCGCCGCCAGCCTCGCTCCGCGGGCGATTGCCAGCCTCTTTCAGCGAGGCGCTTCCGTATCGTGTGGCGATTGCGATCGGATTCACGTTCCTCTATGTGGTGCTGGATCGCTCCGTCGTTTTTTTCCAGATGTGGGAAGGAATCAGCGCCTGGTACCCTCCCGCCGGACTTGCCCTGGCGCTGCTCGTGGGACTCGATCTCGCCTATGCACCGCTGCTGTTGATCGCCGGATTGATCGCGGCACGCGTTAACTATCCTCTCTCGGCATTCTCCGTCGGGTTTTGGGCCGTCAACCTGGTAGTCGCGGCCGGATACACAGGCGCCGCTTACATCATGCGCCGTCTCCGCGTAAACATCGCTTTCCGTTCCCTCAGGGATGTGAATCTGTTTGTTATCGTGGCACTAGCCGCTTCATTTTGTGTTGCGGCCACCGGTTCGGCAGCCTTTGTTTGGGCTGGAACGCTTCGGCGAGCCGATTATCCCAGAGCAGTATTGAATTGGTGGGTAGGCGATGCAGTTGCGCTGATTTGCCTGACGCCGTTTCTGCTCATTCATTTCACTCCCTGGCTGCGGCGGCGAGCTTTTCCGAACGATCTGGTATTTTCACAAACTGGTTCGCCGCCATCAATCCGGGCGACGAGCGGCTCTCCCGTCACCCGCGTAATTGAAAGTTGCGCGCAGGCCGCCAGCATCCTTCTTTCATTGTGGTTTGTGTTCGGTTGGAACCTGGTGAAGAGCTACGACCTTTTCTATCTCTTCTTTCTGCCAATTCTTTGGATCGCAGTTCGCCGCGGATTGAGAGGAGCGACTACGGCGGTAGTGCTTCTCAATTCCGGCGCGATGCTGATTCTTCGCATCTATTCCTCGGGTCCGCAGCGCCTGACGCTCTTGCAGATTCTGATGCTGATCGTCTCGCTCACGGGACTCTCCGTTGCGGCCGTGATCTCCGAGCGCGAAATGGCCGAGCAGGAGTCAAGAGAAGGCCAGGCGCGGCTCGAGGCTCTCGTGAAGTCAATTGACGAACTGGTGTTTGAATTTGATTCCGACAATAAATACAAGAACGTCTGGACGAACGACGAAACACTTCTTGTGCGGCCCAAAGCTGATTTGATTGGCCAACCGGTCACCGCGTACCTTGAGGAAGAGATCACGCGCCCATTTCCCCCTATCTTTCAGCGCGTACTACGTACCGGTCGGGGGGAGAGTGTTGAATACCACGTCCCTTTTCCTTCCGGGGAGCGCTGGTTCCTGGGCCGTGTGACTGCGATTCCAACGGCGGGAGACGTGCCTAAGACAGTTTGCATGACGGCGCGCGACATCACCGATCGCAAACGAGCCGAACAAGATTTGCGGAGCGCCCGAGATGCTGCCGAAGCGGCGAGCCGCGCAAAAAGCGAATTCGTCGCCAACATGAGCCACGAAATACGCACTCCGATGAACGGGATTATCGGGATGACGGAACTGGCTCTTGATACCGAGTTGAGCGCTGACCAGCGTGAATATATGGAGCTTGTGAAGTTTTCTGCCGATTCATTATTGGCGCTTCTGAACGATATTCTCGATTTCTCCAAAATCGAAGCCGGAAAGATGGACTTGGACCCGGTGGAGTTCGCGGTTCGGGAGAACCTGGACGAAGCTCTGAAACTGATGCGATTTCGAGCCCGACAGAAAGCCCTCACGTTTGAATGGCGGATTGCTTCCGACGTTCCGCCAATTCTGATTGGCGATCCTGTAAGACTTCGGCAAGTGCTGATCAATCTGGCCGGGAACGCAATCAAGTTTACAGAGTGCGGCGGCATCGATGTGGATATCGCCTGCGGTCATCGCGAAGGTATGAGTCTTGACGTCGTGTTCCGGGTGCGCGACACGGGGATTGGAATCCCGCCCGAAAAGCAGGCTCTGATTTTTGACGCCTTCACACAGGCGGATAGTTCCACCACGCGAAAGTTCGGCGGCACGGGTCTCGGCCTCGCAATATCAACCAGCCTCATCAAGTTGATGGGAGGCCAGATCTCGGTGGAAAGCGAGCCCGGTAAGGGCAGCACCTTCATGTTTACAGCAAGATTTGGACTATTGGCGGCGGAACACCTGAACGCAATCCAGCCAAGCCACCCAGAGAGGGTACGATGACGGACGAAAAAGAAAATAAAGAGCGAATCCTCATTGCCGAGGACGATCCTGTTTCGCGACGAGTGCTCGAAACCTTGCTCAAGAAATGGGGACACGAGATCGTGGTCGCAAACGACGGCTTGGAAGCAGTGCGCCTGCTGGAGAGTCGGGAGGCTCCACGACTCGCCGTTCTGGACTGGATGATGCCGGGTCTTGAGGGTGTGCAGGTCTGCCAGCGAATTCGCCAGGACACCACACGCCCTTATATGTACCTGCTGCTGCTCACCGCGCGCAGCCAGAAGGACGATCTTGTGCGCGGACTTGAGTCAGGCGCCGATGATTATCTGACGAAGCCCTTCGACGCCCAGGAATTGCGAGCGCGCCTCCACGTAGGTAAACGAATCCTGGAATTGCAGGACAATTTGATCGCAGCCCGCGAAAAACTGCTCTACCAGGCCACTCACGACGCGCTTACGGGAATTTCAAATCGCGGTGTGAGTCTTGACGCCCTTCGCCGTGAGCGCTCTCGCCAAACGCGTGAGAGCGGCTTTTTTGCGATCATCCTGCTCGACATCGATCATTTCAAGTACGTCAATGATACATACGGCCATCCGGCGGGAGACGCCGTACTTACTGAGGCAGCTCAGCGAATCAAGAGCTGCATTCGCCCCTACGACACCCTAGGACGCTACGGAGGCGAGGAATTCTTAATCGTTCTGCCTACGGCCGACGGGCCCGGCGCAGCGTGCGTCGCCGAGAGAATTCGCGAAGCTTTTGAATCTCAGCCGATCGTGACCGAACGTCACAAGATCGCGATCACCGCGAGCCTCGGAATCGCTGCAAGTGGAGGGCGGAATACCTTCGATGCGGAATCGCTCTTGCAGATGGCAGACGAAGCACTTTATCGCGCGAAGCAGACGGGACGTAATCGGGTGGAACTCGCAGCCCCACCGGAGGATTCGGGTCTGGCCTCAGCCCAGCTGCCGGTTGCTGATGATGCAATTAAAGCTGAATCGCACTGAGCGATCCCCCTGCGCTTCAAAGGGCTGGATTTCAGTTGCATGAACGCAGAGGATGGAGTCAGGTACTAACCAGCAAATATGGGCCGCAAGAAAGTCTTCGTTGCGCAGTCAATAATTAACGCACCTGCGGAAGAAGTTTTTCGCTGGCACGCGGATCCCGGTGCGCTTGAGCGATTGACGCCGCCCTGGGAGCCGTTGGAAGTGCTGCAGCCGGCACCCGGCATCCGCAACGGCGATCGCGGAGTGCTGCGAGTGAAGGTCGGCCCGTTTCGCGTTTGCTGGGAATTCGAACACCGCGACTACGCGGAGGGACGTCAATTTCGCGACGTCCAAATTCGAGGTCCATTTCGACGTTGGGATCACACGCATCGGATGATGTCGGAGGGCCCTAAGTCCTGCCGTCTAGAAGATCGCGTCGAGTACGAATTGCCTCTTGGATTTATTGGCAGTCTCTTGGGAGGCTGGTTCGTGGACAAGAAGCTGCGGAAACTATTTCGCTATCGGCACAATGTCACAGCTGAAGCTTTTGCGAATCGGGGCATTAAGGGCGCATCCCCGGAAGGGGCCTAATCAGGGCATCTTACTTCTGCATACGGTAGCGTATGGTGACGCCGGCATTAGCATCTGGTAGCGTCGGGATGATTCCAGTTTTGTAAGCGCAGAAAATTGGTATACATTTAGGCTAGACACGTAGCGTTTGCGCGCGCGGACAGCGTAGTATGTGGGGCGCGAAGGGATTGAGCGATGAATCCTACCAAGTCAGAATCTGTGGTTAGCGCAAATCCTGCGACCACCGGGCGCCGCGACTCGCTGACAATCACCGACAACCGCAACGGTCGTCAGTACGAAGTTCCTATCAAGCACGATACGATTCGCGCCATCGACCTGCGCCCCATCAAGATTGATCCTTCCGATTTCGGAATGATGAGCTACGATCCGGCCTATTCCAATACGGCTTCGTGCATCAGCAAGATCACGTTTATTGACGGAGACAAGGGGATCCTTCGCTATCGCGGGTATTCGATCGAGGAGCTTTCTGAAAAGAGCACCTATCTCGAAACGGCTTACCTGCTACTTCGCGGCGAGTTACCCACCAAATCGCAGCTTTCCGACTGGTCCTATCACGTCACACATCACACCTTCATTCACGAAAGCATTAAGAAATTTCTCGATGGATTTCATTACGACGCCCATCCGATGGGCATGCTGATTTCCACTGTTGCCGCACTTTCCACTTTTTATCCCGACGCAAAAGATATCTTTAATCCCGACTCACGCCTCAAGCAGACCTATCGCTTGGTCGGCAAAATGCCGACGCTCGCGGCTTTTGCCTATCGTCATAGCCTGGGTATGCCTTTCGCCTATCCCGACAATGATCTCAGCTATAGCGGCAATTTTCTGAACATGCTGTTCCGAACTACCGAATTGAAATACCGGCCCAATCCAACTCTCGAACGCGCCCTGGACATACTTTTTATCCTTCACGCCGATCACGAGCAGAACTGCTCCTCAAGCGCCATGCGGGGCGTTGGCAGTTCCCACGTCGATCCTTACTCGGCAACGGCGGCGGCTACCGCAGCGCTCTACGGGCCGCTCCATGGCGGCGCGAATGAGCAAGTTCTCCGCATGCTCCTCGAAATCGGTTCGGTGAAGAATGTGCCGGCGTACATCAAAAGCGTCAAAGCCGGCGAAAAGCTCCTAATGGGCTTCGGCCATCGCGTCTACAAGAACTACGATCCGCGAGCCAGGATCGTAAAACATATCGCTTACGAGGTGTTCGACGTGATGGGGCGCAACCCTCTCATCGAGATTGCGCTCGAATGCGAACGCATTGCGCTCGAAGACGATTACTTCGTAACGCGCCGACTGTATCCTAATGTGGACTTCTACACCGGTCTGATCTACCAGTCGATGGGCTTCCCAGTGACGATGTTCCCGGTCCTTTTTGCGATTCCACGCACTTCAGGCTGGATCGCGCAGTGGGAAGAGATGTTGTTAGATCCTGAGCAAAAGATTTCCCGTCCGCGGCAGGTCTACCTGGGACACGACTTGCGCGGATACGTTCCGCTCGACGAACGCAGCCAATAGCACCATTGCCGTCCCAATCTGGCGCATTCCTGCGAATCCGCAATGTATCCGGTTTCTCTGAAAAGTGATTGCATTCGGGGCTAATCTCTGGCAAAACACCCTGCACGCCTGCAGGGGGCCTCTGTAAATGGAACTATCTACACGTGATTCCGGCACAGCCACGATTGTGGACGTAGTCGGCGACATTACGCTGTATAACTCGCCGGACATGCGCAAAATGCTCATAGATCTGCTGAAGACGCAGCGCAAGCCTCGCGTGATCGTGAATATGCTCAGTGTGAAATATATTGATAGCGCGGGCGTTGCTTCTCTGGTAGAAGGTCTAAAAATTGCAAGGGATCTGAAAAGTACCTTTGCGCTCTTTGGTCTCAGCCGTACGGCTCGAGAAGTGCTTGAGCTCACGCGGCTGATAAAAGTATTTGAAGTCTATAACAACGAACAAGAGGCTTTGCAGGGTGGCGGCGCTCCGGCCGCTCCCGCGAGGTAATTTCCGGTCGGCTTCGGCGGCCAATTTTCGGGGATGCCGCTACCCGCCCGGTTTCACCAATGGCATTTACTGAATCAGTCGGCGCAGCGACAATTAGCGGCCTGGCCTACGTTGGTGGCTTGGCTCGCATCACAGGGGGTGCCGCTAAGGCCCTCTTCGTCGAACCCGCCCGCGTTGGAAAGCTCCTCAGTCGCTCAATCCATCAAGCGATGGCCGTCGGAGTCGAAGCCATTCCCATCGTTTCGCTCATTTCTTTCTTCATCGGATTGATTTTTGCGCTTCAGAGCGCCTATCAGCTTCGCAAACTCGGTGCTCTCCAATTCGTAGCCGCGGCAGTCGCCATCGCAATCACGCGCGAGCTTGGCCCGCTGATGACGGCGGTCATGGTAATCGGCCGTTCGGGTTCTTCTTTCGCCGCTGAAATCGGCACGATGAAGGTCAACGAAGAAATCGACGCCATGGAAACGATGGCGCTCGAGCCTGTCCGTTTCCTGGTCGCTCCTAAATTGATCGCGATGATGCTCATGCTGCCCTGTCTCACCACCTGGGCCGATTTTATGGGCGTCGTGGGCGGAGGAGTGTTCGGCGTCACCAGCGGCCCCTTCACGTGGCATTCCTATCTCCAGGCCACGCTAGACGCGCTGGTGAGGCGCGACATTCTCACAGGCTTGGTCAAGAGCGTCATGTTCGGCGTCGTGATCACCGCCGTCGGCTGCATGGAGGGATTTTCTACCGGCCTGGGTTCCGAACAGGTGGGCCGCTCGACAACCTCAGCCGTGGTGAAGTCGATTTTCATGGTCATTTTTGTAGACGTTATTTTTACAGCCATTTTTTATTTCGCGATGCCGGACTGAAATATGTCGCCCGAACTCATTTCGAAGCCTCAAGAAAGCCGCGCCGATGGCGGCGCCGCGATCTCCGTGCGCAACTTGCGCGTGAACTACGGCGAACGCGAAATCCTGCACACCATCAGCTTCGACATCAATCCCGGTGAAACGCTCGTGATCCTGGGCGGCTCGGGCTCCGGCAAAAGCACGTTGCTTCGCACGCTCGTAGGCCTCGAAAAACCCAGCGGCGGCGAAATCTGGATTCGCGGAAAGAATTTTGCGGCGTTGACGGATTCCACCCGCGATGAGCTGCTGAAGAAAATGGGGATGTCGTTTCAGGGCGGCGCCCTATTTGGCTCCATGACCGTCGGCGACAATGTAGCGCTTCCCCTTCGCGAACACACGCCACTCGACGACTCCACCATTGAAATCATGGTCCGCCTGAAACTCGACCAGGTTGGCCTCTCAGGGTTTGAGAATTACATGCCCGCGCAGCTGAGCGGTGGAATGAAAAAACGCGCCGCCATCGCCCGTGCCCTGGCAATGGACCCCGAGATTCTGTTCTTTGACGAACCATCCGCTGGTCTCGACCCGATCATTGCTGCCGGCATCGACGAACTCATCCTGAAATTGAAAAAGGCTTTTCGCATGACGATTGTCGTCGTCACGCACGAACTCGCCAGCGCCTACTTAATCGCCGATCGAATGATTCTTCTCGATAAAGGCGTCATCGTCGCCAATGGAACTACAGCTGAGCTTCAAAAAAGCCAGCAGCCGCGCGTACGCCAATTTCTCGATCGCGTTCCGGAACCGGAAATTTCAACGGAGTTGGATTATCTGCAGATGTTGACGGGAGAGATTGCGCCGCCGAGGCAATGATTGAGGGCGCGGAGCCCATGCTATACTCCGCGCGCCTGAGGGGGGCCTTCCCGGTTCACCGGGTCGGATATTGAGGGAGCCAATGGAATCGAAGCGAGAGCAGGCACTCGTCGGATTATTCGTCATCGTGGCGTCGGCGCTTTTGATCGCCACCATCTTGTATCTTTCCGGCAGCCTCTCCAGTGGGTTGGTTCCCTATCACACCTATTTCAAGAACGCGGGCGGAATGATTCCTGGCACCGAGGTTCGCTATGCCGGTGGTCCGAAAATAGGGCGCGTCACGAAGGTCGCGCCAGATCCTAAAGACCCCACGCGTATGGAGATCGATTTCGAGATTGAGCCCAGCGTGCCGGTGAAGACCGACAGCAAGGCGACGGTCGCAAGCACCAGTCCCCTTGGAGAGAACTTTCTTGGTATTCTCCCGGGAACCCCTCCGGCCCCGCACGCACCGCAAGGTTCGGCGCTTCCCTCGAAAGAGTACGTCAGCTTTGCAGACCTCGGCGACATGCTCTCCGGCCTCGGCCCTTCCGCGCAGGAGCTCATCACCCATTTGAATGATCGCGTAGTGGAGATGAGGGAGACCATAACCCGCGTCAACGATCTGCTCGACAACGAGAATCGCGCCAATATCAAAGCTAGCCTCGGCAACATCAAAGGCATGCTCGCTGAGAATCGCCCCGTCATTCGTTCGTCGCTGAGTCGTGTGAATGATGCCACCGCAAAGATCGGCCCGCTCCTCGACAAGTTCAACACACTCTCCGATAAAGCCAACGAGCTGATCGCTCACATGGACGGCGTCATCACCGACCCCAACGTCAAGGAATCGATCGATAAGTTGAAGCAAACTCTCACGCAGGCGAACGAATTGACCACCCGGCTGAACAACCTGATGGACGCCAATTCCGAGAACCTCGACGAGATTATTGACAACCTGCGCGCCGTCTCCAACAACATGCGCGAATTCACCGAAACGATCAAGACTCGTCCGTACACTTTGATTCGCAGCTCGAGTCCAAAGCCGCATGCAACGGGTCAGGCGCCGAAGTAGGCTGAAAAGACGGCAGCTTTGAAAGGAACTTTAATGCGTCGCGCGAAATATGCTGTGCTGGTGGCGGTGCTCGCAGAAGCTCTGTCAGGATGTGGCGCCACACGCGCTACCAAATACTACGTGCTTGACGTTCCCGCCCCGCCGGCGGCTCAGTCGACCACGCCGTATCCTGTCTCCCTGCTCGTCGCCAGGCCCATCGCTTCCCACCTTTATCGCGACGATCGCATCGTTTTCGGCGCAGGTCCGGTGGAACTTGGAACGTATGAGTTCGAGCGCTGGGCTCAATCTCCTGCCGACATGATGCAGGATCTGCTGGTCAGCTACTTGCGCTCGTCCAAACAGTATCGCTCCGTTCTCCGTCCGGGCAGTAATGCGAAGGGTGAATACATCGTCCGCTCTTATCTCCGATCGCTCGCCGAGATTGACTCACCGGATTTTGTCGCCCGCTTCGCCATCCATATTGATCTATACGACCCGAAACAGGGCGCGATTGTTTGGAGCGGCGATTACTCCCACGATGAACCGGTGGGAAGCAAGACCGTTACGGCGGTTGTCGAAGCTCTCGACAAGAACGTGCGCGCCGGGATGCAGCAGCTCACCTCCGAAATGGGCCAGTATTTCACCGAGCATCCACCCACACCGCCATCGCAGGCCGCAAAATAGCGATTCCGTCTTCGCGGCTCGTTCCATCTCGGCCACATCCCCTGTTCCATTCTGAAATTTTTCCACTGATGCGTATTGGCTC
This sequence comes from Candidatus Dormiibacterota bacterium, assembly GCA_035603595.1. Classification (GTDB taxonomy): domain Bacteria; phylum Acidobacteriota; class Terriglobia; order Acidiferrales; family UBA7541; genus Palsa-295. The sequence continues at coordinate 16,223 of DATNKB010000055.1, forward strand.
ATCTGTTTGCTCCTACCTGCCGATATGAAATTCAAGGCGCCTTGTCACAGGTGTCGTTGCGGGGGAAACCTTGGATTTCCTGAGGCAGCTTTTCGGCTCGGGTGACTTCCAGCCACACGGCTTCTGCTATCTCTGGAACGCCCGGCTGGTCTGGCTGCACGCCACTTCGGATCTGCTGATTGCGCTCGCATATCTTACGATTCCGGTCACGCTTGTCTGGTTCATTCGCAAACGGCGCGATCTTCCCTTCAGTTGGATCTTCGTCTGCTTCGGAGTATTCATCGTTGCCTGCGGCGCTACGCATGTAATGGAAATTTGGAACCTCTGGCATGCGAACTACTGGCTGGCAGGCGTCATCAAGGCTGTCACTGCCGCCGCCTCGATTGTTACCGCGCTCCTTCTGATTCGGCTTGTACCGCAGGCCCTCGACCTTCCCAGTCCGCAGCAATGGCTCTTTGCCAACGCCGCGCTTCAAAAAGAAGTACAAGACCGGCGCGAACTCGAACTCAATCTCCGCATCAGCGAGTCAATGTACCGCGAACACGCTGAACTCCTCGAACTCACTCACGACGCAATTTTTGTCCGCAGCCTCGAGAAGAAGATTCTCTATTGGAACCGCGCGGCTGAACGCCTGTACGGCTGGCAACGAGAAGAGGTCCGCGGAAGAATTACTCGCGAATTTCTTCATACGATTTTTCCCAAGCCTCTGGAAGAAATCCAGGCAGAAGTCTTCGAGAAAGGATATTGGGAAGGGGAACTCGTGCACACCAGGCGCGATGGGACCCCGATCACAGTCTCCAGCCGCTGGGCCTTGCGCGTCGATGCCGCCGGAAAACCGATCTCGATTCTCGAGAGCAATCGGGACATCAGCCATAGCAAGCAGGAAGAGAAGAAATTTCGAAATCTGCTCGAATCGGCTCCGGATGCAATGGTCATCGTGGATCGCTCTGGCAAAATCCAGCTCATCAACGCCCAGACAGAGAAGCTGTTTGGTTATTCGAGAGAGGAACTGCTGGGCCAACAAGTGGAAATCCTTGTTCCCCAGCGCTTCCACGGCGAACACTCCACTCATCGCGAGAGCTACTCCCATTCACCCAAGCCGCGTGAAATGGGGGCAGGCTCGGAGCTTTACGGACGGCGTAAGGACGGAACGGAATTTCCGGTAGAGATCAGCCTCAGTCCACTCGAAACGCAGGAAGGCGTTCTTATATCGAGCGCCATTCGCGACATCACAGATCGCAAACGCGCCGAAACAAAATTCCGCGATCTGCTCGAGTCGGCGCCCGATGCCATCGTAATTGTGAACGAACAGGGCCGCATCGTGCTCACAAACGCGCAGACGGAGAAACTGTTTGGCTATCCGCGTCATGAATTATTGGATCAGCCTGTCGAGATTCTCGTGCCTCACCGATTCCATGCAGAACACGCAGGGCACCGCCAGAACTATTCTCATTCACCCCGTCCACGCGCCATGGGGGCGGATTTGGAACTCTACGGCCGCCGCAAGGACGGCACCGAGTTTCCCGTCGAGATCAGTCTCAGTCCACTCGAAACCGCCGAGGGCAAGCTCATCTCCAGCGCGATCCGGGATGTCAGCGACCGTAGGCAAGCGGCCGAAGCGCTAAAGGCGAGCGAAGAGCGCTTGCAGTTGGCTCTGGAAGCGGCCCAATTGGGTGTGTGGGACTTGGACCTGACCAATGATCGCGCATTCCGTTCTCTCCGCCACGATCAGATCCTCGGCTATGATTCGCTCCAGCCCGAGTGGGGCGTGCAGATTGCCATAAAGCACATGGTTCCCGAGGATCGCGAGCAGTTTCAATCGAGTTTTGCCCAGGCACTCACCACCAACACCTTTTCCGCGGAATTCCGCGTCAAAAGCGCGCGAGATGGTTCTATCCACTGGGCCTTCGCTCAGGGACGCGTCTATCGAGACAAGAATGGCAAGCCGGTGCGCATGATGGGAGTTGTTTCCGACACCACCGCACGCAAGCAAGCCGAACAGCAGGTTGAGCGCCATCGGCAAGAATTGGCCCGTTCCAATGCCGATCTAGCCGCCGCGAATCAGGAACTGGAAGCCTTCAGCTATTCTGTCTCTCACGATCTCCGCGCACCGTTGCGCCACATTGATGGATTCGCCCGCATCTTGAAAGAAGAGCACGCCACCGAGTTGTCCGAAGAAGCCCAACGGTATCTAGACCGCGTTCTACACGGCGCGAATCACATGGGCCACTTGGTGGATGACCTCCTCAATCTTGCGAAGATCGGCAGGAGGGATCTGGCCCGGCAGAGAACCAAACTGGACTTGCTTGTTCGCGAGGCCCTCGCGGACTTGCCGGGAACCGAGAACCGAAGCGTGGAATGGCGCGTCGAGCCTTTACCGGAAGTTGAATGCGATCCCGGCCTGCTCAAATTAGTTTTCAACAATTTGCTTGGCAATGCGCTCAAATTTACCCGCAGCCGCCAGCCCGCCGTAATCGAGATCGGCAAGAGCGATTCCGCTGGCCCCACCACGATCTTTGTCCGCGACAATGGTGTGGGCTTCGACCCCAAGTATGCCGATAAGCTCTTTGGAGTCTTCCAGCGCCTTCATCGCCAGGAAGATTTCGAGGGCACCGGCGTCGGCTTGGCTACCGTTCAACGAATCGTTCGCAAGCACGGAGGCGAAGTCTGGGCCGAATCCGAAGTAGATCGTGGCGCCACATTCTTTTTTTCACTTGGCACCCGGCCAGCCACCGCACCAGCGCCCCAACCCTTGGAGGTAAGTCGTGCCTGAAGCCATCGAGATCTTATTGGTCGAAGATAATCCTGCCGATGCAGAGTTGACGATTCACGCTCTCGAGAAGAGCAAATTGATCAATCACATTCGCCATCTGCAGGATGGCGCCGAAGCTCTGGATTTCCTCTTCTGCCGCGGCGCCTACTCCACGCGGAAGTTCGACGCTCCTCCCCGGCTGATTCTGCTCGATCTAAAATTGCCGAAAATCGATGGAATCGGGGTCTTGGAACAGATCAAAAGCGACACCCGGACAAAAGCTATACCCGTGATCCTTCTCACATCCTCGAAGGAAGAACGTGATGTAGCAAGAAGCTACAAGCTCGGCGTGAACAGTTACATCCAAAAGCCGGTGAATTTCACGGAGTTTCAAGATGTCGTAAAGCAGTTGGGAATGTACTGGTTGCTTGTCAACAGCAAGCCACCCGCTTCCGCTTTTTCGGTTTCATAGGAGTTTCGCTCGTGATGTCGGAGACCTCGTTCGAAAAAGAACCTCTTCGAGCAAAATCGCCGCTGCGCTTGCTCCAGGTGGAGCACGAGCAGGACGATGTGGAGCTCTGCCTTCGTGAGCTGAAGAAATCCGGGCTTCACGTCGAAGTCGATACGGTCGCGACTAGAGAGATTTACGTCCAGAAATTGACTGAAAAGCCGTTTGACGTCGTCATTGCCGACTATCGCCTGCCTGGCTGGACGGGAATGGACGCCCTAGCCGAGATCAAACAGCGGGGCCTAAATATTCCCTTGATTCTTGTTACCGGCACCCTCGGTGATCGCTTGGCCGTCGAATGCATCAAGGAAGGAATTACCGACTACGTCTTAAAAGACCAGTTGGCGCGGCTTCCCGCTGCCCTGATTCGAGCGCGCGAAGAAAAGGAATTGCGCGACGCCGAAACCCGAGCCATGGAAGCGCTCCGTGCCAGCGAAAGTCGCTATCGAGGCTTGGTCCAAAACGCAACTTACGGAATGCTCTGGGTCACCGCCGACGGGGACCTTCTTGCCGTGAATCCTGCGTTTGTCCGCATGCTGGGATACGACTCCGCTGAAGAAGTTCTTGCCACAGGTAATACTACGGCGCTTTACCGCGATGCCTCAGTGGCCGTGAAACTCCGCGAAAAATACAAAGCCAGTGGCGGTATCGAGGCCACTGCTGAATGGAAACGCAAAGACGACAAAATCATCACTGTGCGACTCAGCGGGCGCCGGGTGATTGACCCGGAGCAGAACGGCGAATGTGCCGAAGTCATCGTCGAAGACGTTACTGAACGCCTCGCTCTCGAAAAACAACTCTTACAAGCGCAAAAGTTCGAAGCCATTGGCCAACTCGCTGGGGGAATCGCCCACGACTTCAACAACATGATCGGCGCCATCATGGGCTGG
>DATNKB010000056.1:0-15774 GCA_035603595.1 Candidatus Dormiibacterota bacterium
GAAATTCCGATGTGGGAGAAGGATGCCCGCCTCGGGGAAGCGCGAGGCGTCTAGACGCGAACGCCGCGAAGCCGCTTCTTAAGAGCGTCTCTGAGCCTGAGGCGCGTATCCTCGGGAAGGGGAGCGGGTTCGGAGTTGCAATAGATCTGGATGGTCTGCTTGGTCGTGTCCACTACCACTTTGCAGTCTTCACAATGCTCGAGGTGCTTTTCGATAGATGCCTTCAGCGTGGAATCAAGCGCTTCGTCGAGGTAGTTCGAAAGTTCTTTTACGATGTTCCTGCAATTCACGAATTTTCACTCCGTCGGAAATACCGATTCAATTTCTGCCGCAGCTTCAATCGAGCTCTGAGGAGTCTCGATTTCACCGCGGGAACTGAGAGGCCCAAAGCTTCTGCCGTTTCCTCAGTGGACAATTCTTCGATGTCGCGAAGTTGGAAAACGACTCGAAAAGATGGGTCGAGTTCAGAAATTGTTGTGTTCAAAATGTTCGAAAGTTCCGATTGCTCGTAGCGGTCTTCGGGCGAGGGGCCCCAGTCTTCCACGTCGCGGGGAATCAGCTCTTCGCCGGTATCGATTTCATCGTCGAGCGAGACTTGATTCGGACGGCGCTTGCGGAGCTTCATCAGGGCCTGGTTGACGGCAATGCGGACGAGCCAGGTGTAGAAGCGCGAGTTGCCTTGGAATTCGCCTAAGTGCTCGAATGCCTTCAGGAATGATTCCTGCATCGAGTCTTCGGCGTCTTCGCGGTTCTGCGTGATATTTTGCGCGAGACGAAAGATCTTTCGCTCGTAGCGGCCGACAAGGGTTTCGAACGCAGAGATGTCGCCGGCTTTGGCGGCGGCGACGAGAACGGGTTCGTCGTCTTTGACGACCGTGGAGGGCAGCTGGTGCGCTGGGGGCTCGACGGGATTCATTTTGGGCGCGCTCATCGTGCGATTCCGATTATCCGAGGGCTATCCTGAAGCGAAAGGGTAGCACAGATTTTGAGAGCGCTGGTGGCGGATACAGTTGACACTATCACAATCGATTAGACGATCTGGCAGCCTGCCGGGATGCATGAATTTAGGGCAGGCAGGAAAGAATGCGGTGGAGGAGTCGGCCCTTGACATGGGCCCGGGCGGTCTCGTATGCTGTATTTTCGAACGAACGTTCGACAAGTAAACTGACTTTCTGAATGCCGAAGACCCGCAACCATCCGCGCGTTTCACTTTCCAAGCAGCAGCTGATATTGCGTCATGCCGCGCAGGTATTCTGCGAAAAGGGATATGAAGGAGCGTCGATTCGCGATATTTCGCGGTCGAGCGGGATTTCACTTGCGGGCATGTATTACTACATAAAAAGCAAGCAGGAGTTGCTGTACCTCATTCAGCTGTTCACCTTCAAAACGATTGTGGCGCGGCTGGAGAAGCGCCTGAAAGGCTTGAGCGATCCGGTAGAAAAGCTGCGCGCGCTGGTGCAGAATCATCTGGACTACTTTCTGCGTCATCCGGTGGAAATGAAGGTGCTGACGCACGAAGACGAAGCGCTGGAAGGGGAGTATCGTAAGGAAGTGCTGGAGATCAAGCGGCGTTATTATTCGATTGCGCTGGGAATTTTTGAAGAGATGCGCAAGAGCGGAATTGCGCGACGGATGAATTCGCGGGTGGCTGTGCTGTCGCTTTTCGGAATGATGAACTGGATTCACACCTGGCACCGGCCGGAGACGGATCCGCAGGCGGATTCTTTGGCCGAGACGATTGCCGGGATGTTTTTGCATGGAGTGATGGCAGAGGGGCGCGAGATGCCGGAGCTTAAGCCGGCGCGCGTGACGCGCAATGGAATTGAAGTGGCGGGTCGAGCGGCAGGTTAAATTCGATTTCAGTTTCGATTTTCAATTCGACACAATAGGAAACGGAGAAAAGATAATGGCGACAACGACTTTGGTGGAGCAGAAACAGCTGATCAAGTATGAGAACGACGGTGGCCTGGCCATCATTCAGATGGACGATGCCCCGGCGAATACCTACACGTACGAGATGATGCAGCAGCTCGATACCGCGATTTTGCGCGCGCGAATGGATGAGAGCGTTCACGTGATTGTGCTGCGCGGCGCTGGCGAGAAATTTTTCTCGGCGGGCGCGAGCATCCCGATGCTGACGAAAGCGGATCCGACGTTCAAATATTATTTCTGCCTGCATGCCAATGAGACGCTTTCGCGCCTCGAGCAGACGCCGAAGCTCGTTATCGCGGCTTTGAACGGCCACACGGTGGGAGGCGGCCTTGAGATCGCGATGGCTTGCGACATCCGCATCGCGAAAAAGGAAGGCGGCAAGATCGGGCTGCCGGAAGTGAATCTTGGCGTGCTTCCGGGCACGGGCGGCACGCAGCGAATTTCGCGCATTATCGGAAGGGCGCGGGCGATCGAACTGATGGCCACGGGACGCACATTCAGCTTCGAGGAAGCGCTTGAATTCGGCTTGATACACTATATCTACGAGCGTGAATCGTTCTGGGATGACGTCGTTGCGTACGCGCGGCAGTTCTGTCCGCCGAACAAGGCTTCGCGCGCCGTGGGACGCATCAAGCGAGCGGTGGTCACCGGCTCTGAGGTCGGCTTTGGCGAAGCGCTGGGAATCGAGCGCGAATTGCAACAGCTTCTGTTCACGAGCGAGGACGCCAAGGAAGGGTTGAAGGCTTACGTGGAGAAGCGTCAGCCGGAATTCAAAGGGAAGTAAAGAAGTCGAGTTCGAGCTTCACGCAGAAAAAATGAGTGGCGGTGAATTCTCAAGGGGCGAATGAGGACACTACCCGATTACCTTCGCAAGGGAATGAAGCTGATTCTCGTGGGAGCGAATCCCGGCGACCGCTCCGCGCGCGTTGGACATTACTATGCTGGGCGCTCCAATCAGTTCTGGTCGATTATGTACGAATCGGGCGTGCTGCCGGAACCGATCGGGTATGAAGACGACCGTCGATGCCTCGAATTCGGAATCGGCATGACTGATCTCGTAAAGCGTCCCACGCGTGGAATCGAGGAGATTGAGCGCCAGGAGTTTGCTGAAGGCCGCGTGCTGCTTGCGCAAAAACTCGAAGAGATGCGGCCGCGCGTGATCGCGTTCAACGGAAAGACCGTTTACGAGAAATTTACCGGGCGGCCCTGCAAGCTCGGCCTGCAGAAAGAAAAGTTGTACGATGCGCAAGTTTTCGTCCTGCCTTCGACAAGCGGGCAGAACGCCGGAACCGAACGCGCTGTGAAAACCCGATATTTTAAGCAACTGGCTGCGCTACTGAAGAGTCTGAAGGATTGAAGGTCAACTAGAGGTAACCGCAATGGCTGAAGCCGCCAAGCAAGCCGCCCCAGGAACACAGAAAGAGAACCAGTCGCAGGTGGTGCTCGAAGAGCGCAGAGGCAATGTTGCGGTCATACGGCTGAATCGCCCGGACAAACTGAACGCGCTCAATATCGAACTGGGCCGCGGCCTGGTCCACGCGCTATTGCACGCCTCGCAGGATACTTCGGTAAGAGCAGTCGTGTTGACGGGCGCAGGGCGCGGCTTCTGCGCGGGTGGCGACCTGGAGCTGATCCGCGATCTTCGAAAGCGGAACGCAAGCGATGAACTGAAAGTGCTGCTGGAAGCGGGCAAGGAAATGTGTCTCGCGATCGCCACCATGACGAAGCCTGTGCTTGCGGCCGTGAATGGACCGGCGGCAGGCGGCGGAATGAACCTTGCGCTCGCAGCGGACATGCGGATTGCTTCGGATCAGGCCAGTTTTGCGGAATCGTTCGCCAAGGTCGGGCTCTATCCGGATTTCGGCGGGACTTATTTTCTGCCGCGCATCGTAGGGCCGGCGCTTTCTGCCGAGCTTTTTTACACGGCGGAAACGCTTTCCGCCGAGGACGCGCTGCGGTTGGGAATCGTGAACCGCGTTTTTCCCGCCGACAAGTTTGAGGAAGAGACGGCGAAGATAGTGGATGTACTGGCAGGAGCGCCCACCGTAGCGCTACGCGACGTGAAACGCACCATCGTAGGCGATGACAGAAAAAACCTGGAAACAAAACTGGATGAAGAAATTCGGCTTCAGATTCACTGCTTCCAGTCCGAGGATTGCCTGGAAGGCCTGAACGCCTTCTTCGAAAAACGAAAACCGAATTTCAAAGGGCACTAGCCCGCCATTAATGATCAGCAAGTTTTAATAACGAATTTATTGAGGAGACTTCAATGCCTGCAGCACGGATCGGCACTTTTGATGATTGGGTAGACCTGTTTCGCGTTTGGCGAAATGATATCGGCGTGAACTATCCCGAGATTGAGAATTATCAATTCGAAGCTAAATTCGGGCCAACGCGTTCGAACGAAATTGAATTTGGCGCCTTCAAAGGGCGCCCGAAATGGCAGCGAGTGTTGCAAATTCCGGATCAGAGAATCCGCGACGGCCTGATGAACTTGATCGTCTACCAGGGCGATACGGAGTTCGCTTCAGTCGAACAGCAGCGCCGTCTCTTCGCACATTCACCAAGCGAGCATGACCGCAAATCTCTCTGCCGCGTGGTGACCGAAGAAATGCGCCACGGCTGGCAGATGTGCCACCTGCTGATCAATCATTTTGGCTACAGCGGAAAAGTGGAAGCGCAGAAGATGCTTGAGCGGCGCGCTTTCGAACAGAAGCGGCTGCTAGGCGCGTTTAATCAAATCGTGGACAACTGGCTCGATTTCTTCACCTACACCGATTTCGTCGATCGCGACGGAAAATTTCAGCTGACCATGCTGAGCTATTCGGGCTTCGAGCCGCTCGCGCAATCGATGAATCCGATGCTGCGCGAAGAATCTTTCCACCTGGGCACGGGTCATGACGGACTGAAGCGAATCGTGAAGGCGGGCGTCGTGCCGTTGAACATCGTTCAGAAATACGTCAACAAGTGGATTCCGGTAAGCTACGACCTCTTCGGCGTCGATTCCTCGAGCTCCGCGCACTGGTTCTATGTGTGGGGCTTGAAAGGCCGCTACGACGAAGCTCAGACCCATCAAGAAGCCGATCTCGGCCACATGAACGAGCATAATCGCCAGCTCTACCATCTCGAGTGCGAGAAGTTGATCGAGCAGATCAACCGGCATGTTCCCGCTGGCAAGCCGCCGTTGTATGTCCCGGATATGAAGTTCAATCGGCATATCGGCGAATTCGCGGATCAGCCATACAGCGTCACTGGTGAACTGCTGAGTCCCGAGAAATTCGCGGAGCACATGAAAGAGATGATTCCTCAACCTGAGGACATCAAACTCGTCAACGAAATTCAGGTCACCGAGCCGAAGTGGGTCGAGCAGAAGGGGAGCATGGAATAACGTGCGCGCTCGCACGGACGCGGAAAGCGCTGCACGCGGTTTTACCTTCAGCGAATTGATGGTGGCTGCGGCGGCGCGGGAAATCCGCGACGGTGAGCTGGTGTTTGTGGGAATGCGGCTGCCGATGCTGGCATTCCTGGTCGCGCGGCGGACGCATGCACCGCGCGCTATCGGTCTTTTCGAAAACGGAATCATCCGCGAGACTCCCGCCAAAGAACTTCTCTACACGATGGGCGATCCGCCGAACCTCCGCGCGGCGACGCAGTGTGGCCAAATGCTCGATGTGATGGGCCTGTTGCAGCAGGGCCGCGTCGACATGGGTTTTCTGGGTGCCGCGGAAGTGGATCGCTTCGGTAATCTGAACAGCACATGGGGACATCGTAATCGCGAAATGCAGCGGTTGCCAGGCTCGGGAGGCGCGTGCGACATTGCGTGCCTCGCGAAACGCACTGTCGTGCTTCTTGCCCATGAGCGTGCGCGTTTGACTGAGCGCGTGAGCCATGTCACCTCGCCTGGTTACGGCCTCGGCGACGGCTGGCGGCACGCACAGGGGCTTCCTTTATCGTCAGGACCATCCGCCGTCATCACCACGATGGGCGTGCTTCGATTCGGGACGGATGGCGAGGCGTATCTCGCTTCGGTTCATCCGGGGGTTAGCGTTGAAGAAGTGCTCACAAATACCGGCTGGACATTGCGCGTAGCTGACGAACTGGTGGACACGCCGGTGCCAAGCGATTCCGAGCTCGACGTGATGCGCGAGATTGATCCGAATCATTTCTGGACGCGGTAGCTCAGATATATATTTCCGGTTGGAGCTGATGGCTAGCGAATCCAAATTGACGACGATGCATGACGCGATCGTGCGGCATGTGCCGTCCGGCTCGATGGTGCTGCTCGGCGCGCAGCTCGAGCAGATGATTCCGTTCGCAGCAGGGCACGAACTGATTCGACAAAGCCGGCGCGATCTGACTCTTGTGGGACCGATCTCCGATATTTTATTTGACCAGTTGATCGGCGCGGGTTGCGTTTCGCGTGTGATGGCGGCGTGGGTGGGAAATGTTTCCGCAGGCGTGGGATATTGTTTCCGTCGCGCGGTGGAGCAGGGAATTCCTCGGCGTCTCGAAACGGTCGATTACTCGAACTTCACGCTGGCGCTAGCGTTGCACGCGGCCGCGCTGGGCGTGCCGTTCATGCCCACCTATGCCACGCTCGGCAGCGATCTGCTCAAGAAGAACGGAAATCTGCGCGAATTCCCATCGCCCGTGAGCGAGGAAAAGCTGGTCGCGGTGCGTGCTCTACGGCCGGACGTCGCGATCATCAACGTGCAGCGCGCCGATGCGCAAGGAAACGCGCACGTCTGGGGAAGCTTGGGTGTCGCCATTGACGGAGCTCGTGCGTCTCGGAAGGTGATCATCGTCGCGGAGGAAATTGTCGAACCCGGAGTGATTGCTTCCGATCCCAACCGCACTTTAATCCCGGGATTCATGGTGTCGGCCGTCGTCCACGAGCCGGGCGGTGCTCACCCTTCGCCCGTGCAAGGGTACTATGGTCGCGATCACGCATTCTTCAGCGAATATCACGATCAGACGAAGCGAGTGGAAGATTTCGAGAATTGGCTATCGAGGTGGGTTTTGCCGGTGCGCGATCGCCATGAATACATGGAAAAGTTCAGCAGTGAACGTTATGAGGCGCTTCGTGTGCGGGAGCACGCGCTCTCCGCGCCAGCCGATTACGGATACTGATGGCTGACGATCCTTTCGCGAACATCGAAATCACGCCGCGCGAAGTGAAGAGCATGATGGAGCGCGGCGACAAATTCCTATTTGTCGATGTACGCGAAAAGTGGGAATTCGAAACTTCTTGGATTGAGGGTGCTGTGCTCGTTCCGATGCGCGAAATCCCCTCGAACCTGGCGAAATTTGAGGAAGCCGACAACATTGTTCTGTTCTGTCATCACGGTATCCGCAGCCTTGACGCTGCAGCATGGCTCCGGTCGCAAGAAATACCGGGCGCGAAATCCATGGCGGGTGGCATCGATCGTTGGTCAGCTGAGATTGACCCCAAAGTTCCGCGTTACTAGGGAGAGAACACCGATGAGCAAAGGCAAATCAAAAAGTCTCCGGAAGAGGGTGAAATTTTTTCATAAGCCCACTTGAACCTCATGCCGCAAGGCAAGAGGTCTCTTGCAAAAGAAGGGCATAGCGCTGGACTTTCACGATCTAAGCAAAGACAGGCTCACTGCGGATGAACTCGAAAAACTTATTGGCGATCGCGATCATCGGGACTTTCTGAATACGCGGAACGAGCTGTACCGCCGCAAAAACATGAAAGAGAATCCGCCTTCCCGCGCGGAAGCGATTCGTATGATGGCGAAGGAGCCGAACCTGATCCGCCGCCCCGTAATTCTCGCCGGAGGACGCGTTGTCCTTGGCTTTGATGAAGAAGGGATCGCTAGGCTCTAGCGAGCTTTGGAGTAATTTCATTTGCCTCCGGTTATTGACATCCACATTCACATTACGCCGATGGAGGGTTTCAATTCCAAGGCTCAGGAACTTGTCCGGCGCGGGCGGAAGGATTTTGACGACGCCGTTCGGTTTGCCGCAAGCCCAAGCGAATTCCTGAAATTCATGGATAGCGCGGAAATCGAGCGCGCCGGACTGATTAACTACGTCAGTCCGGACGTGATTGGATTTACCTCGGAAGTAAACGAATGGGTGGCGCGTTACTGTGCTGCTGATCCGAAACGCCTGCTGGCGTTTGGTTCCGTTCATCCCAGGTATGTGGCCGACCCCGGCGCTGAAGTTGACCGCCTGAAGAAGATCGGGATTCGTGCCCTCAAAGTGCATCCGTCGCACCAGCTTTTTGCTCCGAATGACTACCGCAACGGGCTGGGTCCGCTGCGGGGAATGTATGAGCGGGCGCAGGCGAATCGCATGCCGGTGATGATTCACACGGGCACTTCGATTTTTCTCGGTGCTCGGAATGCCTACGCGCAGCCAATGCTCGCTGACGATGTAGGAGTGGATTTTCCTGACCTCGCCGTGATACTCGCACATGGCGGCCGTCCGCTCTGGATGAATGAAGCGTTCTTTCTCGTCCGTCGGCACCCGAACATGTACATGGATATTTCCGGGATTCCGCCACAGAAGTTGATGGAATATTTTCCGCGGATCGAGGAGATCGCCGATAAGGTGCTATTCGGAACCGATTGGCCGGGGCCCGGTGTTCCTGACGTGCTTGGTAACATTGCAAAATTCCGTGCTCTACCGATTTCGCCGGCGGCGCAGCAGAAAATCCTTTACGACAACGCTGCCCGTCTTTTTCCGGTGCAGGCCTAGTTCTGGATCGATTGATGCGTGTCGACACAATCGGAGTAATTGGCGGGAATGCGACAGGGCGCGAAGTTGCGCTCGCGGCTTTGTTGGGAGGCTATCAAGTGGTTCTCGAGGATGTGTCGAGTGAAATGCTTGAGAAAGGAATCGCCTACGTGCGGCAATCGCTTGGCGAGCGCATTGCTCGTCACGAACTAAATCCGCAAGAAGGAGAATCTGTGCTCGCCCGATTCTCTACCGCAAGCCGAGCCGACGAGGTGTGCCGCGTTGCCGATGTCCTGATCGAGACGGTCCCTGACGAGATGGAAGTGAAGCTTGAGATTTTCACGATCTTCGACAAATTCGCTAAGCCCGGAGCTATCCTGGCGAGCAACACGTCGCTTTCGATCACAGAAATTGCCTCGATTACTTTTCGCACTGAGGACTGCATAGGGATGCGCTTCGCGAATCCTGGGTCAAAAATCACTCGGGTGGAACTTGTTCGGGGAGCAGACACGTCGGATGCGACCACCGTGGCGTGCGCCGAAATGGCCCGGCGGATGGGCATGGAAGCTGGAATTATTTTTGAATCGCCTCAGCCGTTCGGGGCCGGCGAAGTTGTACCGCTTCGCGTGAAGGGCCGGGGCGAATGAACCTCGCCGATCGAATCGAAATCTTGCAGGGCGATCTTACAGATATGAACAACGATGCGATCGTCAATGCTGCCAACAACGACTTGCAACTCGGCGGTGGCGTGGCCGGAGCGATTCGGCGCAAGGGCGGCCCAAAAATTCAGGCTGAGTGCGATGCAATCGGCACAATTCCCGTCGGCGGCGCGGCCATCACGACGGGTGGAGAACTCAAAGCCCGCTATGTGATCCATGCGGCCAGTATGGAATTGGGCGGACGCACCGATGCGCTATCGCTGCGCAGTTCCACGGCTCACTCACTGCGAATTGCAGCACAAAAGAAGCTGAAGACGATCGCATTCCCCGCAGTCGGAACCGGCATTGCTGGATTCCCGATGCGCGAATGCGCGGAAATTATGCTGCGCGAAGTGGCCAAGCACTTCGAAGGCCCCACGTCTCTGGAAAAAGTGTCGTTCGTGCTCTTCGATAAAGACGCACTCGACACGTTTCAGCGTTCTTTCGATGAAATGAAAAGTGGTGGAGCGGCCGCGCTGTGACGCCCGAAGAGGAAATGCTCTCGAAGGTGCAGCACGAACTCACGAAATACGAGCATCCGCTGTTCGATTTCGAGGCTCGCAGTGCAAAAGAATCCGTGGAAGTGCTCATTCGCTTCAAGCCCTCGCAACCGGAAGTCCACGAATACACGATTCAGCTTCGCCCGCGCGAGATCGAGCATTCGCAATTCCCTTGGACTTTTCAAAAGCATCTCTACGACTGTCTGCACGACTATGTGATCGAAATGTTCACCCGCAATCCGCAGCGGGAGAACTAGCCGCGTGCGTTCCAATCCCACGCCGCTCGCTGCAATTCTCGCCAAGCAGATCAAATCGCAGGGCCGAATCACCTTTGCGGAATACATGGATGCCTGCCTGTATCATCCGGAGCACGGTTATTACACGAAAGCCGATCAAAGCGAGCGGCGCGACTACGTCACGAGCGTCGACGTGACTCCACTGTTCGGCCGTTTGCTTGCGCGCCAGTTTCACGAAATGTGGAATGTGCTCGACCGGCCACAGCCATTCGTATTAGTGGAGGCTGGCGCCGGAACCGGGCGCCTGGCTAAGCAGGTGCTGGACTGCGCGCGCGATTCCTTGGGCGAATTCTACTCGGCCGTCCGTTATGTTGCTGTTGAGCGATCGGCCGTGCGCCGGACAGCGCAGATACAGAACCTCGAGGATCACATTGCGAAAGGGAGGTTTTGTTCCAGCGAAGAACTGCCGGCCGAAATCCCAAACGGGTGCATATTTTCAAACGAGCTACTCGATGCGTTTGCAGTGCACCGCGTACTGCGCGCCAACGAAGATCTGCGGGAGATATATGTCACGCATTCACAGAACGGATTCTGCGAGGAACTCGGACCGCTTTCGTCTACCGCAATAGCCGAGTATTTCGGAGCGCAGCAAATTACCCTGCGCGAAGGGCAAATGGCCGAAGCAAACCTCGCGGCGTGCAATTGGATCGAAGATGCGGCGCGCCGGTTGCACCGCGGATTCCTGCTCACAATCGATTATGGCGATGAAGCGCGGCAACTCTACGACGATCGCCATATGCGTGGAACCCTGCTCGCATACGATCGGCATCGTGCAGGCGAAGATTTCTACCGGGCCCCCGGCTCGCAAGACCTCACAGCGCACGTGAATTTCACGGCGCTTGATCTGTGGGGTGCGCGCAGTGGCCTCAATCGCGCCGGCTTCACATCGCAGACGAATTTCCTGCTAGCGCTCGCGCGGTACTCGAATTTCGCCGATCTGGAAAGTGTGGGCGCAACCGAACACAAGCAATTAGCCGCCAGGTCGCTCTTCAAGACGTTGATCCACCCCGAAGGAATGGGAGAAACGTTCAAAGTGCTTATTCAGCAAAAAGGAATCGACTCGCTCACTCTGGCAGGCTTCCAACCGCTCTAAAATATCGTGGGGAATCGGAGCAGACCGACTAGTCGCTCGAAGGCCGTTTCTTTAGGACCGGTCGATCGCCGCCGGAACCTCCAGATTGCGAGCCCGCTTGTGACCCCGGCGCCGCTGACGATCCCGCGCCGGCCTTGTCGCTATCGGCTGGAGAAGGTGTATTCGCCGCATTCACGGCCGCATCCGCCGAGTACGGCTTCTGCAGAAAGCGGGTTGCTTCCGACTGCGCTCCCGCCGTGTCGTCGCCGGTATGCTGCGCGAGGCTGTACTCATTCACAGCCCGAGCGCGCTGGTCGAGCAGGTCCCAAATCTTGCCAATGTAAATGTGGCTCCAGACGTCCGTCCACTTGGGATCGAGATCGCCGCTCAGCGCAGCGCGAAACGCATTCGCCGCCGACTGATAATTCTTCTGGTAGAACATCGCCTCGCCCATCCGGAAGTTCGCCAGCGAATTTCCCGGCTGCAAATCGAGCGCGCGCTGATACTCCTGTATCGCCTCATAATATTTGCCAAGCTCGGCATAGCCCTCGCCGCGCGCAATCGCCGCATGCACCCGCAGCCGGGGACTCGATTTCAGCAGATTATTATTTGGGTCGATCACGATTCCATTGGGCTTCGGCCGCCCGAACGTCTCAATCGTGAAATCCGAAGTCGTACCGCTTACCAGCAGTTTCTTGAACTCAGGATTTCCCTCCGTATCCACGCGAATCTCCACGGGCATGCGGAACGTATCCAAATCCTGGTGAATCTTGCCCACTACCTTAAATCCCTTCGGCGTCCGATACGTGATGTACTCGAGCCTGAACTCAGGAATGCCGGTTGAATTCAGCCACTGCGCAAAAAACGAAGTCAGATTAATCGGCGGCTGACCTTTCACCGGAGGCGGCACTTTAGTTTTCGCCATCGTTTCGAATTCCGCAATTGTCGCCGTCTTGCCTTCGTACTTCTTGTAAAAATCATGCAGCAGCGAATTGAACGCGTCGTCGCCCAGCTCCGTGCGCAGCATGTGAAACACAAGCGCGCCCTTATCCGATACCACCGAGCGATACTCGTTCGAAAATGTCGCCAGCCGCTGCGCCTGCGCGATCGGCGCCGTATCCTCATACATCAGCGCGCCCACCGCAAAATCCTCGAGCGCCTTGTGCAGCCCCGCCACTCCGTCCGACTGCTCTGCATACATCGCTTCTGCGTAACGCGAAAGTCCATTCGTAAGCCACGAATCCGGTAATGTCGCAGGCATCACGCGCTCACCCCACCATTGCTCGGCCGCAAGCTGCGAAAGCATCCGCTCATTCGCTTTCGTCGTCCATTGCCGCGCGCTGATCAAAAGCAAGCCGGGCGCCGCAAACCCCTGCAGGGTGCCGTCCGGCAATTGCGCGATGGTCCAGGAAGGCTCCGCTTCGAGCCCGCCGAATGATTCCGAAAAATACGAGACGATATGCGAGAGCGACGTCGCGTATGAATTCGCCGTGCTTGCCTGCGCAGGTGGGGTATAGACTGACGAGCTCAATCCTTCCGTCTGTACCGGTGAAAGCTGCAGACTCCCCGCGACAAACGATCCCACTCGTCCCGGCTTGTCGCAGTGAAATGTGTATGCGAATTTCGCCGTATCGCCGCGCCCGAGCGCAGGCTGCGCCACCGGTGAATCGGCTTTCCCCGTACCCACCACCACAAAAGTGTCCGGCACGATCAGCTTGAATGTCCCGGTGTAGCGATTCGAAGTGTAATTCGTCAGCGGAAACCAGCGCGCTGGCAGCAAAAGATATGCGGACGTCTTGTCGATATTCGCGAAGCGCACGCCCTTCGTCGGGCTATCATCTTCGCTCGAAATCGGCCCCGCATAATCAAACTGCAGCGTCACTTTTTTCCCCGGTGACGCCGCCTCGGGAAGTCCGATCGTGATCAACAGCGGATAATTCGTATCGCGGCTGAATTCAAGCGGCTTGCCGTTCGGTTCGTGAACCGTCGCAATTTTCAAGTCCGGATGCAGCTCCACCACCACCGTCTTCGACACCTGCTCGGCCACAAAATCTGCCTTCACAGTCGCGGTAATGTTCTGGTCATCAGGATGGAGAATCACTTCCACGTCATAATTCGTCGCGCGGAATGGAAAACTGTGAGGCGCTTGTGCCAGGGCAGGGAATGCAAAGGCAAGCGAAACCGTCAGCAGGCCGGCCACTCGATAAATTTTGAACAAGAAACAGCCTCTCGAAACTGCTCGTTGGCGCTGCATAACTAAGATACCAGACTGGCCGCTGTAGTTGCCTATCTTGAAAGCTTACAGCATCGCAGCGAAAATGTCCGCCGCGCGCTCGATCGCTCCGCCAGGACCGAGTTTCGTTCGCACCTCTGCCAGGTCCGCTTTCATGTCATCGCGTGCGGCCGGCGATCCCAGCAGCTTGCGCACTTCCTCTACCACCGCCTCAGAAGTGAATTGGTCTTGAATCAATTCCGGCACCACGCGCCGCCCAGCAATTAGATTCACCATGGCGATGAAAGGTGAGCGCACCATTCGCTTCAGCACGAAGGCGCTCGTGGGACTTACGCGATAGACCACTACCATCGGCGTTCCCAATAACGCGGCTTCCACCGTGGCCGTCCCGCTCGCCACAATGGCGCAATCAGCGGCGCTGAGCGCGTCATATGTTGCGCCCTCCACGCGCGTCACCGAAACTCCGGGCCTCGCATACGGAGCAAAAAGCTCCGCCCCCAAGGCCGGTGCCGCTGCCAACACGAACTGTATCGCACCGCAATTCGGTACTTCTCGCGAAAGCCGTTCGCAAGCTTCCATGATCAGCGGATAGTGCCGCTCGATTTCGCTGCGACGGCTGCCAGGCAGCAGCGTCACGATCGGGCGGTTCAGATCGAGGCCGTGCCGCGCCGCAAATTCCGCACGGCTCATCGAAGCTTTCACCACGTCTACCAGCGGATGGCCGACGAAATCCACCGGCACTCCAGCCTCCCGATAAATCGCCTCTTCGAAGGGAAAGATCACCACCATTCGCTCGACGAGCCGCTTAACCACCCGCACGCGCCCAGGCCGCCACGCCCACACCTGCGGTCCGATGAAATATCCCACGCGAATCCCATTGTTTTTCAGCCTGCGCGCCACGCCCAGGTGAGTCCCCGGAGAATCAACGAGAATTGCCAGCGCTGCCCGCCGCCGCACAGCTTCAGCAGCAATCTTCCGTTGCACGCCGACTACGGTCGGAATTTTGTGCAGCACTTCCGATATGCCGACCACTGCCACTTGATGGTAATCCGCGATAAGGTCAACACCGGCTTCAGCCATTCGCTTGCCGCCCATTCCAAACAGCCGTGCCCCCGTACGCGCGTGCAACGCCGTAGCCAGCCGCGCCGCATACATATCGCTCGACGCTTCGCCGGCAGAAATCAGAATTTCAGGCGCGCTCATCGTTTGCGTCCAAAAGTAAGTTCAATTGGAAGTGAGGAAAACTGGCGAGGCCAAACCCATCGGCAGGCGCAACCCGCCGCGTCAGTCATCGGCCGGAAGCGGATGCGAGAATCCGGACGCTCCCGCGCCGGGAACGGGCAGCGAAAGCTCTTGTTCCTTGTACTGAAGTTGATACAGCCGGTAGTAAATTCCGCGCAGGCCGAGAAGTTCCTGGTGCGACCCCTGCTCGCGCAAACGCCCTTTGTGAAATACCAGAATGCGATCCGCGTGCTGAATCGTGCTCAAGCGATGCGCTATCACCACCGCCGTGCGGCCTTCGAGCAGACGGTCCAGCGCTTCGCGTATCAGAAGTTCCGTCTTGGTATCGACGCTCGACGTAGCCTCATCAAGAATCATGAACTTCGGATCATGCGCCAGCGCGCGCGCAAAACTCACCAACTGCCGCTGGCCGACGGAAAGAGTCGAACCGCGCTCGGTCACCGGCGTTTCGACGCCCTGCGCCAGCGATTCGACGAACGGCCCGAGGCCCACTTCGCGCAGCGCCCGTTCCGTATCCGCCCGAGTGATCTTTTCTGTGCCGAGCTTCACGTTCGATTCCAGCGTGCCCGTGAAAAGGAACGGATCCTGCAGCACGATGCCAAACATCTTCCGCAGAGCCTGCAGGTCCATCTCCCGAATATCTACGCCATCCAGCAAAATGTCGCCGCGCTGCACGTCGTAAAACCTCAGCAGCAACTGGATGATCGTCGTCTTACCCGCGCCCGTGTGTCCAACAATCGCCAGCGTCTGTCCCGGCTCCACGCGGAAAGAAACATCGCGGAGCACCCAATCCTCTTCCTTCGGATTCGCTCCGCCATGATAAGCAAACCACACGTTGCGGAATTCGATTTCGCCGCGTGGCGCGGGCAGCGAATGCACCTTCGCTGGCGAAACGATCGTCACCGGCTCATCCAGCAGGCCAAAAATCCGTTCCGACGCCGCCATCGCCGCCTGTAAGATGTTGAATTTCTCGCTGAGGTCCTGAATCGGTCGGAAAAACCGCTGAGCATACTGAATAAACGAAATCAGCACGCCGAGCGTAAAAGTCCCTGCGATTACGCGAATGCCGCCCACCCAGTACAGCAGCGCCACTCCG